>NZ_QKSE01000011.1:0-157649 GCF_003234595.1 Curtobacterium sp. MCPF17_051 | reverse complement strand
CACATGACGGACGGGAGGCCCGGTGCCAGCTGGCACCGGGCCTCCCGTCCCGCGGGTGGTCGCCGATCAGGCGTCGGCGATGTCCTTCGACTTCGTCTCGCGCACGAAGAGCAGCGCGACCAGCGTCACGACCGCGGCGATCGTCAGGTACAGGCCGACCAGGAAGATGTTGCCGTCCGGCTTCCAGAGCGCCAACGCGATGGTCGGGGCGAGCGACGCACCGAGGATCGACGCGACGTTGTACGCGATGGCCGAGCCGGTGTACCGGACGTTCGTCGGGAACAGCTCGGGCAGCAGTGCACCCATCGGACCGAAGGTCAGCCCCATCAGCGAGAGCCCGACGATGAGGAACGTCACCACGGTGATCGGCCCACTCGACGCCGCGAACCAGAACTGGAACGTCAGGCCGAACAGCGCGATGCCGATCGTGGTCGGGATGAGGGTCTTCCGGCGACCGAACCTGTCGGCGAGCAGCCCCGCGATCGGGGTGAAGATGCCGAAGAAGACGACGCCGATCATGAGCAGCGTCAGGAACTCGCCACGGGTGTACCCGAGGCCGACCTTCGGGACGAGTGCGCTCGCCTCGGCGCCGGTCGTGCCGTACGACAGGGTGAACGTCGTCATGAAGTAGAAGAGCACGTACGTGGCGACCATGCCGAAGGTGCCGACGATGACGGCCCGCCACGAGGTGCGGAACACCCGGCCGAGCGGGACCTTCGCGACCGTGCCGGACTCCTGCACACCGCGGAACACCGGCGACTCGACGAGCTTGAAGCGCACGTAGAGGCCGATGATGACGAGCACGGCGGACAGCAGGAACGGGATGCGCCAGCCCCACGCCTGGAAGTCGGCGTTCGGGGTGCCGTCGGCGCCGGCGGGCATCGCCGCGTTGATGGCGATGAACAGGCCGTTGGCGAGCAGGAAGCCGATCGGGGCACCGAGCTGCGGCATCGAGCCGAACACGCCGCGCTTGCCCTTCGGCGCGTTCTCGGTCGCGAGCAGGGCCGCGCCTGACCACTCGCCGCCGAGCCCGACGCCCTGGGCGAAGCGCATCACGGCGAGCAGGATCGGGGCCCAGACCCCGATGGTGTCGAACGTCGGCAGGCAGCCGATCAGGAACGTGGCGGTGCCCATCACGAGCAGCGACGCGACGAGGGTGGTCTTGCGGCCGATCCGGTCGCCGAAGTGCCCGAAGATGATCGACCCGACCGGTCGGGCGAAGAACGCCAGGGCGAACGTGACGAAGGACGACAGCTGCGAGGCCGTCGGGTCCTCGTTCGGGAAGAACAGCGTCGGGAAGACGAGCACCGCGGCGGTCGCGTAGACGTAGAAGTCGTAGAACTCGATCGACGTGCCGACGAGGCTCGCGATGACGACGCGGGAGCGCGGGTTGCCGGCGGGCGCCGGAGCGGAGGTGGGGGTTGCGGGTGCCGGGGCGGCGGTCATGACAGGGCGGGGTCTTCCGTGCTGCGTGCTCCCGACGGGGAGCACGAGGATCCGAAACGGCGGACACCGATCGGTTCGCGCGGGGTGGCGCGGGCACCGATCGGGTGCGTTCGGCTGAGGGGGGACCGCTTGTGACGGAAGCCCGATCATACGACAGATGTCGTCTGCCTGCGAATCAGCCCAGAGTCAGCTGGCCGCAGCGTCCGTCGCCTGCGCGCGCTCAGGCGCCCGCGCCGGCCCCCGCTTCGAGGTGCTCGGGCAGCTGGTGGCCCATCCGGTCGCGCTTGGTGTCGAGGTACCCGGCGTTCTGCGCCGAGACGCCGACGACCAGCGGCACGAGGGAGTCGACGGTGATGCCGTGCTCCTCGAGCTGGCGGCGCTTCTCCGGGTTGTTCGACAGCAGCCGGACGCGGGTGATGCCGAGGTCGGCGAGGATGCCCGCCGCGCCGCCGTAGGCGCGGGAGTCGGCGGGCAGGCCGAGCGCGAGGTTGGCGTCGAGGGTGTCGAGACCGTCCTCTTGCAGGCGGTAGGCCTTGAGCTTGTTGATGAGGCCGATGCCGCGGCCCTCTTGCCCGCGCAGGTAGACGACCACGCCGCCCTCGGCTGCGATCGTGTCGAGCGCGGCGTCGAGCTGGGGGCCGCACTCGCACTTCAGCGACCCGAAGGCCTCACCGGTCAGGCACTCGGAGTGCACCCGGACGAGTGCCCCGTCGGTGGGCATCGAGCCGTCCGGCAGGGTGCCGATGATCGCGACGTGCTCGGCGCTCGTCACGAGGTCGCGGTAGGCGCGCATCTGGAAGGTGCCGTGGGTGGTCGGCACGTTCGTGGACACCTCGAACTTGACCGGGCTCCCCGGCGTGGGGGAGGTCAGCGCATCGGTCATGGGGTGCTCCGGTCGTTCGTGGGCCCGTCGTTCCCGAGCCCGGGTGTCGCGTCGTGCTGCTGCTGCTGCTGGTGCTGCGGACGGTGCGGTCGGGCTCGGACCAGCAGGTCGGGGCCGAGGCTGGTGGTCGATAGTACGTCCAACCGCCGACGATCTGAGATGCTTCCCACCCCCAGGTCGTCGAGGGCGACACGGGGTCCGCCGAGCAGCACCGGGGCGAGGTACACCAGGTACTCGTCGACGAGTCCGGCGGCGATGAGCGCCGAGGCGACCGTGGGACCACCCTCGACGAACACCGAGTGCACGCCGTGCCCGCGCAGGGCACCGAGTGAGGCGGCCAGGTCGTGTCCGGGCAGGGTGACGAGCCCGCGCGGGTGCCGACGGACCGCGGCGTCGGCCGGCACCGGGCGGTCACCGAGCACCACGGCGAGCGGCTGGTCGGCGAGCAGTTCGCCGGCGTCCCCGCGGGCGGTCAGGCTCGGGTCGTCGGCCAGGACGGTGCCGGTGCCGACGAGGATCGCGTCATGGGCGGCACGCTGTTCGTGGACGTGCTGCCGTGCGGCGGCGCCGGTGATCCACTTGCTCGTGCCGTCGGCAGCGGCGGCGCGCCCGTCCAGGCTGGACGCCCACTTCACGGTGACCCACGGTCGGCCGAGTCGGACCGAGAGCAGCCACCGTTCGAGGAACGCCTCGGCCTGGTCGGCCAGGACGCCGGAGACGACCTGGACCCCGGCGGCGCGGAGTCGGTCGGCGCCGCCGTGCACGTCGGCTCCGGGGTCGTCGATCGCGTACACGACCCGGGTGATCCCGGCGTCGAGCAGTGCCACGGCGCACGGCCCGGTCCGACCGACGTGGTTGCAGGGTTCGAGGGTCACGACCGCGGTCGCGCCGCGCAGCAGTGCCGGGTCGACCTTGGCCATCGCGTCGACCTCGGCGTGCGGGGTGCCGGCGCCCTTGTGCCACCCCTCGGCGAGGACCTCGCCGGTGGGGGAGAGGATCACGGCGCCGACGCGGGCGTGGTCGCCGACGACGGGCCCGAGGGCCGCGAGTTCGAGCCCGCGGCGCATCGCCCGGACCTCGGTGGGTCGTGCCGTGTCGCTCACGGGCCGAGCCTACCGGCGGTGGTTGGGTGACACGTCACCACGGTTGTGAGCGCGTTCAGGCGCTGGGCCAGGGGAGCTCGGAGGCGGGAGTGCCGTCGGCGCGTCGCAGTGCGGTCCAGGCCGTGGTCGGGCCGCCGTCCCGGTCGGGCACCCGGGCTGCGCCGAGGCCGGTGTACGAGAACCCGGCCGCACGGGCGACCGCCGCCGAGGCCGTGTTGCCCTCGTAGCACTCCCAGTAGACGTCCGGCGCACCCTGCTCGAACGCCCGGTCGACGACGAGCCGGACGGCGTCGTGCATGAGGCCGGCACCGCGCGCGGACGGTGCGAGCCAGAACCCGAGGTCACGACCGGCGGTGCGGTAGCTGATGATGCCCGCGAGCCACGTCGAACCGGCCGGTCGGATCGCCCACGTGTACTCGCGGTCCGAGGCCCACCCCGGTCCGACCAGGGCGTCGACGAAGGTCCGGGCGTCCTGCTCGCGGTACGGCGTCGGGACCGTGGTCCACCGGACGATCTCCGGGTCCTGGCAGGCCTCGGTGATCGCCGCGGTGTCGGCACGGGTGGGCAGGTCGAGCCGGACCCGCGCCGACTCGAGCGTGACGGGCTGCACGGTCAGCCGCGCGACCGCGGGACGAACCCGATGCGGTCGTAGACGCGGGCCAGGGTCTCCTGCGCGATCGACTCGGCGCGGTCGGCGCCGACGGCGAGCAGCCGGTCGAGCTCCGCCGGGTCGTCGAGCAGTTCGAGCGTCCGGGCGCGGACCGGTTCGAGCTCGGCCACGACGGCGTCGGCGACCTCGCCCTTCAGGTCGCCGTAGCCCTTGCCGGCGAACGATTCCTCGAGCGCGGCGATCGAGGTGCCGGTGAACGCCGACAGGATCGACAGCAGGTTCGTCACACCGGGCTTGGCCTGGCGGTCGGCCCGGATCTCGCGCTCGGCGTCGGTGACGGCCGACTTGATCTTCTTCGCGGTGCGCTTCGGGTCGTCGAGCAGTCGGATGAGGCCGTTGTCCGACGCTGCGGACTTGCTCATCTTGCTGGTCGGGTCCTGCAGGTCGTAGATGCGCGCGGTCTCGGTCAGGATCCGTGCCTCGGGCGTGACGAACGTGTCACCGAACCGCGAGTTGAAGCGTCCGGCCAGGTCGCGCGTCAGCTCGACGTGCTGTCGCTGGTCGTCGCCCACCGGCACGACCCTGGTGTCGTACAGCAGGATGTCCGCGGCCATCAGGATCGGGTACGTGAAGAGCCCGACCGACGCGGCCTCGGCGCCCTGGCGTGACGACTTGTCCTTGAACTGGGTCATCCGGCTCGCCTCGCCGAAGCCCGTCAGCGTGTTCAGCACCCACGCGAGCTCGGCGTGCGCGGGCACGTGCGACTGCACGAACAGCGTCGCCCTGGACGGGTCGATGCCCGACGCGATGTACTGCGCAGCGGTGGCCCGGGTGTTCGCGCGGAGCTCGGCGGGGTCCTGGGGCGAGGTGATCGCGTGCATGTCGACGACGCAGTAGATCGCGTCGTGGTCGTCGAGCAGGGTCCTCCACTGCATGAGCGCCCCGACGTAGTTGCCGAGGTGCAGCGATCCGGCGGACGGCTGGATGCCCGAGAAGATGCGGGTCTTGGTCATGGTGGTGCTCCGGTGCGTCAGGTGAAGCGAGAGAGGAGGGGTCAGAGTTCGTAGTCGACGACCACGGGGGCGTGGTCGGACCATCGCTGGTCGTACGCCGCGGCGCGGTCCACCGTGTACTCCGTGACCTTGGCGGCCAGGTCGGGCGTCGCCATCTGGTAGTCGATGCGCCAGCCGGTGTCGTTGTCGAACGCCTGACCGCGCCACGACCACCACGTGTACGGGCCGTCGACGTCGCCGGCCTGGGCGCGGCCCACGTCGACCCAACCGAGCCCGGGGCCCGTGGAGCCGTCGGCACCCTCGACCGGTTCGCCGTCGGCGCCGAAGAACCGCGAGAAGTAGGCGCGCTCGCGCGGCAGGAAGCCGGCTCGCTTGACGTTGCCCTTCCAGTTCCTGATGTCGCGCTCGTCGTGCCCGACGTTGAGGTCACCGACGACGACCGCGAGCGGGTTGTGCTCGCGGAGCTTCGGCAGCCGTTCGGTCATCGCGTCGAGGAACTTCCACTTCTCGTCCTGCTTGGGGGTGTCGACCTCGCCCGAGTGCACGTACGTGGAGACCACCGTGACGGTCGTCCCGCCGATCTCGTAGTCGGCCTCGAGCCAGCGGCCAGCGGAGTCGAAGTCGTCCGGGCCGAGCGCGACGCGGTGGATCTGGGCCGAGTGGCGTGAGGCGATCGCGACGCCGGCCCGGCCCTTCGCGGTCGCCGGGTCGTGCACGATGTCCCACTCGTCGCCGAGCAGCGCCGGCAGGTCGTCGCTCGACGCGCGCACCTCCTGCAGGGCCAGGACGTCGACGTCACGGGTGGCGAGCCAGTCGCCCATGCCCTTGCGGAAGGCGGCGCGGACGCCGTTCACGTTGACGGATGCGAGGCGCAGGCGTGTCATGCAGAACACCTTATCGGCGGGCGCCGACAGCCCTGGACGCCCCCACGGACGCAGGGGAGGCACGGTGCCAGCTGGCACCGTGCCTCCCGTCCGCTCTGTCGTCGCGTGCAGGACGCGACCTGCGCGATCAGGCCGCGTCGTGGTCCGTCTTCAGGAACTCGACCAGGCTGTCCGCCGTGGTCTCGGCGTCGTCGCCCGACACGGTGAGGGTGACCTCGTCGCCGTTCTCGATGCCGAGCCCGAGCAGGGCGAGGATGCTGCCGGCGTTCCCGGACTTGTCGCCCTTGGCGATCGTGACCTGGTGCCCCGACGCCGTCACGGTCTGGACGAAGAGGGATGCGGGGCGAGCGTGCAGGCCGGATGCGCTGGCGACGGTCACGGTGCGGGTGGCTTCGGACATCGATGTACTCCTGTCGATGGGTGGTTGGCTCATGCTAGCGAGCGCTGGGTGGGCGGGAACGGGGCGCGGTCAGGGTCGGCCGGGCCAGAAGACCTCGGTGCCGGCGGCCTCGACCTCGCGGACCAGGTCGAGGTTGACGGCGGGGTCGGTGATGATCGTGTCGATCGCGGCGAGCGGGGCGACGCGACCGAACTCCTCGCGGCCGAACTTGGTGTGGTCGGCGAGCAGGATGCTCCGTCGTGCGGACTTGATCATCGCGCTCTTCACGGCGGCCTCGGCCATGTTGTGGGTCGTCAGGCCGCGCTCCGGTGTGATGCCGTTGATGCTGATGAAGGCGACGTCGACGCTGACCATGCCGATGAGCTGGTGCGTCCAGGTGCCGACGCCGGCCAGGGAGTCGCTGCGGATGTTGCCGCCGAGCAGGTGCAGGTCGATGCCCGGGCGGTTCGCGACGGCGGTGGCGACGGGGAGCGAGTGCGTGACCACGGTCAGCCCGCGGTCGGTCGGCAGCAGCTCGGCCAGGCAGATGGTCGAGGTGCCGGCGTCGATCATGATCGAGCCGTTCTCGGGCAGTTCCGCCAGGGCGGCCTCGGCGATGACCATCTTCTCGGTCTGGTTGATGCCGCCGCGGTCGCCGACACCGGGGTGCAGGGTGATCCGCTCGACGGGGATCGCGCCGCCGTGCGCGCGACGGACGAGGCCGCGGCGCTCGAGGCTCGTCAGGTCGCGGCGGATGGTCTCGGGCGTGACGGCGAGCAACTCGGCCAGGTCCTTGACGTCCACCCGGCCCTGCGCGCGCGCCTGCTCGACGATGCGCTGGTGGCGTTCTGGTGCGTACATCGGACCTCGTCGTCTCGGGTCGGAACGGAACGGACACGCTCGGGCACGGCATCCGCGATGTCGTCCCCTGCGTTCGATCCGCCAGACGCAAACGGGCATCTGTTTCTGCATTTTTATCCCCGGATGTGTTTGTTTGTCAACGCGATGCGGGGTAGTGTGCTGCTCAGCCGCACGGGCGTGGTCTGTTCCCGTGTCGTGTGCACCGAACGATCCACCCCACCGCAAGCGCGTGTGAGATGAAGGAGTCTCGAATGTCCGAACTGCTCGGCACCGGCGTCGGCCGTGGCGTTGCCCACGGCCCCGTGCTCCGGATGGCCGACCCGCTCGGCGAACCGTCGAAGGACGCCCTGGTGGGTTCGGCCGACGACGCGAAGCAGGCGGTGCACGACGCACTGGCCGCCGTGGCGGACGACCTCAACAAGCGCGGACAGCTCGCCGGTGGCGACGCCCAGGCCGTGCTCGAGGCCCAGGCGCTCATGGCGCAGGACCCGACGCTCCTCGACGACGTGCACACCCGCATCGACGGCGGCACCAACGCGGAGCGCGCCGTGTACGAGGCGTTCGCCCAGTTCCGCGACCTGCTCGTCGGGATGGGCGGCTACATGGGGGAGCGCGCGGCCGACCTCGACGACGTCGCGCAGCGCATCATCGCCAAGCTCCGCGGCGTGCACGCCCCCGGTGTCCCCGAGTCGGACACCCCCTTCGTCCTCGTCGCCCGTGACCTCGCCCCGGCGGACACCGCGCTGCTCGACCTCGAGAAGGTCCTGGCGCTCGTCACCCGTGACGGCGGCCCGACCTCGCACACCGCGATCCTCGCCCGTGCCAAGGGCATCACCGCCATCGTCGGTGTGACCGGTGCCGATGACCTGGCCGACGGCCAGTCCGTCGTCGTGGACGCCATCGCAGGCACGGTCGTGACCGACCCCGACGCCGCACTGGTCGCGGACGTCGAGCGCCGCATCGCCGAGCGTCTCGCCGCCGCAGCGGCGCCGCTCACCGCCGGTGCCCTCGCCGACGGCCACGTCGTGCCCCTGCTCGCGAACCTCGGCAGCCCCGCCGACGCCGCCGGCGCCGTTGCTCTCGGTGCGGAGGGCGTGGGGCTCTTCCGCACCGAGTTCCTCTTCCTCGACTCGCCGAAGGCCCCCACGGTCGACGAGCAGACCGAGTCGTACCGCCAGCTCCTCGCGGCGTTCCCCGGCAAGAAGGTGGTCGTGCGCGCGCTCGACGCCGGCGCCGACAAGCCCCTGCCGTTCCTCACCGACAAGGACGAGGAGAACCCGGCCCTCGGACGCCGCGGCCTGCGTGCCCTGCGGAACCACCCCGAGGTCCTGCGCGACCAGCTCACCGCGCTCGCGCAGGCCGACGCCGCGACCGAGGCCGACCTGTGGGTCATGGCCCCGATGGTCGCCGACGCCGAGGAGACCGAGTACTTCGTCACCCTGGCCCGCGAACTCGGCATCCGCACCGCCGGTGTCATGGCCGAGGTGCCGTCGCTCGCGCTGATGGCCGAGCAGGTGTTCCAGAACGCCGACTTCGTGTCGATCGGCACGAACGACCTGACCCAGTACACGATGGCTGCCGACCGCATGCTCGGCACGGTCGCGTCCTACCAGGACCCGTGGCACCCCGCCGTCCTGCGCCTCGTCGCGCAGCTCGGCGCCGCGGGGGCGACCGCCGGCAAGGCCGTCGGGATCTGCGGTGAGGCAGCAGCCGACCCGCTGCTCGCCGTCGTCCTGGTCGGTCTCGGCGCCACCACCCTCTCCATGACCCCCGCGGCCCTGGCCGACGTGCGCGCCGAACTCGGTCGCTACACGCTCGAACAGGCCCGCGAGATGGCGACGGCGGCACTCGCCGCGAGCACGGCGGCGGCCGCGAAGTCCGCTGCCGCGGCCGCGACGCACGCCGCCTGAGCCACCACCCCCAGCACCACCCCTCCCATCACCACGCAGCAGCTCCACCACACAGAAAGTCACCGCACATGACAACGTCGTCCGTTGCAGCGCCCGACGCACCCGCGAAGTCGCGGGGCGGCGCACGCGTCGCCGTTCAGAAGTTCGGCACGTTCCTCTCCGGCATGGTCATGCCCAACATCGCGATCTTCATCGCGTGGGGCATCATCACGGCCTTCTTCATCGAGACCGGGTGGACGCCCGTCGGCGTCCTCGGCGGGTTCGGTGAGACGGCCGGTGTCGCCAACCCCGGCCTCGTCGGCCCGATCCTGACCTACCTGATCCCGCTCGCGATCGCCATCCAGGGCGGCCGGATGATCTACGACACCCGCGGTGCCGTGGTCGGGTCGATCATGACCATGGGTGTCATCATCGGGGCCTCCGGCACCACGATGATCCTCGGCGCGATGATCTGTGGCCCGCTCGGTGCCTACCTGATCAAGCAGATCGACCGGATCTGGGACGGCAAGATCAAGCCCGGCTTCGAGATGCTCGTGAACAACTACGCGGCCGGCATCCTGGGCTTCGTCCTCGCGATGATCGGCTTCTTCTGGCTCGCGCCGCTGTTCAAGCTCATCGCCGAGGGCCTCGGCTCCGCGGTGGACTTCCTCGTGCAGCACTCGCTCCTGCCGCTCGCCAGCGTCATCATCGAGCCGGCGAAGGTCTTCTTCCTGAACAACGCCATCAACCACGGTGTGCTCGACCAGCTCGGCGCGGCGCAGGTGGCCGAGTCCGGCAAGTCGATCCTGTTCCTGCTCGAGGCGAACCCCGGCCCCGGCCTCGGTCTGCTGCTGGCCTTCACCTTCTTCGGTGTCGGCATCGCCCGCTCGACCGCACCCGGCGCGATCATCATCCAGTTCTTCGGTGGCATCCACGAGATCTACTTCCCGTACGTGCTGCAGAAGCCGATCCTGTTCATCGCCGTCATCCTCGGTGGTGCCACGGGTGTCGCCACGAACGTCGCGTTCCAGTCCGGCCTCGTCGCCCCGGCGTCGCCCGGCTCGATCTTCGCGGTGCTCGGCGCCACGGAGCGCAACAGCTTCCTCGGCGTGATCCTGTCGGTCATCCTCTCCGCCGCGGTGTCGTTCGCGGTCTCGTCCTTCTTCCTCCTCGCCAGCCGCAAGCGCGACCTGGCGAACGGCGGCGGTGACATGAGCGCCGCCATGGCGAAGCTCCAGGCCAACAAGGGCCGCGACGTCAACTCGGCGACCGCCGGCCTGCTCGGCAACAACTCCCCGGCCAACGAGGAAGAGGCCGAGGCCTCCCTCGGCGGCGTCGGCTCGGCGAGCACGGCGACGGCGACGAAGGTCCAGAACCTGGTCTTCGCCTGCGACGCCGGCATGGGCTCGAGCGCCATGGGCGCCAGCGTCCTGCGCAACAAGATCAAGAAGGCGGGCATCGAAGGGGTCACGGTCTCCAACAAGGCGATCGCGAACCTGTCCGGTGACGAGGACCTGATCATCACGCAGGAGGAGCTGACGGACCGCGCGAAGCAGAAGAACCCGAACGCGCAGCACGTGTCGGTCGGCAACTTCATGAACGCTCCGCAGTACGACCAGGTCGTCGAGCAGCTGAAGAACCAGTAACGCCACAACCAGTAACGAAGTGCAGTATCGGAGGGGACGGGGCTGACCCGTCCCCTCCATCTCGTCCTCAACACAAGGAGAACCCCCGATGCCCGTCCTGCAGGAGAGCCAGATCCGCATCCACACCGAGGACACCGCGCCGACCAAGTCGGAAGCGATGAAGGAGGCGGCCGAGATCCTCGAGGCTGCGGGCGCGGTCACGGCCGACTACTACCCGGCCATGCTCGAGCGTGAGAAGAGCGTGTCCACCTACATGGGCAACTTCCTCGCCATCCCGCACGGCACCAACGACGCGAAGGACGCCATCAAGTCGTCCGCCCTGTCGTTCATCCGCTACGCCAGCCCGATCGACTGGGACGGCAACCCCGTGCGCTTCGTCGTCGGCATCGCCGGCGTGAACAACGAGCACCTCGACATCCTGTCGAAGATCGCGATCGTGTTCTCCGACGAGGACGAGGTCCAGAAGCTCACCGACGCCGCCGACACCGCGGCGATCCTGTCGATCCTCGGCGAGGTCAACGAGTGAGCACCAGCACCGCCGTCCACTTCGGCGCCGGCAACATCGGCCGCGGCTTCGTCGGGCTCCTGCTCCACGAGGCCGGGTACGAGGTCGTCTTCGCCGACGTCGCCGCCCCGCTCATCGACGCCCTGGCCGCAGCCGACTCGTACACCGTGCACGAGGTCGGGGCCGGCGCCCAGGACCACGAGGTCACGAACTTCCGCGCACTGAACAGCGCGCAGGACGAGGACGGCGTGGTCGCCGAGATCGCGACCGCAGCGGTCGTCACGTGCGCCGTCGGCCCGAACGTCCTGAAGTTCATCGCCCCGGTCATCGCCCGCGCGCTCGTCGCCCGTGACGCGGACGCCGCACCGATCGCCGTCATGGCATGCGAGAACGCCCTGAACGCCACGGACCGGCTGCGCGAGTTCATCGTCGCCGCCCTGCCCGAGGACGGCCGCGACGCCGCACTGGCCAAGGCCGTCTTCGCCAACACCGCCGTCGACCGCATCGTGCCCGCGCAGCCCGAGGGCGGCGGACTCGACGTGACCGTGGAGACCTACTACGAGTGGGCCATCGACCGCACGCCGTTCGGTGGGAACGAGCCGGAGATCCCCGGCGCGCACTACGTCGACGGCCTCGCCGCGTCGATCGAGCGCAAGCTCTTCACGGTGAACACCGGGCACGCCACCGTCGCGTACCACGGCTTCGTCGCCGGGGCCGACAAGATCTCGGACGCCATCGCGATCCCCGCCGTGCGCTCCGAGCTCGAGTCCGTGCTCGCCGAGACGAGCGACCTGCTCATCCGCCGGCACGAGCTCGACCCCGAGGTGCACCGCGCGTACGTGCAGGCGATCATCGGCCGGTTCGAGAACCCGCACCTGCCCGACACGGTGACCCGCGTCGGCCGCCAGCCGCTCCGCAAGCTGTCGCGCGACGAGCGGTTCGTCTCGCCAGCCGCCGCGCTGGCCGAGGACGGCACGGAGCCGACGGCGCTGCTGGACGCGATGGGTGCGGCGCTCCGCTTCGACGTCGCGGACGACGAGCAGAGCGTCGAACTGCAGGCTCTGCTGGCGTCGGACGCGTCCGACGCGGACGTGGCCACGCAGATCACCGGTCTCGCTGCGGAGCACCCGCTGCACGCCGCGTTCGCCGAGCGGATCCGGTCCGCGCGCGCCTGACGACGTCAGCACCGACGAACGGGAGGCCCGTCACCAGCTGGTGACGGGCCTCCCGTTCGTCCACCGGTCGCGGCTACCAGCCCAGGGCCGTGAGCAGACCGGACACCGTCGTGATCGTGGTGTCGCTGATCGCTCCCAGCTGGACCCGACCGGGACGGCCGAGAGCGCGGTCGGCGCGCAGCACGAGGACCGCCGAGACCCCTGTGTCGCTCAGCCGACGGGTGTCCACCGGATCGTGCGCCGCGCCGCGGTCCACGAGCACCACGACCGATCGCCCGACGAGGGTCGGGTCCGGAGCATCGGCGATGGACGCGAGCGCTGCCCGGACGTCCGCCGCGCCGTCGGCGGTGGCCCGCCCGACCACGACGAGGGAGTTCTCCGGCGTCGCCGCGAGCACGGCGGCAGGGCCGACGTGCGCCCCCATGTCGTGCACCGTCACGCGTGAGGTGGCCGGTTGCAGGGTGGGGAGTCGTGCGGCGAGCTCGCCACCGGAGTGGTCCGTCGCCTGGACCACCACGCCGAGACGTCCACCGACCGCATCGGCGAGGAGCGCCGCGACCGTCGTCATCCCGGTGCCGCCGGCGACCCCGGCGACGAGCACGGTCCGGGCGCGCTGCGCGGCTGCCCGCCGCGAGCCGGGCATGGGCGGCAGCGGAGCCGAGGTCGGGGGTGTGGTGCTCACGCGCCGTCCTCCACGAGGAGCTGGGCGTCGATCGACGCTGCGAAGGCCCGGACGATCGCCACACCGACCTCACCCGTCGGCCCCCACGGGACCCAGGCCTCGGTCCACCAGACGGGCGCGGCGAGCGTCGCCCACGGGGCGAGTCGTGCGATCTCGGCGGCGTTCTCGACACGCTCGGGCATCTGGACGCTCAGGACGGCCCGCCCGCGGTCGTCGACGATCTCGGTGACCACGCGGTCGAGCGTTCGCACCCGCAGATCCGGCGCGATCTGCGCTCCGGCCTCGACCAGCGCGAGCGACGACGGAGCCGCAGCGGACAGGATGGTCACCTCACGGGGCATCGACGGCTCCCTTCGGGTCGAGCACGGTCGTCTGACCGGCGGGGTCGGCCTGCGCCGGGGCGACGGTCGTCGCCGTGGGGAAGTGGGCGACCTGCACGATGCGCGGGGGCGTACCGCGTCGGACGAGACGCCCGCGGCCGGCCGGGAACTGCTCCGCGTAGACCTTCGGGAACACCTGCCCCTCCGACCGTTCGCCGCTCAGCACGAGCCCGGTCGCACCCGAGTCGCGGATCGACTGGATCACGGTGTCGTACATCGCGCGTGCGGCACCGGCGACGGGCCGCGTGAGCACGACGTGGAGCCCGAGGTCACGCGCCGACGGCAGGTACGGCATGAGGGGCGCGAGCGGGTCGGTGCCGGCCGAGGCGACGATGTCGTAGTCGTCGACGAGCACCACGATGCGGGGCCGTGGTCCGGTGGACGTGCCGGCTGCGCGCTGCTCGAGCTCCGCGGCGATGGCCGCGGCGAGCCCCCGGGCGTCCCGGCCGTTCGCCGCGTGCCCGCCGAGGAAGTCGTCCGGCGTCCCGGCTGCAGCGCTGCCGCGGACGTCCATGAAGGCGAGGACGAGTTCGTCCGGCGTCGAACGGTCCATGAACCCGGTCGCCAGGCCCCGAAGGAGCGCGGTCTTGCCGCTGGCCGTGTCGCCGAACACCAGCAGGTGCTGGTCGACGGCGGGGTCGAAGGCCACGAAGTCCATCGTGTCCTGGCGGAGCGCGAACGGCACCGTCGTCGGGGTGTCGAGCGGGTCCGGGAGCTCGGCCGGGTCGAACGACTCCGGGAGCAGGCGGATCGGCGCGGCAGCCGGACCGCCCCAGCTGTCGGCGACCCGCTGCGCGAGGGCGCCGAGCTCGTCGCCGACCACACCGTCCTCCACGTCGTCGAGCACCGGCAGGGCCACCTGGCCGAACAACTCGCCGTCGGTGAGGACACGACCGGGCTCGCCGGACTTCAGGGTCGCCGCGGCGGCGCGGGCGATCGTGGAGTCTGCCGGGTCGTTGAGGCGCAGTTCGAACCGCTGCCCGATCAGTGGCTGGCTCGCGAGCCGGAGTTCGTTCCACCGGGTGAGTCCGAGGACGACGTGGATGCCGAAGCTGCCGCCGCGCTGGAGCAGGTCGGCGAAGGCGTCCTCGAGCTCCTCGAACTCGGTGCGCATCACGCCGAACCCGTCGACGAGGAGCACCACGTCCGCCGATCCCAGTTCGGGGACACGGCCGGCGGCGTGCCGGGTGCGGAGCATCGCGAGTGAGTCGATGCCGTGGTCGCGGAACACCCGTTCGCGCAGACGGATCATCGCCTGCAGCTCCTCGACCAACCGGAGCAGGCGGTTCCGGTCGGCACGCGTGGCGACACCGCCGACGTGCGGGAAGCCCTCGATGCGACCGAGGCCGCCGCCGGCGAGGTCCATCCCGTAGACGCTGACCTGCCGGGGCGTGGTGGTCAGCGCGATCGATGCGGCCAGCGTGCGGAGGAACGTGGTCCGGCCGGAGCCGGGTGCTCCGATGACAGCGACGTGTCCGCCGCCCCGCGTGAGGTCGAGCATCCACGGTCGCTGTCGCTGCCGCGCGGGGTCGTCGAGCAGGCCGATCGGCACCGTGACCCCGGTCGGGTCGGAGACGGTGTTCGGATCGAGGACGGCGCCGAGTGCCAGACGCGTCGGCAGCGGCGGCAACCACACCGGCGTGGTGTCGCGGTCGCCGCGGTCGAGGCGTTCGACGGCCTCGTCGACGACGCTCCGCCCGACGTCGGGTGCCTCGAGCGTGACCTCACCGGGTTCGTCGTCCTCGGCGGCCAGCGTGTTGTAGACGGGCAGCTCGAAAGGCTCGGGAGCGGCGTCCGCGGACGACGTGGTGACGGCCGACACGGGAGCGGCGTCCTCGACCGGGCCGGACACGTAGCCGGATCGGAACCGGGTGTACACGCTCGTGTCGACCTTGAGGTAGCCGTAGCCGGGCACCGCGGGCAGGTGGAACGCGTCGCCCGTGTCGAGCACGACCTGGCTCTCGGCTTCGGAGAACGTGCGCAGGCCGAGCCGGTAGGACAGGTACGTGTCGAGGCCGCGGAGCTTGCCGGCTTCGATGCGCTGGCTCGACAGCAGCAGGTGCACGCCGATCGATCGCCCGATGCGCCCGATCATGAGGAGCAGGTCGACGAACTCGGGTTCCGCGGTGAGCAGCTCGCCGAACTCGTCGATGACGAGCACGAGGTGCGGCATCGGCGGCAGGTCCGGTCGCTGGGTCCGGAGCTCCCGGTAGTGCGTGATGGAGGGCGCCGATCCGGCGTCGCGCAGCATCTCCTGACGCCGTCGGACCTCGCCGGCGATCGACGCGCGAGCACGCCGGGTGAGCTGCGGGTCGTCGGCGAGGTTGTCGATGAGACCCGCGACGTGCGGGAGGCGGGCGAACGGGGCGAACGCGGCACCGCCCTTGTAGTCGACGAGGATCATCGCGAGGTCCTCCGGCGGGTGCGACACCGCGAGGCCGAGCACGAGGGTGCGGAGCATCTCGCTCTTGCCGGACCCGGTCGCACCGATGCAGATGCCGTGCGGGCCCATGCCGAGCTGCGCCGACTCCTTGAGGTCGAGCAGCAGCGGGGCGCCGAAGTCGTCGACACCGATCGGCACGCGCAGGAAGTCCCGCGGGGCTCGGGGCCGCCAGGTGCGGTCCGGGTCGATCGTGGCGACGTCGTCGACCCCGAGCAGGTCCGAGACGCCGATGGCGGCCGACGACTCGGCACGCTGCTCGGTGTCGGCGGACAGGCGGAGGGGCGCGAGGGCTCGTGCGACGGCGGTGACGAGGGGCGGGGCGACGGGGTCGCAGACGGCGAGCTGGACCGGTGCGGGCTCACCCTCCTCGACGTCGCGGGCGTCGACGATCTCGAGGAGCGTCGTGCGTGCACCGGATCCGGCACCCGTGCCACGGCCGGCACCCGGGGCGTCGGACCTCGCAGTCACCCGCACCCGGACGTCCGACGGTTCGTGCAGCCGGTCGGCGACGAGGTGCACGACCGTGATCCGGAGGTCCTCCGGCCGGGTCTCGCCCTCGGGGAGCGCGAGCGGAACGGCGACGACGCCGTGCTCGTCCGCGAACACGACCAGGCGCGGCAGGTCGCTGCGCTTGGCCGAGTCACCGGACCGCCGGTACATCGCGGCGGTCCGGGCGCGTTCGCCCAACTCGCCGGCGAGCGTGCGGGCGAGCGCCGGGACGTCCTCGGCGACCCGGCGCGCACGCAACGGCCCGTCGAAGGTGCGGTCCATCCGTGCGTGCGGGAGCAGGTCGAACCAGTCCCAGTCGTCGGCGTGCGCCGCCGGGAACGCCGCGGCGAGGTGCAGGTCGTCCGGGGCGTGCAGCGCTGCGAGCTGCACGACGAGTGCCCGCGCGACCTCGAGCACGGCGTCGCGGTCACCGACGACCGAGACGTCCCCGGCGCCGTCGAGTCGGACCGCGATGGGCATGGCGTGCACGGTGCCGTAGTGTTCGGCGACCTGCTCGAGCTCGGCGAGCATGAGCGGGTCGAGCGGTTGCACCGGGTTCTGGTCCGGCGGCACGGCGAGGTCGAGCCACCCCACGTCACCTGATCCGACGCGGACCCGCAGGAAGTCGCCGTGGGTGCGCCGCCGTTCCCAGAGGCGTGCCGGGTCGCCGACGAGACGGGGGAGGGTGTCGGGCGAGGGGTCGACGTGCTCGGCACGTTCGCGGACGGCGGTCGTGCGCGTCCGCAGGTCGCCGCGCAGTTCCTCGAGGTAGTCGAGGTACCGCTCGCGCTGCGTCCGCCGGTTCCGCACGGCGTTGCCCCGCTGGGTGAACGCCATGCCGAGGCCGCCGACGAGGGCGACCACGAAGACCAGGGCGGCGACGACCATGAGCACCGGGTTGTTGCCGCGGAGCACGACCATCATCACGACCGACGAGATCGCACCGACGACCGGCAGCAGCGACTGCAGCGGGAGGCCGCCACTCGGCCCCTCCGGGAGCTGCGGTGGCGGGGCGAGTTGCTCGGCCTCGGGACGGACGAGCGGGGTGGAGACCCGGGCGGGCCGGTGCACGACGCGGTTCACCGGGCGGCCTCCGGGGTCGTGCGGCTGGTGCGACGGTCGACCGCGGCGTCGACCAGGGCTGCCGTCAGGTGGATGAGCGCGATCCGGGAGGCCGTGGGGCGTTCGCCGCCCCCGGTGACGCTCGGGTCGCCCGGGATCGGGTGGACGGCGTGCCCGGGCCACCGGACGGCGGTGCGCGCGGCCCGGAGGCCAGCGCCCGTGGCGTCGACCGGGACGACCAGGACGCGCGTGTCCGGCGCGTGCCGCCGGACGGCGTCGGCGTGCGCGACGCCCTCCTCGATGGCGGGGCGGTCCGGGCCGGTGACGAGGGCGACGACGTGGGCATCGGCAGCCACGGCGCCGAGGTCGACGAACGGGCTCCGGGACCCCCAGTCCCCGACGACGACGTCGAAGAACCGCGCGATCGGTTCGACGGCGTCGGTCCACTCGGCGGGTGCGGCCTGTCGGCTCGGGAGGCGCGGGTCGCCGATCCGGAGCACGTGCAGTCCCGACGGGGTCACCGCCAGACCGTCGGTCGCGTCCCAGGACGTCCGGGCGGCGGCACGGCGCTCGGACCGCGGCGTCAAGTCCGTCCGGTCGGCGCCGGCGTGGGTGGCGAACGAGCGCAGCCCGGCGGCACCGTCCACGCCGAGCACCCGACCGGAGCGACGACGGGCGAGCACGGTCGCCACGGCTGCCGCGGTCACGGAGCAGCCGGTGCCGCCGCGGAGCGAGGCGAACGCGATGCGCCGACTGGTGGGAACGGCCTGCCGGATGGCACGGTGCGCATCGTCGAGCTCGCGCGCACCGCCGGCCACGCTGCCGAAGAACGCCCGCCCGAGCGCGGGGACGACGTCGTCGAGGAGCCGCATGGTCAGAACGTCTCCAGGAGCGCGGCGAAGAGGCCGAAGGTGCCGAGCAGCAGCGGCAGTGCCACGACGACCGAGATCGTCTCGAGGACGTTGCCGAGCGACCGCAGGCGGGCTCGCTGGTGTGCGGCCGGCCGGACCCCGGCGAGCAGGGCTCCGAGCACCCCGAGGCCGGCGAGCGAGCCGAGCACCTGGAACGGCGCGGTGGTGGCGTGACCGAGGAGCCCGAGTACCGCGGCGACCACGACGGCGCTCCAGAGCAGCACACCCTGCAGCGTCAGCGGGAAGGCCCGAGTGCGGAGTGCGGCGACGACGACCACCGCGGCGCCGAGCCCGACGGCCCAGGGGTCGCGGTCGGAGACGAGTGCGGCGCCGGCGAGGGCGATGGGGGCGGCCACCGCGGCGGTCGTCCAGTCCAGTGCCCGGTACGCGTCCTCGAGCGCCGTGACGACGCGGGCGCGGGCGACGGGCTCGCCGCCGCTCACCCGGTCGTCGAGGCCGGTCAGTCCGGCGGAGGACATCGCGACCGAGGGCAGGAGCCCGCAGACGGCGATGGCTGCGATCCCGACCACGCCCCAGCCGGCGGCCTGCGGGGCCGGAGTGAGCCAGGTGACCATGCCGAGCAGCGGGAGCACGACGCCGACGACGGCCGCGACGCCGATCGTCCGCGTGCGCTGCCCGACGCCGAGTCCGAGGCCGAGCGCGATCCACGCCCAGACGAGCACCAGGGCAGCGACCATCGCGGGTTGGTCGCCGTCCCGTCCCACGACCGGTCCGACGGCCAACCCGATCGGCAGCGCGAGCCCGGTGGCCGCGGCGGTGAGGGCGATGCCGGTCCAGCGGGCCCCTGCACGACCAGCGACGAGCGCCGCGATCGCCAGGACCACACCGCTGCCGACGAGCACGGACGGCAACAGTGCGGGGGAGACGGTCCCGCCGTCGAACGCGGCTCGGACCGAGGCGACGGTGAACGCCGCGACCACGAGGGTGCCCGCGACCGAGGCGGTGGCCCCGAGGGCTGCGGCGGCGACGGACTGGCGTGCGGCGGTGCCCCAGCCGTCGCGACGACGGCCGAGCGAGTCCGCGACGGCGTCGGTGACGTCGGAGACCTCGGGCGGGGGCGGTGCATCGGCGCGACGGACCAGGTGCAGGACCTCGCCGTCGGCGATCTCCTGCGTCGCGGCGTCCGCGGCCAGGGACACCTCTTCACCGGTGACGCGCACGAGGGCGACGGGTTGCGCGCTGTCCGCGATCGGTTCGTCGAGGATGTCGACCAGGCGCGGCAGCAGTCCGGCGAACGGCTCGTCGGAGGCGACGACGACGTCGGCACGGCGGCCGACACCGACGACGGTCACGCGGGTGAAGTCGCTCAACTGGTCTCCTGCTGGGGTTGCGTGGTCGGCACCGGTCGCGGTGTCTGCTGCGCTTGTTGCTGGGCGGCCTGCTGCGCCAGGGCGTTCGTGACGAAGGAGTACCCGAGGCACCCGACCCCCACGACCGCGGCGAGCACCACGCTGCCGATGAACCGCTTGACGTTGTCGTTCACCAACCGGCGGTCGGCGAGGCGCCCGAGCACGAACGCCTGCCGGAGTCGTCGGCGGTGCGTCGAGACGCTCTCCAGCAGGATCGAGTCACTGTTCCGCGGCACGCTGCACCTGCTCCCTCGTCCGGTCGTCCATCCCGACGGCGTCGGCGACGCGGTCGGGCCCGATGTGGTCGATGACGTCGGCCAGCTCGTCGACCGGGTTGCGGTCCTGCTGCCGCCCGAAGGGCAGCACGAGCGCCGGGATCCGAGGGCGCCCGGCGATGACGGCGCCGAAGCGGTCGCGCATCGCCTCGACGTCGAGGTCGAGCTGCCGGACCGCCGGCGCACCGAGGAGCATCGCGACCGGCAGCGGGGGCGGAGACAGGCGCGGCGCCTGCGCGAGGTCCGCGCGGCCCGGGCGCCGGAGCACCAGGGCGAAGAGCGGCAGCTGCGTCGTGGCGAGCCGCCCGAGCACCTGCGGGACGGCGGCGACCCGCATCTCGGAGACGGTGTCCCCGGGTGCACCGACCGCGAGCAGCCCGGTGGTGAGCTCCTCGACGCCGTGCTCGGTGCGCTGCGCGACGATCGTCACCGCGAGGGGCGCGTCGGGCGAACCGACGGCGAGGAACCGCGTGGGGTCGGGCATCCGCGAGCGAGCGGCCTCGGTGAGCGTGCGCCGGTCCCACGCGCGACCCGCGGGCTCGTGCGTCGCCCAGCCGGTCGGTGCCGCCCCGGCGAGCTCCGTCGCGAGCAGCTCGGTGGTGCCCCCGAGGATGGTCTCGTCCGCGGCCCGGTGCCGGACGGACACCGAGACGACGAGCTGCTCCGCCGTCGGCGTCCAGGGGCGCAGGTACCCGACGGCGACGTCCTGCACCGAGGTCGGCGGGCCGGTCCGGAGCGCGTCCGTGAAGTCGTCGAGTCGTCCGCCGTCGAGTCCGTTCCGCAGGCCGTCGTCACCGCGGACGACCCACGCCCCGCCGCAGTCGAGCAACGCCTGGCGGAAGGCCTCGGTCACGACGGACAGGCCGTCGGTCACCAGGATCGGGCGGGCGCCCTCGCCTGCCGCGGTGGCGAGCAGGTCGGCCTGGGCACGTCCGAGCCGCACGATCCCCGCGCGGGTCTCGTAGCGGATGCTGCCGTCGCCCGCCGAGTCGATGAGCGGGTGCTTCGCGACCGGGCGGTCGTCCCCGGCGGTGTCGCGTCGGAGCGGGTTCACGTCGCGGCTCCGACCCGGTCGACCACGAACGCGTGGTCCCCGATCCGGACCGTCGAGCCGGCGGGCACGGGCAGGTCCACTCCGGGGACGAGGTCCTCGAACGAGCCGTCCGGACGGACCACCGAGGTGCCGTTGGTCGAACCGAGGTCGCGGAGCACGACGACTCCGCCGGCCTGCACGAGGGCGACGTGCGTCTTCGAGAGCGTGCGCGACAGGTCCGGCACCGCGACCGTCGCGATGCCGGGCTCCGCCTCGGGGTTCCGGCCGATCACGCAGGTTCCGCCGAACCAGTGCACGGCGCCGGAGTCGAACCGCAGGACGACCACGTCGGGCGGTACCGAGTCATCGGCCACCGGTGCGGTCGGCGCGGGCACCGCCGCGAACCCGGCCGCGGGGGTGGGACCGAACCCCGCACGACGGGTGGCGTCGAGACCAGCCTGCACCGCGCCTCCGGGCAGCGGCGTCGACCCCGGACGGACACCCGCCGACGCGGCGGCACCGAAGGCCGTGCCGAGCGCGGGCACCGCTGGGTCGAGCGGCTCTCGTCCACGGTGCAGCGACGCGGTCAGCGTGCCCGTCGCCGCGGCCCACGGGCCGGCTCCGGGCGCACGCCCGTGCCGACGGCCACCGAGTCGGGCGAGCTGTCGGACGGGCCCGGCGGGCAGCGCGTCGTCGACGTCGACGACGCGCGTACCGAGGAGCAGCCCGCCCGGCCCGCGGCCCGTCCTGGAGGCACGCATCACCACGATCGCGGTCGTCACGACGAGCCCGGCGACCGCGCCGGCGACGGCGGTGCCCACGGGGGCGGAGGAGGGGACCGCGGTGTGGGCGAGGAAGAGGAGGGCGGCGCCGGCGGCACCACCGAGCAGGCAGACGACGACGTCCACCAGCCGGGCGAGGAGGACAGCACCGGCCGAGCCTGTGGCGACGCCCTGCAGGGCGTCGTACTCGGCGGAGCCGACCGTGCGCCCGAGGAGGGCGCCGCAGTCGGTGCAGAAGCGCTGGCCCTGGCTCGTCGCGACCCCGCAGCGACCACAGGTCAGCACGGGCACCACGGACTCGACCACGATCGACGACATGCCCCACCTCCCCTCGGCAGGAACGATCATGTCAGAACCCGGGGGTGACGCGCGCGGCGGACGTGGTCTACGCTGCGGGTATTCGCTGTCACCCGTTCGGGGTGGGGGAACGACGGAGAGGATGCGCGATGAAGTTCGCGATGGGGGCTCAGGTCCTGACCAACCTGACCAAGCAGACGTCCGGTGCTTCCGGTGACCTGGGGACGCTCGTCCGCAAGCTGGCCGACTCGGCCGAGCCGCTGCAGGGTCGGTTCAACGGTGCCGGTCGAGCGGCCTTCGACCGTTTCAAGGCCGAGACCGACACCATCGCCAACGAGCTGAACGGTGCGCTCGCGAGCGTGCTGCAGGGCATCTCGGGCATGGACCGTTCGTTCCAGGAAGGCGACCAGGACATGGCGCAGTCCACGAGCTCGCTCGAGGGCAGCTCGAACTTCGACGCGGCCCGCTTCAGCGGCCGCGCCTGACGGATCTTCGGGGAGAGGGAGAGAACACCATGAGCGGTGGCAACCAGGCAGATCGTCGCGACTACGACGTCGCGGCCTCGCAGAACGCACAGGACAACTTCAACGCCGTGGCGGCGCAGCTCGAGTCGCTCATCGCGCAGCGTGACTCGGACGTGAAGGCAGCCATGGCCGACTACCAGGCCGACGGCGTCTCGGACGAGTACCACGCCAAGGAACAGCGGTGGAACACCGTCGCCGGCGAGGTCAAGCAGATCATCGCCACGCTGCGTGCATCGCTGCAGTCGAACGACGAGTCGGCGCAGTCGGCCATCAGCAAGGCGAAGTCGGCCGTCGGCAACATCGGCTGACGTGGTCGACGGATGGCGGGTCGACCCCGCCGGGGTCGAAGCTGTGCTGACGGACGTGTCGACCAAGACCACGACGATGAACAACGCTCTGGGCGGATCCGCGGACGGATCGATCCAGGGCGTCGGAGCAGTCGTGCAGGACGCAGCGACGGCAGCACAGTCCCAGGTGATCGGTGAGGCGCTCGCCGGGTTCTTCGAACACCGGCAGGCCACACTGACGGGGATCCAGAACCGGATCCAGGCGTCGCTGTACGGCGCTGCCGGCGCGACACGTGCCATCGTCCACGGCGACGACGAGATGGGTGCTGCCACGGCACAGGCGAACGCCGTCACGGCGTCCACCAACGGCGACTTCCGCGCGTTCGACGGGATGTTCGACCGGTGACCGGCGTCGTCAAGACGGGAGCCATCCCGTACACGGACGTCCAGCTCGAGGCGATCACGAGCGGCGCCGCTTCGCTGCGAACCGTCGCGTCCGCCGTCCGCGACGGCACGGCCGACATCGTCACCGCCTGGAGCGGCATCTCCGGTTCCTACGAGGGCCCGAGCGACCAGGAACTCTTCGCGGTCATGACGCCCATCGGGCCCCAGGGCACGACGTTCGGCGACGACCTGGACACCGCTGCGAAGGCGCTCGACACGTTCGTCACCGAGGTCACGCCGATCGTCGCCGCGCTCAAGGCGTACGTCACGCGGGCCGAGCAGCTGCACCGCGACGTCGATGCGTTCACCCCGAAGACCGCGACGACCGAGTACGGCAACAACGCCACTGTCGAGTCCTGGGACCAGGACGAGACCCTGACCGACGAGAACAACGCGATCATCAACGGCGTCGCCGCCCAGGTGGTGGCCTACCAGGCTGCCGAGCGCACCTGCGCGAACACCATCCGCGGGCTGTCCGGCCTGCAACCGCTGCACGCCATGAGCGGCAGTGGCTCGGACGACGCCCTCGCCTACGGGTACGACGAACTGCCCGCCGGCACGAAGCTGCCGTGGGGGACCGCGTCGGAGCGCAAGGAATCGTGCTCCGAGAAGACCGTCGATTTCCTGCCGAACATGCTCAAGGCCGTCGTCGTCGACGGCATCTGGGGCACCGTGAAGGGGCTCGGCACCCTCGTCGGTCTGGACGGCACGGGTTTCCACCTGGAGACCGCGGCGACGTCGTGGAGCGGAGTCCTCGCCCTCACCGGCGTCAACACGCAGACCATGCAGAAGGACCCCGACCTCCAGCGTGAGGCGTGGACCCAGGTGATCAAGGCCACCGTCGGTTGGGACGAATGGGGCAGGGACCCCGGTCGTGCCGCCGGGCAGGCGCTGTGGGGGATCGGCTCGATCGCAGTCCCGATCGTCGGGCAGGCGGGCAAGCTCGGCGCCGTCGGCAAGGTCGGCGAAGTCGCGGGGGCCGTCGGCAAGGCCGGCAAGTACCTCGACCTCGTCGACGCCGGCGCGTGGGTCTCGAAGGGCCTGACCAAGGTGCTGCCGAGGCTCGATGAGCTCAAGACGATCATGACCAAGGGTGTCGGTGACGACGCCGTCGGGTCGACCGGGCGACTCGCCGACTTCAAGACCGGGCTCGGTGACTACCTGCACGGAAGGCACGGCGACACCGACGTCGAGGTGCCGCCGGCTCGGACCGAGGCGGACACGGACGTGCGGGCGGGGAGCGACGCGAACGCGCGGGCCGACGGCGGCGACGCGACGGTGCACGCGCCGGAGCGGGAGCCGGCGCTCGTGGGGGCCGGTGGGCGCGGGGAGCACGGTGAGACGACGACAGGCGACGGCGGTTCGACGTCGGGGTCGCACGGCGGGGCAGGGCACGGGGGCGATTCGGCCGGGCACGGTGGGTCGGGCCACGGCACGGATGCCGATCACGGCGCCGGTGGTGGTCGGCCGGACGGCGACGGGCACGACGGGTCCGGGACTCCGCCCCCGCACCACTACGACCGTTCGACGGACCCGGTGTTCTCCGACGATCCCAGTGGTCCCGGCTGGGAGCGTGACGAGTCGGCCCGGGGCGATGCCGAGCGGCCCGGCTACGGCCAGCCGCACCTCCACTTCGACGAGCTCGGTGAGAACTACCGAGCTCCTGACGACCCGACGTACAAGGGCGCGGGGATGAGCGACGAAGTGCGCGCTCTCGTCGACGACTGGGGCAATCCGAACGGCCTGTACGGCAAGGACGCCGACGGCAACTACCTCACGCGGGACGGCTGGGAAGACCGGTACATCGACTGGAACGAGGACTGGCAGTCGTACCTGCCCGAGTACCCCGGCAACGCCGGCGCCGTCGCCGGGCACCGCATCGACTGGGTGGATCCGCACAGGTTCGTCGAGCAGTACGGCCCGCAACTCGACCGGCTCGGGAAGGAGTCCGGCAATTTCTTCTCCTTCCCGGGGACCTCATTCGAACAGCGCGCCCTTCCACCGTCCAACCTCAGCGATGCCTATCGGAAGTACGACTTCGACGCCGCTGCTTTCGAGGGGCAGGGGCTGAAGATCGAGGTGAGCGAGATCGCTCCGGCCTTCGGCCATCCTGGCGGGGGACTGCAGGTGCGTTTCTTCCGGCCCGGAGATCCTCCCCAGTTCGTTTCCGTAACTGACCTCAAGAGGTTCGGGGTCCTGTCATGATCAAGGACCCTCCGGGGGTGTTTCGTCACCTGGAACTCCTCGAGAGTGCCCTCCGGCGGGCCGGGAACGACCGCGTCGTCGTCGAGCCGCACAGGGTCCAGTACGGCGATTTCGAGACGATGCGGCGGTTCGCGGTGTCGGACACCTCGGTGGTCGAGTGGCGCGGAGACCGAGGGACGGGCGCGCTGACAGGCACAGAGTTCGAGTCGGCGGCTGATGCGGAACGGTGGATCGTCGCGGACGCCAGCGGATACCTGCGCGAGGCCCGTGGTTTGCCGATCGCACATTGGCTCCTCGACCGCGAAGAGGAGCTCCCTGAAGGGTTTGCGTTGCACCCTGACGGCGACGGTATCGTCCTCCGGTGGGTCGCTTCGGGAACGGAACACCGAGCCCGGTTCGGCGGCGCGCTCCCGAAGGGATCGGCGCTGCAATTCTCCACCGTGGCGCGCGTGCCCATCGCGCTGATCGAATCGTGCGCGCTTGCGGCTGATTCCCGCGCAGCGTTCGCCGCAGCTGCGTCTTCGGCCGCACGGTAGGCAGTCCTTGGCTCCCTGCCGGACTGCTGACCTGCAGCGCATTGTGCGGTACTCGACTCCGTGTTCCACATCGACACCGTCGCGCTCAGGGGTAACGGGTACTCGATCGAGGTCAGTCGGATCGACCCCGCATTTGCCAAGCCCAGCGGCGGTCTTCAGGTGCAGATCATCGCTCCCGACGGTGCGGCGGTCGACGCTGCGCAGTTCCTCGAAGGAGACCCGCGAGCCGGGCTGGCCCCATGATCACAATAAAGGCGTTCGTCAGGTGACTGATCCAGCTCGGGGCCACTCTGCTGTCACCGGTCTCAGCGCACGGGTGCCCGAACCGATTGTCGCTACCCAGTCTGCGCTTCGATCGGCACGGAGATACGACGAATACGGTAAGGACGCCGACGGCAATTACCTCACGCGGGACAGCTGGGAAGACCGTTACATCGACTGGAACGAGGAACGGCAGTCGTACCTGCCCGAGGACCCCGGCAACGCTGACGCCGTCGCCGGGCACCTCATCAACTGGTTAAATCCGCACGGGTTCGTCAAGCGATACGGCTCAAAACTCGACCGGCTGGGCAAGGAGTCCGGCAACTTCTTCTCGTTCGCGGGGACCTCGTTCGAACAGCGCGCCCTTCCACCGTCCAACCTCAGCGAGGCCTACCGGACGTACGACTTTGACGCCGCTGCTTTCGAGGGGCAGGGGCTGAATATCGAGGTGAGCGAGATCGCTCCAGCATTCGGGCATCAGGAAGGGGGCCAAGTCAGGTTCATCGACCCCGGTCCTCCCGTGAGTTTCCGCTCGTCTGCGGACCTCCGCGAGCTCGGCATCCCGTCGTGAGGGACGAACGCATCGCTATCCCGCACCTCGAACTCCTCGAAGACCTCCTGCGCCGCGCTGGACACGATCTGGTCGTGACGGAGCCGGGGCTCGTCGAGTTCGGTGATCGGGAGACGCTGGAGCGCTACGTCGTTCGAGGCGGAGCAGTTCACGCGTGGAAAGGCGACAGGGGATCCGGTGACTGGACCGGGGTGGCGTTCGAAGCAGGCGAGGACGCTGCGCGGCGGATTGCCGCTTCAGCGTCTGGTGCCCTTCGCTATCGGGCCGGCCTTGAGCTGGGGCACTGGCTCCTCGACCGTCCCGAGGAACTCCCCGATGGGATGTCGCTGAGTGTGGAGAACGAGAGGAACCTTCTGGAATGGACGGTCCGCGGATCTCCTCACCGAGCGTGGTTCGGAGGCGGGCGGTTCGTCGCCCCGGCGGTGCAGTTCGCAACGGTCGCGCGGGTACCCGTAGCTGACATCGAACGGGGTGCGCTCGAGGTCGACTCTCGGCGAGCATTCTCGGGGGCGGCCCTCCCCGAGTGAGAAGTGGCTTCGGAGGCAACCCGAACGCTTGCGGCTGATGGCCGCGCAGGGTTCGCCGATCCCACTGTCGGAGCAGTCGCTGCCGGTGATCTTCCGGAGCTCTGCCGGGCTGCCCGAATCACGGAAGTGTGGTCTGCGCATGCACGAGCACGGCATTCGGTTAGCCGGGTGGCGGTCTGCAGGTGCAGGCCGTGACCTCAGGTGGAAATCCGGTCGATGCGATGACGATGCTGCGGGGCAGACCTAAGGAAGGAATTCTGCGGTCGATGACCAGAAGGGCTTCCGTCATCGAGTCCGGTAGACCGGAAACCGATCCCCGAGTCGCGCTCGATCGCTTCGGCTTGGCTAAGGAGTCTGCGCTTTGACAGGCACGGAGATCCGTCGAAGAGAACCTTCGACGAGGAGGTCGCGGATGGTCACAGACTCGTCGGCGATCGTGTAGCGGATGGCACCGCCGGGCTGTCCGAACCAGGCAGGCACGATCGATGCTCGCACGAGCACGGTCGCCTCGGTCACGAACTGGTGCACTCCGGAAGGCTCCCGAAGCGCCGTCGGCGGCAGGGAGCGAGACTCGAACGAAGCGTTGAGCTGGGTCAAGAGCCAGCCGTCGAACGCGCCGATGCGGTCCACGAGGATCCCAGGCGGGAGTTGGATCAAGCTCGCACCACCACTCGCCGTGATCTGCTCGCGGAGCTGCGGATAGTACGGAGCGAGTCTGTCCTCGATCGCGGAGACCTCCGACGGGGCCATCGTCAGCACCGGCGGGATCGGCCGGTCGAGGAACCCCAGAAGTGCTCGCCCGATCGCGTCCTCGTCAGGGGCCTTGACGACGACCCGAGGCTGCCCGTAGTCGATGCACTGCACTTCGAAGGCCTGCCCGACCTGCACCACCCGGAGTGCACCCTCGGGAGGGGGCCCGGCTGGCGGATCGCCAGGGAGGATTACCAGCTCCAGGCCGAAGCCCCGGCCATCGAGGTCAGCGCGAAGCTGTTCGAACGTCATGCCACGAGCGTAACAACGGATATTGGGTACGGGCGGCGGTGGAGGAACGATTGGGAGCGGATCCCGCCTCTGAAGAACAACCCGGCGATCACAAAGAGCGTGAAGGTGGATCCGGCATTCAGCCCCGCCCGGGCGACCTGGCCTGAACGGAAGGACCGCACTTGGTCGTGGATGTCGCTCTCAGCCAAGCAGTAGTGCAACTGATCGGGAAGGGGCGCAGTGCGACACCCGGTGAGTCCTGGATCGAAGCGGAGTCGCTTCCCGACACGGTTCACCGTGATCTCGAGGAGGTCATGCGCGACTATGAGACGCTGTCACAGATCGACTGGGCCTCCGTCGACAACGACTTGATCTGCGGGATGGATCTGGTCAAGGGGAACTTCTCGCGACTTCACTCAGACCTGGATCCCTCGGCGCTCGACGCGCTCGACGCGCTCGAGTGAGAGTTCTCCTGGGATTGGCGCTGAACCGATGAGATGCCGCTGCCGCTCGGGATCCTCCAGGCGCTCGGCGTGCTCCGCGAACTCCTTCGGCACTGAGAACAGGACGAACTCATGGATGACATCGACGCCACGCGCGAACTCGCCCTTGCCGAAGCCGCAGGTGTTCCCTTCTGCTGGATGCGGCGGCCCTCCAACGACGTGGACACCTCTTGCATCTACAAGACTGCAGACGGATGGCGGGTCTCAACGACGAACGAACGAAGCACGGAGGAGTCCGTCAACGACTATTCGGACCGCTCCGCAGCCGTCGACGATTTTGTGAACCGTGTGCAAGGATTCGTCCGGCACAAGGAGCTCCGCAAGAAGTTCCTCGGGCACTAACTCAGTTCGGGTCTCTGTGGTGATTGGGCGCGTTCCGGAACCTTCCACGACCTGGGCTCCTCGAGGGCGCGAGATTGTGGAGCGATTCGCGGTGTCGGACTTTTCGGTGATCGAGGAGCGGTGGACCGTGGTGCCGGACCGCTGACGGGCACGCGGTACGGAAGACGGCGCTACCGTCGACTTCGACGGCATGACTGAACGCGGACACCCCCTACAGCAGGTGTTCTTCGATGCGAAGGCATTGGACCGAGGAATTGCGTTCGCGGACCCGTCTGGTCCGTACTGGAGCAAGCGGATTCCCAAGATGATCGAGCAGGCCGAGGACCAGATCGCCGCCTTGCCTGAAGGGGCTCGATTAGAATGGCATGTGTGGGATCCGTACGCAGCGGACGCCGTTCGACGGCTTCTTCGAGGCGTGGGGAACGACGGCGATGATCTGACGGTCATCTTGACGCCGATGAGAACGGAGTATTTGTCGGATGCCTTTTCCTTCTTGGCTCCGGACTGCGCAGGTGAACGCTCGTGCCGTGTGGGACGCACGAGAAGAGCTGCCCGGACACTTGGCTGGACGAATCGCAGACCAGCTCGCCGCGTACGACGAATTCCTTGGCCCTGGCGACGGGTGGACGCTCACCGACGATGACCGCAGTATCCTACCGGATCCTGCAACTCTCGCCTTGGTGCTCTCCGCACACGTCTACCGTGACGCCGAGGGGGTCGCATTCCCGGCACGCGGGTACATCCTGAACGTGTACCGCGAGGGCAGCGCTGGTCATCTTGCGCTGAGATTCCGGGTCGGATCCGCGAGGGCAGTGAAGCGCATGCCTTCCAACACGGTGCAGATCACTATCGCGGGTCCACTGCGCGACGGAGAGCGTCTCTCGATCGACTCCGACCTCGTCGAGGGCGTACTGCGGGGCCTCGTGTCAGCTTGGGATCCGGATTCGGCAGCGGTCTATGACGATGACGCTGCCGTGGCAGCCGAAGGACGAGGCAAGTTCGCGCCGGTAATCGGGCAGCGCACGTGGGTTTCTGATCGTCTTGGAATCGTGCAGACGTCGACCTCTCGTGTTCGTGTCCAGCCGGGCAACGGCGGCCGTTATCTCATTGCTGACGAAACGCTGGATTCCGCTTCCGCTGTGGATGAAGTGTGGGCCTCCCTGCAGGCGAACGACGTCACCGAGATTCACCGAGCTGTCTCCGTGAGATGACTGAGGACGATGAGCTATCCGAAGTGGGTCCGTGCGGATCGAGTGTTCTTTCGTGCCGAATGGGACGGTCGGCAGAAGTGCTTCGGAGGCAAGCCCGAGCACTTGTGGGATGGCCGTGCAGCGTTCGCCGATGCCACCGTCTGATCAGTCGCTGCCGGGCATCCTCCGGAGCTGACCGCAGACGAGCAGGTCCCGGATCGTCACGGTGTCCTCGGCGATGGAGAACCGGATCGCTCCGCCGGGCTGCCAAACCACGGAAGTGTGATCTGCGCATGCACGAGCACGATGCCGTCGGTGACGTGAGGGTGCACGCTCGACGGGAGCGACAAGGCGTTGGGCGGGAGTGGCCTCGACTCGAACGACGCGCCGAACGGGTTGAGGAGCCAACCATCCGGCCCACCGACGCGGTCGACCGGGATCGCGGGCGGGAGCTCAAGGTGAGTCGTATCGACGCGGCATTCGGTCAGCCGGGCGGCGGTCCGCACGTACAGGTCGTGACCTCACGCGGAACTCCGGTCGATGCGATGACGATGCTGCGGAGCAGACCTGACGAAGGAATGCTGCCGTCGATGACGAGAAGGGCTTTCACGCTTGATTGATCGGACTGGCCTTCGGCGACTTGACGCCGATCTGCTCGGAGCGTTCGTGGGCAATGAACCGCCGGACCTCTCTTCGATACCCGGCATCAAGCGCGATGAGCGGATCGTTTTCGAGTACGGCACACCGGAGACCGCTTTCCGGATTGCTTCCGACGGCTCTGGGTACAAGTTCGAGATTCGTGACAAGGGGAGCAGCTGGCCTCTCGCGTGGTTCAGCTGTTTGGCCGACGCCGAGCGCTACGTCTTGGTGCGAGAAGGTGAAGCCCGAAATGATGCGCCGTGGTTCGACGGGAAGGCGATGACGCCTGCAGGAGTCGACCTGATTGAGGACAATTCAGACAGAGAGCTTCGGTGGCACATCGACGGTGAGGAACACATCGTGCGAACGCTCTCCGACATCGAGTGGTCACTGGTCTACCGGCTTGCTTGGGTCCGGGAGCGTTCGCTCGCCGAGGTGATCGAGATCGTGAGTGGGTCTTCTCCGGGTACACAAGTGGGAAGCATCTAGTCCCGAATCACTCGATTCGTCCTTCCGCGGCCCCGGGTGTGCGCCGAGCCTGGCTGTCCGAAGACGGCGATGCCGGCGAGCGTGACTCGCACCACTGCGCCTGGCCCGGCACGGAGATTCGACCTCGGTTGGCGTCCGACGCTTGTCCGAAAGGCGGTGGTCATTCCATGAGTCAGTCGCGTGCGGAGCTGAACGGTACGGATGGCGAGTGTCCACGACCAGCGATCGCGGCACGGATGAATCGACTCGCGAGAGCGGCGACCGCGAGGCGGCCGTCGAAGATCTCGTCCGCCGTGTCGAAGGCTCCGCCTGGTACCAGGAGCTACGGAAGCGACCACGCCCTGACCGGCGCGAGCACTCGTGACCATCCGGCGTCGTGCCGGAAGGGCAGCACGAGGCCGGTCAGTCGATCGTGGCTCGTCCCGCCAGCAGGCCATCGGCGTACCGTCGCACGCATGACGAAGCACTGGGTGGCACCACGGTTCGGCGGCAGCGAAGTCCTCGAGTACGTCGACACCGAGGTGCCGGCGCCCGCCTCCGGCGAGGTCACCATCGCCGTCCGCGCCGCCGGCATGAACCCGGCGGACACCAAGCACACCCGTCAGGGCGATCCCGCGGACCTGCCCATCGCCGTCGGGTACGAGATCGCCGGCGTCCTGGCCGCCGTCGGCCCCGACACGCAGATCGCGTCCGGCGGGGGAGCGGTCGGCGACGAGGTCCTGGCGTTCCGCATCAGCGGCGGCTGGGCGGAGTCGGTCACGGTGCCCGCGGCCGACGTCTTCGCGAAGCCCGCGTCGCTCGGCTTCCCGGAGGCCGCCAACCTGCTCCTCGCCGGCTCGACCGCCGCCGACATGCTCCGCGTCACCCGCGCCGAGGGGCGCGACACCGTCCTGGTGCACGGCGCCTCGGGCGCGGTCGGCGTCAGCCTGCTCCAGCAGCTGCGGCTGCTCGGCACCCGCGTCATCGGAACCGCGTCGGAACGTGGTGCGGACGTCGTGCGACGCTTCGGTGGCGAGTGGGTCCAGTACGGCGACGGCCTGGAGGCGCGTGTCCGTGACCTCGCACCCTCCGGCATCGACGTGGCACTGGACTGCGTCGGCACCGACGAGGCCGTCGACGTCTCGCTCGCGTTGGTCGCGGACCGGTCACGCATCGTCACGATCGCCGCGCAGGCGCGGGCTGCATCGGACGGCATCGCCGCGGTGGGCGGCGCGCAGCCGGCCAGCAAGGCGTTCCGTGACTCGGTGCGGCAGCGGCTCATCGACCTCGCCGGCGCCGGACAGCTCGAGGTCCCGGTGGCGCGGACCTTCCCGCTGGCCGAGGCGAAGGCGGCGGCGGAGCTGCTGGAGTCCGGGCACCCCGGGGGCAAGCTCGCGCTCCTGCCCTGACCGCACGGTCGGGTCAGGTGCACGGTCGGAGCCAGAGTCGTTCGCACGGAGGACGCTCGCCGGCTCGAGGGAGTGCCACACTCTGTGTGGACCGACAGCCCCGCCGGAAGGAACCCCACGATGAGTGACCAGTACCCGCCCCGGGACCCGTACGGCCAGTCCGCGCAGCCCGGTCCGGGGCGGCCGAGTGGCGGCAGGTCCGAGCCGCCGCTCTGGGCGCCCTGGTACGGCATCCCGTTCCCCCAGGCGTTCCTGCGCTTCTGGAAGAAGTACGTGCGGTTCGACGGCCGGGCCAGCCAGTCGGAGTACTGGTTCTGGGCGCTCTGGTACCTGATCGGTTCGGCGGCCGCGGGCATCATCGGCAACGGGTTCAACGTGCTGCCGTTCATCGACGACGGTTCCGACGGTCTCGGCAGCCTCTGGAACCTGGCCTGCGCGCTCGGCTTCATCGCGTTGACCGTGCGGCGGCTGCACGACGTGAACCTCAGCGGCCTGCTCGCGCTGTTGTTCGTCATCCCGCCGATCGGCATCCTGTTCTCGCTGATCGTCGGCCTGATGTCGTCGAACCCGCAGGGGCAGCAGTACGACCGTCCGCTGCAGGGCTGACGCGCGGTACCGGTTCTGACGGCCTCTCAGGAGTTCTGGTTGACTCGACCGTGAACATCAGCCAACACTCGAGGGGGACCACGTGAGCGACCAGTACCCGCAGGATCCGAACAACCAGCCGAACGCCCAGTTCGGCGGCACACCCCAGAACGGCGGCGCACCGCAGTACGGCCAGCAGCCGCCGACCGGACCGAACGGCGAACCGCCGCTCTGGGCACCGTGGTACGGGATCTCGTTCGGCAAGGCCTTCGGCCGCTTCTTCAAGAAGTACGCGACGTTCAGTGGTCGGGCCAGCCGGAGCGAGTTCTGGTGGTGGTACCTGGCGAACGGGATCGTCGGCATCGTCCTCGGCATCCTGTACGGCATCGGCTTCGCGACCTCCGAGCGCTCGACCGTGTCGATGTCGTCCTCGACGTCGGCCAGCGTCCAGTCCACCGTCACCGAGCCGTCCGCGCTCTTCGTCATCGTCGGCATCGTCTCCCTGCTCTGGGGTCTCGCGATCATCGTCCCGACGCTCGCCCTCGGCTGGCGCCGCCTGCACGACGCGAACCTGACGGGCGCGCTGTGGATCATCGCGATCTTCGTCGGCATCGTCGGCATCGTCTTCGGCCTGCTGCCCTCGAACCCCCAGGGTGCGCGCTTCGACCGTCCGCAGGGCTCCCGATGACCGAGAGCACGCAGCAGTGGGCGGCCCCGCAGCAGACCGGTCAGCAGACCGACGCCGCGGGGACGCCGCCGCGATGGGCCCCGTGGTACGGGATCTCGTTCCCGAAGGCAGTCGCGCGCTTCTTCGCGAAGTACGCCACGTTCACCGGTCGTGCGAGCCGGAGTGAGTTCTGGTGGTGGTTCCTGGCGAACGCGATCGTCACGGGGGCACTCGTGGTCATCGGGACGGTCATCCGCCTCACCACGCTCAACTCCCGGACCGTCGACTACTACGGCAACGAGATCACCGTGGTCGACCCGGTTCCGCCGGTCTTCTGGGTCGTGCTCGTCCTGCTGGCGCTCTGGGGCCTCGCGACCCTGGTGCCGTCGCTCGCCCTCGGCTGGCGACGTCTGCACGATGCGAACCTCTCCGGGGCGCTCTGGATCATCGCGCTGTTCATCGGCGTCGCCGGCATCGTCTTCGGCCTCCTGCCGTCGAACCCGCAGGGCGCGCGCTACGACCGGCCCGAGACGAACCGATGAGCAACGACGGGACGCCCCAGTGGGGCCAGCCGAACGGCGATCAGCCGCAGGGGCATCCGAGCCACGGGCAGCAGCCCGGTTCCGGCGAGCAGCCTGGGTACGGGCAGCAGCCCGGTTCCGGCGAGCAGCCTGGGTACGGGCAGCAGCCGGGTTACGGGCAGCAGCCGGGTTACGGGCAGCAGCCGGGTTACGGGCAACAGCCGTACGCGCAGCCGTACGCCGACCCGTACCCGCAGTTCGCGCAGCCGATCCCGCTCGGTCCCGACGGGGTCCCGCCGCTCTGGGCACCGTGGTACGGCATCGGGTTCCTCGACGCGTTCACCCGGTTCTTCAAGAAGTACGCCCGGTTCGACGGCCGCGCCAGCCGGAGTGAGTTCTGGTACGCGGTGCTCGCCAACGCCATCGTGACCATCGTGCTGTTCGGCGGGTTCTACGCCGTCCTCTTCGCGACGGTCGGGGCGAGTGGCGCCGTCGACGAGTACGGCAACCCCACGGGGAGCAGCGCGCCGTCTCCGTTCGCCTTCGTGCTGCTCGGGCTCTACTTCCTCTGGTGGCTCGCCACGATCGTGCCGGGCATCGCCCTGGGCTGGCGTCGCGTGCACGATGCGAACCTGGCAGGCCCGTTCTGGCTCATCGCGCTCTTCGTCAGCGCCGCCGCGATCGTGTTCGGCTGCCTGCCGTCGAGCCCGGCCGGCGCGCAGTACGACCGCCCCGACCTGCGGTAGTTCCACGGACCAGAACAGCCCGCCCCACGCGTCGAGCGTGGGGCGGGCTGTTCGTGTGTCGGAGGGCTCAGACCACCCGGAGACGGACGAGCGCGCCGTCGACGACCAGGTCACGCACGGTGGCCGACGGGTCGGCGATCTGGAAGCGCAGGGCCCCGCCCGGCTGCTCGAACCACGGCTGGACGAAGCGGACGTTCACCAGGAACGGCCGGTCGACGACGTACCGGTGGGTCTCCGGCGACGAGGTCACGTGCGGGGGCAGCGACCGGCTGGGCAGCGGGGTGTCGAGCGGGTGCAGCAGGTAGCCGTCCGGGCCACCGATGCGGTCGACGGGGACACCGGCCGGGATCTGGATGGTCAGCCCCTGCTCGCCGGCCTGTGCGACCTGCTGCGCGAGCTGCGGGTAGGTCGACGCCGCGCGGTCGCGGAGCCCCTCGAGCTCGTGGCGGGGGATGTCGCGCGGCTCCGGGAACGGACGGTTCAGGAACCGGCGCAGCATCTCGACCGCGTCGTCCTCGCCCGTGGCCTGCGCGAGACGACGAGCCGTGCCGTAGTCGACGACCTCGAGCGCGTAGCCGGAGGCGTCGGTCTGGACGATGCGGAGCGCCCCCTCGACCGGCGGTTCGTGCAGGGTCTCGCCGGGGAGCTGCACGTACCGGGTCGTGTAGCCGAGCTGGTCGAGGATGGGGCGGGTGTCCGCGAACGTCATGGTCGGGAGCCTATCGGTCGGCGTGGTGCTGGGCCTTGGACAGAGCCGGGACTACGCCCGGCCGCGCATGATCGCTTGCTTGACCTCGGAGATCGCCTTCGTCACCTGGATGCCACGGGGGCACGCGTCGGTGCAGTTGAAGGTCGTGCGGCAGCGCCAGACGCCTTCCTTGTCGTTGAGGATGTCGAGACGGACGTTCGCGGCGTCGTCGCGGGAGTCGAAGATGAACCGGTGTGCGTTCACGATCGCTGCGGGGCCGAAGTACTGCCCGTCGGTCCAGAACACCGGGCAGGACGACGTGCACGCGGCGCACAGGATGCACTTCGTGGTGTCGTCGAAGCGGGCGCGGTCGGCGACGGACTGCACGCGCTCCTTGCCGGGCGTCGGGGCCGACGAGGACTGCAGGAACGGCTGCACCTCGCGGTAGCTCTGGAAGAAGGGCTCCATGTCGACGACGAGGTCCTTCTCGAGCGGCAGGCCCTTGATCGCCTCGACGTAGATCGGCTTCGAGACGTCGAGGTCCTTGATCAGGGTCTTGCACGCCAGGCGGTTGCGACCGTTGATGCGCATGGCGTCGGACCCGCAGACGCCGTGTGCGCACGAGCGGCGGAAGGTCAGGGACCCGTCCTGCTCCCACTTGATCTTGTGCAGGGCGTCGAGGATGCGGTCGGTCGGCAGCATCATGACGTCGAAGTCCTGCCAGCGCGGCTCGTCATCGACGTCGGGATCGAAGCGACGGACGATGACCGTGACGGAGAAGGATCCGGGAGGAGCGTCCTGCACGGTGTCGGTGCGGGGTGCGTCGGAGACCAGGGTGTCGGTCATCTCAGTACTTCCTCTCCATCGGCTGGTACCGCGTGATGACGACGGGCTTCCAGTCGAGCGTGATGTGGTCGTCGGCGAGTGACGAGTGCGGGTCGCCCGTCAGGTACGCCATGGTGTGCTGCATGTAGTTCTCGTCGTCGCGCTTCGGGTAGTCGTCGCGCATGTGACCGCCGCGGCTCTCCTTGCGGTTTCGTGCGGAGTAGACGACGACCTCGGCCAGGTCGAGCAGGAACCCGAGCTCGACGGCCTCGAGCAGGTCGGTGTTGAACCGCTTGCCCTTGTCCTGCACGGAGACCTGCATGAAGCGGTTGCGGAGCGTGTGCAGGGTCTCGGTGACGCGGGCGAGCGACTCGTCCGTGCGGAACACCTGGGCGTTCTTGTCCATCTCCTCCTGCAGTTCCTTGCGGAGGGCGGAGACGCGCTCGGTGCCGGTCGAGGCACGGAGCTGGTCGAGCATGCCGCGGACGCCGGCCGCCGGGTCTTCCGGCAGGGGGAGGAACTCGGCGGTCTGGACCCATTCGGCGGCGTTGTTGCCCGAGCGCTTGCCGAAGACGTTGATGTCGAGCAGCGAGTTGGTCCCGAGGCGGTTGGAGCCGTGCACGGAGACGCAGGCGCACTCGCCGGCGGCGTACAGGCCGGGGACGACGGTGGTGTTGTCGTACAGGACCTCGGCCTTGACGTTCGTCGGGATCCCGCCCATCGCGTAGTGCGCGGTCGGCATCACGGGCACCGGTTCGACGACGGGGTCGACGCCGAGGTAGGTGCGTGCGAACTCGGTGATGTCCGGCAGCTTCGTCTCGAGGACCTCGGCGCCCAGGTGCGTGCAGTCGAGCAGCACGTAGTCCTTGTTCGGTCCGGCACCCCGACCCTCGGCGACTTCCTGCACCATGCAGCGCGCCACGATGTCACGGGGTGCGAGGTCCTTGATGGTGGGGGCGTACCGCTCCATGAAGCGCTCGCCCGAGGCGTTCCGGAGGATGGCGCCCTCGCCGCGGGCGCCCTCGGTCAGCAGGATGCCGAGCCCGGCGAGCCCGGTCGGGTGGAACTGGAAGAACTCCATGTCCTCGAGCGGCAGGCCCTTGCGCCAGATGATGCCCACGCCGTCGCCGGTCAGGGTGTGCGCGTTCGAGGTGGTCTTGTACATCTTCCCGAAGCCGCCGGTCGCGAAGATCATCGCCTTGGCGTGGAAGACGTGCAGCTCACCGGTCGCGAGCTCGAACGCGACGACGCCGGCCGGCTGCTGGCGGGTGACACCGTCGTCACCGACGACGTCGACCATGATGAGGTCGAGCGCGTAGAACTCGTTGTAGAACTCGACGCCGAGCTTCACGCAGTTCTGGAACAGCGTCTGCAGGATCATGTGCCCGGTGCGGTCTGCTGCGTAGCAGGCCCGGCGGACCGGGGACTTGCCGTGGTCGCGGGTGTGGCCACCGAAACGGCGCTGGTCGATCTTGCCCTCGGGCGTGCGGTTGAACGGCAGGCCCATGTTCTCGAGGTCGATGACGGCGTCGATGGCCTCTTTCGCGAGGATCTCGGCGGCGTCCTGGTCGACCAGGTAGTCGCCGCCCTTGATCGTGTCGAAGGTGTGCCACTCCCACGAGTCCTCTTCGACGTTCGCGAGGGCCGCGGCCATCCCGCCCTGTGCCGCACCGGTGTGCGACCGGGTGGGGTAGAGCTTCGAGATGACGGCCGTCTTCGCCTTCGGGCCGGCTTCGATCGCGGCTCGCATGCCCGCGCCTCCGGCGCCGATGATGACGATGTCGAACTGGTGGTGGTGGACGGTGGTCTCGGTCACAGGGGTCTTTCCGTAGACGGTGGGAACGCGGGCAGCAGCGGTGGTGGTGCTACTGCGCCGGGCAGAAGGACGGCAGGTCAGCGGCAGCGGCGCCGGCGGGGCACGGGTCGAAGGTCCAGCAGACGAGGAGCCCGAGGACGATCAGCACGACGCAGGCGGCCAGGATCGCGACGAGGAGCGTCTTCCGGATGCCCGGCTTCGACACGTAGTCGTTGACGATCGTGCGCATGCCGTTCGAGCCGTGGATGAGCGCGAGGACCAGCATGAGCGAGTCCCAGACCTGCCAGAAGGGGTTGGCCCACTTGCCGGCGACGAAGGCGAAGTCGATCTGCTTGACGCCTTCGCCCGCCACCATGTTGACGAAGAGGTGGCCGAAGATCAGCACGACGAGCAGCACGCCCGAGGCGCGCATGTAGATCCAGCCCCACTTCTCCCAGTTGGTGGTGCTGCGGGCGGCTGCGGCCGAGCGGGGAGGTTCGACGATCTGCGTGGTCATCTTCGTGCCCCTCAGTTGAAGTCCGCGACGAGGTTCATGAGCTGGCGGGGCAGGAAGCCCGCGATCGCCACCGCCCACAGGACCATGACGATCCAGAACATGGCCCGCTGGTACTTCGGGCCCTTCGACCAGAAGTCGATCAGGATGATCCGTAGCCCGTTGAAGGCGTGGAACACGATGGCCATCACCAGGGCGATCTCGCCGAGGTTCATGAGCGGGGTCTTGTACGTGCCGATGACCGCGTTGTACGCCTCGGGTGAGAGCCGCACGAGCGCCGTGTCGAGGATGTGCACGAGCAGGAAGAAGTAGATCGCCACGCCGGTGATGCGGTGGAGGACCCACGACCACATCCCGATCGAACCGCGGTAGAGCGTGCCCTGTGGCGTCCGAGAAGCCCGTGGAGCATCGATACGCTCCCCATCGATACGTGCGTCGGGCACCGCGGTCGCCGTACCCCCGCCGGTGTGCTCAGCCATGAGCTCGTCCTTCCATAGGACGGGCTCGCCCGATCGGCGAGCCCTTGCCGTTCGTGTTCGTGTGGAACACGACCCATCCTATGCGCGGGCGCTGACCTTCTCGTCCCGACCGGCCCGGAGGCCCCGTCCGACGGGCGGCGCGCCGATGGTGCGGGCCGTGTCGTGGTGGTCGAGGAGCTGGTCGCCGACGGCTTCCCAGGTGGTTCCCTCGACGCGGAGTCGACCGACGGAACCCATCCGCTCCGCCAGCGCGCGGTCGTGGTGCAGCCGCAGGACCGCGTGCCGCAGGGCCTGCGGGGCCTCGGCGTCGTAGAGCTCGCCGTCGAGCCCCGGGGCGACCAGGTCGAGCGGGCCGCCGGACGCCGGCGCGATCACGGGCAGGCCGGAGGCGTGGGCCTCCTGCAGGGTCTGCCCGAAGGTCTCGGCCGGACCGGTGTGCACGAACAGGTCGAGCGCGGCGTACGCGTCGGCGAGGGCGTCGCCGCGCAGGGGACCGGTGAAGGTGACGTCGAGGTGCCGGAGCCGACGTTCGAGCATCGCCCGCGATGGACCCCCTCCGGCCACGACGACCCGGATGCCGGGGACACCGCCGATTTCGGCGAGCCGCTCGACCTCCTTCTCCGGGGCCAGGCGTCCGACGTAGCCGACGATGGTCTCGCCGTTCGGGGCCAGGCGGCGACGGAGTCCCCGCACGTGCCCGGTCGACCGGCGCGCGGGGTGGAACAGCTCGGTGTCGACGCCGCGACCCCAGCGGGCGACGCGGGGCACGCCCTCCTCGGCGAGCATCGCGGCCGTCGCGCTCGACGGGGCGAGCGTCAGCGAGGCGCCGGCGTGGATGCGTCCGAGGATCTTCCGCACCAACGGGACGGTCGCGGTCAGGCCGTTGCGGCGGGCGAACCCGGCCACGTCGGTCTGGAAGACGGCGACGGAGGGGATGCCGAGCCTCCCGGCTGCCGTGATCGCGCGCCCACCCAACAGGAACGGACTGGCGGCGTGGAGCACGTCGGCGCCGGAGGCGGCGAGGATCGTGTCGAGCACCGGGTGGGGGAGTGCCACCGGGAACTGGCGGTAGGCGACGGCGGGGATGCGGTGGACGTCGAAGGAGCGGTAGCGCTCGACGGCGCTGCGCGACCGGAACTGCGCGAGGCCGGGGGTGTCCGGGGCGATCACGACCGCGCGGTGACCCCGTCGTTCCAGGTGGTCGAGGACCGCCAGGACACTGGTGGTCACGCCGTTGAGGGTGGGCAGGAAGCTCTCGGTCACGACGGCGACGGTCCGGGGGGACGTGCCGCGCTCCACGCTGCGTGCGCTCATGGTGCTGCCCATGCTCCGGGCGTGACGTGACCCGGTGGGGCCGACGACGTGAACGGGACGCGCGCGCCGGGTGAACAACGCGGCGGCCGACGCTGCGGGAGCCCGCATGCGGGAATCGTGCGGAGACCACCCAGGATCCGCCCGGTGGGACCGGTACGGTGAGCGCGTGGCTGACGCTCTCGAAGACTTCTACGCGATCATCCCCGCAGGGGGCATCGGATCGCGCCTGTGGCCGTTGTCGCGCGCGGACGCACCCAAGTTCCTGCACGACCTGACGGGTTCCGGCACCTCGCTGCTGCGGCAGACCTGGGACCGCCTGGCGCCGCTCGCCGGCGACCAGCGGATCATGGTCGTCACCGGCCGTGCGCACCGGGTCGCGGTGGAGTCGCAGCTGCCCGGCGTCGAGGACCACAACGTGGTGCTCGAGAGTGAGCCGAAGGACTCCACGGCCGCCATCGGCCTGGCCGCGGCGATCCTGGTGCGCCGCGAGCCCGACGTCGTCATCGGCTCGTTCGCCGCCGACCACGTCATCGGGGACGCCCGCGGCTTCCGTCGTTCGGTGCGTGAGGCCGTCGCCGTCGCCCGCGCCGGCTACGTCACGACCATCGGCATCACCCCGACGGAACCCGCGATCGGCTTCGGGTACATCAATGCGGACACCGTCGCGCTCGACATCGAGGGTGCCCCGACCGCACACGCGGTGAAGTCGTTCGTCGAGAAGCCCGACCTGGACACCGCCCGCTCGTACGTCGAGCAGGGCAACTACCTCTGGAACGCCGGCATGTTCATCGCGCGCGCCGACGTGCTGCTCGCCGAGATCGGTCGGACGAAGCCCGAACTGCTGGCGGGCATCAACGAACTCGCCGACGCCTGGGACACCTCGGCCCGCGGCGCCGTCGTCGACGCCGTCTGGCCGATGCTCGAGAAGATCGCGATCGACTACACGGTCGCCGAACCGGCCGCCGCGGCCGGACGCATGGCGGTCGTCCCCGGTGACTTCGACTGGGACGACGTGGGGGACTTCGCCTCCCTCGCCAAGCTGCAGTCCGGTGGTCGACCGAACAACCTCGCCGTGCTCGGGGACGGTGCCCGCATCCTGGCGGACTCGTCGAGCGGCATCGTGATCTCGCACAGCCAGCGGCTCATCTCGCTCATCGGCGTCGAGGACATCGTCGTCGTGGACACCCCGGACGCCCTGCTCGTCACCACCAGTGCGAACGCGCAGCGGGTGAAGAGTGTGGTGGATGCGCTGAAGATCAGCGGCCGGGGCGACGTCCTGTAGCGCTCCACCGACAAACCCCTCGAACTGGGGGTCTGTGTGCGACGTCGCGTTACGGGCGCGTTTCGGCGGGGTCGCGATCCCGTAACCGATCCGCAGGACCCCCGCAACGGGTCCTGTACCGGCCCGACGGTCGTGTACTGTCGCCACGATCGCCCGGAACGCACGTGGTCCGGGCACGCTCCCCGGAGGAACCAACCCGTGACATCTCGTACCCGACAGGTCGTCCTCAGCGGCCTCGCGCTCGCCGGCACCGTCGCCGTCCTGGCCGGCTGCGCCTCGGCGCCGTCCACCACCGACTCGGCGAAGAAGACCGACTTCCGCCCCTGCATGGTCTCCGACGCCGGTGGGTTCGACGACAAGTCGTTCAACCAGCTCGGCTACGAGGGCATGAAGGACGCCGCCAAGGACCTCGGTGCCACCTACAAGGAGGCCGAGTCGAAGGACGCCACCGTCTACGACTCGAACATCGAGCAGCTCATCGGCCAGAACTGCAACCTCGTCGTGACCGTCGGCTTCAACCTGGCCGACGCCACGAAGAAGCAGGCCGCTGCGAACCCCGACACCGACTTCGCCATCATCGACGACAACTCGATCGACGCGAAGAACGTCAAGCCGATCACGTTCGACACCTCGCAGGCGGCGTTCCTCGCCGGCTACGCGGCGGCGTCCTACTCGAAGACCGGCGTCGTCGGCACCTTCGGCGGCATGCAGATCCCGACCGTCACCATCTTCATGGACGGCTTCGCGGACGGCGTGAAGTACTACAACGAGCAGAAGGACAAGGACGTCAAGGTCGTCGGCTGGAACGTCGACACCGGCAAGGGCTCCTTCACCGGTGGCTTCGAGGCCGGCACGCAGGCCAAGTCGGTCGCGCAGACGCTCCTCGACCAGGACGCCGACGTGATCCTGCCCGTCGGTGGCCCGATCTACCAGTCCGCTGCCGAGGCCATCAAGGACGCCGACAACGGTTCCGTCCTGATCGGTGCGGACAGCGACCTCTACGAGGCCGACCCCCGCTACAAGGACATCGCCTTCACCTCGGTCGAGAAGGGCATGCGCCCGGCCGTGAAGGACGTCGTCGAGCAGGCGGCTGACGACAAGTTCTCGAAGGACCCGTACGTGGGCACCCTCGAGAACGACGGCGTCGGCATCGCGCCGTTCCACGACTTCGAGTCCAAGGTCGACAAGGGCCTGCAGGGCGAGCTCGACGACGTGAAGGCCGGCATCATCGACGGCTCGATCAAGGTCAAGACCCAGTCCTGACCCGGTGAACGCGGGCGGGGGAGCATCCCTCGCCCGCGTTCTCGTGCGCCCGGGTGGCGCACACCACATCGTGCATCCGCGGGGTGCACGCGACACCGTGCGCCCGCGTGGCGCGCGCGAGACAGAAATAGACTCCCGAACATGAAGCTCGAACTCCGCGGCATCACCAAGCGGTTCGGCGCCCTGGTCGCCAACGACCACATCTCGCTCACCGTCGAGCCGGGTGAGGTCCACTGCCTCCTGGGTGAGAACGGCGCCGGCAAGTCCACCCTGATGAACGTCCTGTACGGCCTGTACGACGCCGACGAGGGCGAGATCCTGCTCGACGATGTGGTGCAGGACTTCGACGGCCCCGGTGACGCCATGCGCGCCGGCATCGGCATGGTGCACCAGCACTTCATGCTCGTGCCCGTGTTCACCGTCGCCGAGAACGTCATGCTGGGGCAGGAGCAGACCACCTTCGGCGGGCGGCTCGACCTGGCCGGTGCCCGCAAGCGCGTGCAGGAGATCTCCGACCGCTTCGGGTTCGACGTCGATCCCGACGCCAAGGTCGAGGACCTGCCCGTCGGCGTGCAGCAGCGCGTCGAGATCATCAAGGCGCTGTCCCGCGACGCCTCAGTGCTGGTGTTCGACGAGCCGACGGCCGTCCTCACCCCGCAGGAGACCGACGAGCTGATGGGCATCATGCGCCAGCTCCGCGAAGCCGGCACCGCGATCGTCTTCATCACCCACAAGCTCCGCGAGGTGCGCGAGGTCGCCGACCGCATCACGGTCATCCGTCTCGGCAAGGTCGTCGGCGAGGCTTCGCCGACCGCCACGAACAACGAGCTGGCCGCCCTGATGGTCGGCCGTGCCGTCTCGCTCGTGGTCGACAAGGAACCCTCGACCGGCGGCGACGACGCCCTGCTCGTCGAGCACCTCACCGTCACCGACCCGTCCGGCATCGTGCTCGTCGACGACGTCTCCTTCACGGTGCGTCGCGGCGAGGTCCTGGCGATCGCCGGGGTGCAGGGCAACGGGCAGACCGAGCTCACCGAGGCGATCATGGGCCTCGAGCCCGCCCACGCCGGCCGGATCACCCTGGACGGCAAGGAACTCACCGGCCGGAGCGTCAAGCAGGTGCTCGACGCGGGCGTCGGCTTCGTCCCCGAGGACCGCAAGGAGGACGGCCTGGTCGGCGAGTTCACCATCGCCGAGAACCTGATGCTCGACCGGGCCGACCACGCCGAGTTCGTCCGCGCCGGTACGATCCGGTCGGCGGAACGCGACGCCTTCGCCGACGAGAAGATCGCCGAGTTCGACATCCGCACGCCCGGTCGCACCACCGCGGCCGGTCGGCTGTCCGGCGGGAACCAGCAGAAGATCGTCCTGGCGCGCGAACTGAGCCGTGAACTCCGGCTGTTCGTCGCCGCGCAGCCCACCCGCGGCATCGACGTCGGCTCGATCGAGTTCGTCCACAAGCGCATCGTCGCCACCCGCGACACCGGTGTGCCGGTCATCGTCGTCTCCACCGAGCTCGACGAGGTCGTCGCCCTGGCCGACCGCATCGCCGTGATGTACCGCGGCGGCATCGTCGGCATCGTCCCCGCGACCACCCCCCGCGACGTCCTCGGCCTCATGATGGCCGGGGAGATCCCCGAAGGAACGGAGCTGGCAGCGTGACCACCCCACCGCCAGACAACACGCAGCAGCCGGTGCCGGCTGCGCACGGCACCGCGGACGCCCCGCTCACCGACGACCGTCTGCAGGAGGTCGAGTCGACCCCGCACCTGATGACGGACTCGGCAGAGGACACCGAACGCCGCAACGGAGCCGGTGGTGACCGCTGGCAGGCCGCCCTGCAGGGGATCCTGAACGGGTCCGTGCTCGTCACGGTGCTCGCCGTCGTCCTCGCGCTGGTCGCCTGCGGCATCCTCATCGCGGTGACGGACGAGAACGTCCGTGCCACCGCCGGGTACTTCTTCGCCCGCCCGACGGACATGCTCCAGGCGGTCGGCACCGCGGTCGGCGGCGCGTACGCCTCGCTGTTCCAGGGCTCGGTGTTCAACTTCGGCGCGGAGTCCTTCCAGCAGGCGATCGGGCCGCTCACGCGCTCCGTCGACTACTCGGTGCCGCTCATCGCCGCCGGGCTCGGGATCGCGCTGTCGTTCCGCGCCGGGCTGTTCAACATCGGCGGCCAGGGCCAGATCCTGATGGGCGCCGCTGCCGCCGGGTGGGTCGGGTTCTCGTTCGACGGGCCGGCCGCGATCCACATCCCGCTCACGATCATCGCCGGCATCGTCGGCGGCGCGGTCTGGGGTGGCATCGTCGGGGTGCTCAAGGCCCGGACGGGTGCGAACGAGGTGGTCGTCACGATCATGCTCAACTACGTCGCGCTCTACCTGGTGAGCTACCTGCTCCGCACCCCGGGCCTGCTGCAGGCCCCCGGCAGCAGCAACCCGATCTCGCCCGCCACGAAGGAGAGCGCGCTCCTGCCGCAGCTCTTCGGCGTGCGGTACGGCGTGGACCTCGGGTTCGTCGTCGCGATCATCGCGGTCGTCGTCGTCTGGTGGCTCGTCAACAAGTCATCGCTCGGCTTCCGGTTCCGCACGATCGGTGAGAACCCCCGTGCCGCCCGCGTGGCCGGCATGAGCGTCCCGTCGCTGACCATCTGGGTGATGCTGATCTCCGGTGCCCTGGTCGGCATCGCCGGCGCCTACCAGGTGCAGGGCGCCGTCACGTCGGGCTTCACCTCGGGCATCGACGCCGGCATCGGCTTCGACGCCATCACCGTGGCCCTGCTCGGCCGCTCCAAGCCGTGGGGCGTCTTCTGGGCGGCCATCCTGTTCGGCGTGCTGAAGAACGGTGGCTACGCCATGCAGGCCGCCAACGGCATCCCGATCGACATCGTCGGGGTCATCCAGGCCCTCATCGTCCTCTTCATCGCGGCGCCGCCGCTCGTCCGCGCGATCTTCCGGATCCCGCAGCCGGGTGCACGCAAGCGCACGAAGACGAGCAAGACCAGCAAGAAGGCGGTCGCCGCATGAGCACCATCAGCCCCACCGCGGCCCCCGCGTCGCCGCTCGCGGACCGTCCGGTCGAGTCCACCAGGAGCTGGAAGCTCCCGATCGGGTACGGCGTGTTCACGCTCATCGCGATCGTGCTGTTCGGCCTGCTGCCGCGTTCCGGCACCACCACGTTCCGCCTCGCGAACGCCGGTGACTTCTTCGCGCTGCCGAACGTCCCGCTGCCCGCGCTCGGGACGGGCATCGTCGTCATCGTCCTGCTCGCGATCCTGACCGTGTACGCGTTCATCGAGACGCGGGCGCTCCGCCGGGTCCCGCTGTGGGTCACGTCGGTGTTCGCGGTCGTCTTCGTCATCGGGTTCCTGACCTGGGCCGCTGCCGGTTCGTCCCTGCCGATCCCCGGCCTGCTGCTCGGCGCGCTGAGCCTGAGCGTCCCGCTCGTGTTCGGTGCCCTCGGCGGCGTCATCTCCGAGCGGGTCGGCGTGGTGAACATCGCGATCGAGGGGCAGTTCCTCGCCGGTGCGTTCAGCTCCGCGATGGTCGCGTCGATCACCGGGTCGCCCTGGGTCGGCCTCGTCGCCGCGCTCGTCGCCGGCATGCTCGTGTCGTTCGTCCTCGCGGCGTTCAGCATCAAGTACCTGGTCGACCAGGTCATCGTCGGTGTCGTGATCAACGCGTTCATCTCCGGCCTGACCGGCTTCCTGTACTCGCAGGTGCTCTCCCCGAACGAGGAGACCCTGAACATCGGCATCCGGTTCCCGAAGGTCGAGATCCCGCTGCTGCACCAGATCCCGGTCATCGGTCCGGTGTTCTTCGAGCAGACGGTCGTCGTCTACCTGGCCTACATCGCCGTGGCCGTCGTCACCTTCGGTCTGTTCAAGACCCGCTGGGGCCTGCGGCTCCGCGCGGTCGGCGAGCACCCGCAGGCCGCCGACACGGTGGGCATCAACGTCACGAGCACCCGGTTCTGGAACGTCTCCCTCGCCGGTGCGATCGCCGGTCTCGGTGGGGCGTACTTCACCCTCGACGCGGTCGGGCCGTTCACGAAGGACATGACCGCGGGCGCCGGCTACATCGCCCTGGCCGCCGTCATCTTCGGCCGGTGGGACCCGATCAAGGCGACGCTCGCGGCGCTGCTGTTCGGCTTCGCGTCGAACCTGCAGAACACGCTCGGAGCGATCGACTCACCCGTGCCCAGCGAGTTCCTGCTGATGCTGCCGTACGTGGTGACGATCTTCGCCGTGGCCGGCCTGGTCGGGCAGTCGCGCGGCCCCGCCGCGTCCGGCAAGCCCTACATCAAGAGCTGACGGCCTGGAGGCACGACACATGACCGACACGCAGCAACCAGGTGACCAGGCGGTCACCGCCACCGACCCGACGGACGCCGCCACGGGCCTCCCGGCCGACGACGTGGACTGGGGCGCCCTGCGGGACGCCGCCACGGCCGCGATGCGGCGCGCCTACGCGCCGTACTCGTCGTTCCCGGTGGGCGCCGCGGCGCTCACCGACGACGGCCGGATCGTCTCCGGCTGCAACATCGAGAACGCGAGCTACGGAGTGACGCTCTGCGCGGAGTGCTCCCTCGTGTCGCAGCTGCACATGACCGGCGGCGGCAAGCTCGTCGCGTTCACGTGCGTTGACGGCGACGGGGCGACCCTGATGCCGTGCGGCCGCTGCCGTCAGCTGCTGTTCGAGCACTCGACCGAGGGCATGCTCCTCGAGACGCTCTCCGGTGTCCGCACCATCGACGAGGTCCTGCCGGACGCCTTCGGGCCCCGGACCCTCGCCACCTACCAGCAGGAGCACTGACATGGCCGTCGAGCCGTTCGACACCGTCGACCTCATCCGCACGAAGCGCTCCGGCGGGGCCCTGAGCACCGCCGAGGTCGACTGGCTCGTCGACGCGTACACCCGCGGGTACGTCGAGGACCCGCAGATGGCCGCGATGGCGATGGCGATCTTCCTGAACGGGATGGAGCGGCGCGAGATCAAGGACCTCACGCTCGCGATGATCGCGTCGGGGGAGCGGATGTCGTTCTCGTCGCTCGGCAAGACGACGGTCGACAAGCACTCCACCGGCGGGGTCGGCGACAAGATCACCCTGCCGCTGGCACCCCTGGTGGCGTCGTTCGGCGTGGCGGTGCCGCAGCTGTCCGGCCGCGGACTCGGCCACACCGGCGGCACGCTCGACAAGCTCGAGTCGATCCCCGGGTGGCAGGCGTCCATCACGAACGACCGCATGATGCAGGTGCTGCAGGACGTCGGCGCGGTCATCTGCGCCGCTGGGTCCGGCCTGGCCCCCGCGGACAAGAAGCTCTACGCGCTCCGCGACATCACCGGCACGGTCGAGTGCATCCCGCTCATCGCGTCGAGCATCATGTCGAAGAAGATCGCCGAGGGCACCGGTGCGCTCGTGCTCGACGTCAAGTTCGGGTCCGGCGCGTTCATGCCGACGTACGAGGCGTCCCGTGAGCTCGCACAGACCATGGTCGACCTCGGCAACGACGCCGGGGTCGCGACCTTGGCCCTGCTGACCGACATGGAGGTCCCGCTCGGGCTGACGATCGGCAACGCCCTCGAGGTGCGGGAGTCGGTCGAGGTGCTCGCCGGCGGAGGCCCCGCCGACGTCGTCGAGCTGACCGTGGCGCTCGCGACCGAGATGCTCACGCTGGCCGGACTGCCCGACGCCGACCCCGCAGCGGCGCTCGCGGACGGCCGCGCCATGGACACCTGGCGTCGGATGATCGAGGCGCAGGGTGGGGACCCGTCCGCCGCGTTGCCCGTGGCCCGCGAACAGCACGTCGTCACCGCTCCGACGTCGGGGGTCCTCACGCAGCAGGACGCGCTGCCGTTCGGCGTCTCGGCCTGGCGGCTCGGGGCCGGTCGTGCCCGCGCGCAGGACCCGGTGCAGGCAGGTGCGGGCATCGAGCTCCACGCCAAGCCGGGGGACACCGTGACCGAGGGGCAGCCGCTCTGGACGCTGCACTCCGACGACGCGTCGCGGATCCCGCGCGCGCTGGAGTCGCTCGAGGGTGCGTGGACCATCGGCCCGGCGGACTCTGCCACTGCGGCACGTGGGCCGATCGTGCGCGAGCGCATCGGGTCCTGAACCCGGCCGCGCGACCGACCGGAGGCTCCCTGCACACCTGTGGGGAGCCTCCAGTGTCTTCCGCTGTGGGTTGTGCACAGGTGCCTGCGCGGCGGCGGTGACCACCGATAGCCTGGGGGCATGAGCGCCGACGCCCCGACCTACCGCCTGCCCGACGCCGGGGCGGTCATCAACGACCTGCCGAAGGTCTCGCTGCACGACCACCTCGACGGCGGTCTGCGTCCCGCGACCATCATCGAGCTCGCAGCCTCGGCGGGTGTGTCGCTCCCCACCACCGACCCGGCCGAGCTCGGGCAGTGGTTCGCCGACCAGTCGAACTCCGGCTCCCTGGTCGAGTACCTGAAGACGTTCGACGTCACCACGTCGGTGATGCAGACCGCACCGCAGCTCACCCGGATCGCCCGCGAGTTCGTCGAGGACCTGGTCGCCGACGGCGTCGTCTACGGCGAGGTCCGCTGGGCGCCGGAGCAGCACCTGCAGGGTGGGCTGACCCTCGACCAGACGGTGGAGGCCGTGCAGGCCGGCATCGAGGAAGCCGTCGACGCCGCCGGTGGGCGCATCCGCGTCGGCCAGCTCGTCACCGCGATGCGGCACGCCGACCGGTCGCTCGAGATCGCCGAGCTCGCCGTCCGCCACCGTGACGCCGGGGTCGTCGGCTTCGACATCGCCGGTGCCGAAGCCGGGTTCCCCGCCTCGAACCACCGCGCCGCCTTCGACTACCTGGCGTCCGAACTGTTCCCCGTCACCGTGCACGCGGGGGAGGCCGACGGGCTCGCCTCCATCAGGTCCGCCCTCGTCGACGGTCGGGCGCTCCGCCTCGGGCACGGCGTCCGCATCTTCGAGGACGTCGCCCTGTCCGACGCCGGGGACGGCTCGACGCTGGCCTCGCTGGGCGAGGTCGCCTCGTGGGTCCGTGACCGCGAGATCCCGCTCGAGGTCTCGCCGTCGTCCAACCTGCAGACCGGGGCGATCGCCGCGTGGGGCGACGACCTCGCCGACCACCCGTTCGACGTGCTCTACCAGCTCGGCTTCCGCGTCACGGTGAACACGGACAACCGCCTGATGAGCGGGACCTCGCTGTCGAAGGAACTCTCGTTGCTCGCGGGCACGTTCGGGTACGACCTCGACGACCTGGCCGCGTTCCAGATCAACGCCGCGCTCGGGTCGTTCCTGCCGCTCGAGGACCGCGAGGAGATCATCGCCACCATCACGGCCGGGTACCAGGAGGCCTGACGCATGGGACTGCCACCGCTGCCGGACACCGCCGTCCTCCTCGGTGTGGACGCGCCCGCGTGGCGTGACGCGATGCGCCTGGTCGGCGGTGCGCTCGTCGCCTCGGGCGCCACGACCGACGAGTACACCGACGCCATGATCGGCATGGTCGAGGAGCACGGGCCGTACATCGTCATCTCGCCGGGGCTCGCGTTCGCGCACGCCCGGCCGGGTGGTGCCGTCGTGCGGGACGGACTCGCGATCGTGACGCTCGCGTCGCCGGTGGCGTTCGGACACCCGCACAACGACCCCGTCCGTGTGGTGCTCGGGCTCGCGGTGGCCGAGGTCGGCACCCACCTGGAGTCGATCGGCGAGATCGCGAACCTGTTCAACGACGCCACCGTGACCGGGCGGATCGCGGCGGCGACCACGGCGGACGAGGTCCGCTCGATCATGGGGGTCTCCGCGTGAAGATCGTGACCATCTGCGGCGCCGGCATCGGGTCGAGCGGCATCCTGAAGGTGAACGCCGAGAAGGCGCTCGACGCCCTCGGGCTCTCGGCGTCCGTCGTCGCGGCGGACGTCGCCTCCGTGCGGGACGTCTCGGACGACGCCAACGTGATCCTGACGAGTCAGGAGTTCGTCGAGGCGATCGGCGACACCTACGCCGAGGTCATCGTCATCGCGAACCACTTCGACCAGGGCGAGATCACGGCGGCGGTGGACCGGGCGCTCGGCGAGCACTGAGCGCTCAGTCCGCCCTTTAGAGTTGGGGCATGAGCACCGAGAACCCGCTGAACGACCCCGCTGCCGACCCGTTCGAGGTCGCGCGGGACGCCGCAGCCGCCATCGCCGAACAGTCCGGCATCGAGCGGCACGACATCGCCCTGACCCTCGGCTCGGGCTGGGGCAAGGCCGCCGACATCATCGGTGAGACCGTGTCCGAGATACCGGCCGAGCAGGTCCCCGGGTTCAGCGCCTCGGCCGTCCCCGGACACTCCGGCACGATCCGGTCGATCCGCCTCGCCGACGGCCGCCACGCGCTCGTCATCGGTGCCCGCACCCACTACTACGAGGGCCACGGGGTCCGTCGGGTCGTGCACAGCGTCCGCACGGCGGCGGCGACCGGTGCCTCGATCATGGTGCTGACGAACGGTGCCGGCGGCATCAAGGAGCACTGGACCCCGGGCACCCCGGTGCTCATCAGCGACCACATCAACCTGACCGCGGACAGCCCGCTCGAGGGCGCGACGTTCATCGACCTCACCGACCTGTACTCGGCGCGGCTGCGCTCGGTCGCGAAGTCCGTCGACCCGTCCCTCGACGAGGGCGTCTACACGCAGTTCCGCGGCCCGCACTACGAGACCCCGGCCGAGGTCCAGATGGCGAAGACCATCGGCGGGCACATCGTCGGCATGTCCACCGCGCTCGAAGCCATCGCCGCCCGTCAGGCCGGCATGGAGGTCCTCGGGTTCTCGCTCATCACGAACCTCGCCGCGGGCATCCAGAAGACCCCGTTGTCGCACACCGAGGTGCTCGAGGCCGGCAAGCAGGCCGAGCCGGTGATCGCCGACCTGCTCGCACGCGTGGTCGCCGCAGTCGGGCAGCCGGCATCGTGAAGCTCGACCTCGACCAGGTGCTCGGCACCGCGCGGGCGTGGCTGGCGCAGGACCCCGACCCGGAGACCCGCGACGAGCTGGCCGCGGCGATCGACGCGGCGGTCGACGGTGACGGGTCCGCTGTCCGTGCGCTCGCCGAGCGGTTCGACGGTCGGCTGCAGTTCGGCACCGCCGGACTCCGCGCGGAGCTCGGCTGGGGCCCGCTGCGCATGAACCGGGTCGTCGTGACCCAGGCTGCTGCGGGGCTCGCACGGTTCCTCATCGACACCGGTCGCTCGCGCAGCGTCGTGATCGGGTACGACGGGCGGGTGAACTCGGACGTCTTCGCACGCGATTCGGCCGAGGTCATGCGCGGCCTCGGGCTCGAGGTCACCCTGCTGCCCTCGGCCCTGCCGACACCGGTGCTGGCGTTCGCCGTCCGGCACCTCGACGTCGGTGCCGGCGTCATGGTCACCGCGAGCCACAACCCGCCGCGGGACAACGGGTACAAGGTCTACCTCGGTCAGGACGACGACGGCTCGCAGATCGTGCCGCCCGTCGACGGCGAGATCGCGGACGCCATCGACGCCGTCGCCGCCGGGTCGGTGACGGAGCTGCCGCGCGACACGGACTACACCGTGGCGTCGGCGGGCCTGCTCGATGCCTACGTGGCCGCCACGGCCGCGATCGTGCCCGCTCCGGCACTTGGTCTCGATGAGCAGCCGAAGGTCGTCTACACGGCGATGCACGGCGTCGGGTGGGAGACCGCTCGCGCGGTGTTCGCCGCCGCCGGGTTCGCCGAGCCGGCCGTCGTGCCGGAGCAGATCGAGCCGGACGGTGCGTTCCCGACGGTGTCGTTCCCGAACCCCGAGGAGCCGGGTGCGATGGACCTGGCGATCGCCCGCGGTCTCGCCGTGAGCGCCGACCTGGTGATCGCGAACGACCCCGACGCCGACCGGCTCGCCCTCGCGATCCCGGACGGATCCGGTTCCTTCCGTCGGCTGTCGGGCAACGAGGTCGGCTGGCTGCTCGGGTGGCGGGCCGCCGCACGGGCGTCGGAGTCCGGCGCGACCGGCACCCTCGCCGCCTCGATCGTCTCGTCGCCGGCGTTGGCTCGGGTGGCTGCACGCCACGGGCTGGGGTACCGCGACACCCTGACCGGCTTCAAGTGGGTGTCGCGGGTGCCCGAGCTGCTGTTCGGGTACGAAGAGGCCCTGGGCTACCTGGTCGACCCGTCGGTCGTCCGCGACAAGGACGGCATCTCGGCTGCGCTGGAGCTGCTGTCCCTCGCCGACGAGCTCGCCGCGTCGGGCTCGACCATCGCCGACCACCTCGAGGCCTTCGCCGCCGAGTTCGGGGCGTTCGCCTCGGGGCAGGTCGCGACCCGCGTCGACGACCTGGCGCGCATCGGCGAGATCATGGCGTCGCTCCGGTCCACGCCGCCGACGACGCTGGGTGGGCTCGACGTGCACACGGTGACGGACTACTCCGACGGGGTGGCGGGCTTCCCGCCCTCGGACATCCTGCGCTACGACCTGTCCGGCGACGCCCGGGTGATCGTCCGCCCGAGCGGGACCGAGCCCAAGGTGAAGGTCTACATCGACACCGTCGCGGACACCCCCGCCGAGGCTCAGCGCCTGGTCGACGCCCTCGCCGACTCGGTGCGCCCCCTGGTGTCGTAGGGCGTCGGTCCGCAAAACACCGGTGTTCGCGCTCTGAACACCCGCACAACGCGGTGCAGAGCGCGAACACCGGTGTTTTGCTGTTCCTCCACAGGGGGGTGGGGGAGCGAGGGCCGCCAACAAGGAGGGGACCGCCGTCGTGTGGGCCGTGCGGGAGCCGCGACGGTGGGGCCATGGCTCACATCACGGTGTTCGGCGCGGCTCCGGGCAATCCCGATCCGAGAGCGCACCGACGGCTCGCGGATGCCGCTCGCCGCGGGACCCTCATCCGCCTGACGGCCGGCCGGTACGTCGACCGAGACGCGTTCGAAGCAGCGAGTGCAGCGGAGCGCCATCGTGCACGGGTCGAAGCGGTCGCGCCGAACATCCACCCCGCCCTCGTGATCTCCCACGAGTCGGCTGTGGCGATGCTCGGACTCCCGTGGCTCGGGGAGTTCCCGGAGCACGTCGTCGCCACCGATCCGCGTCGAGCCACCGGTCAACGTCGCGCCCATCTCCAGAAGGTCGGAGGGGCGGGTCGCCCCATCGCTTGTGCGAGCGTCGGCGGACTGCCCGTCACGACTCTCGTGGTCACCGGGGTCGACGTCGCGCTCCGAGCGTCGTTCCGCACTGCGGTGGTCGTGTTGGACGCGGTGCTGGCCCGAGGAGTGGCGCAGGAAGCGCTGCTCGCCGAACTGCGCAGTCGGGAGCCTCGTCCGCGGGCGTCCACCCGCGCGCGACGCGCGATCGAGTTCGCAGACGCGGCTGCTGACTCACCGGGTGAGTCAGTGGCGCGGCTGTGTTGGGCGGAAGCGGGGTTCCCGGCGCCGGTGCTGCAGCAGGAGTTCCGCGATGCGGCCGGCCTGATCGGCCGGGTGGACTTCTGGTTCGAGGACGCCGGCGTCGTCGTGGAGTTCGACGGGCTGGTCAAGTACCGTGACCGAACGATGCGCGCTGGTCGATCCCCTGAGCGCGTCGTCATCGACGAGAAGCTCCGAGAGGACCGGCTCCGTGCGCACCGCCACGTCCGCAGGGTCGTCCGCGTGACGTGGCCGGACGTGGAGCCGGGCGGCAACGGCCCCGTGGCACTCGAGGCAGCCGGAGTGCATCGTGTTCGATGAAGCAAAACACCGGTGTTCACGAGTCGAACCACGGTGTGCGCGTGTTCGACCGGCGAACACCGGTGTTTTGCGAGAAGGAGCGCCCGCGCTACGCGAGCTCGAGCAGCACGTGACCGGAGGAGACCGTCTGGCCGACCGGGGCGTTCAAGCCGGTGACGACGCCGTCCTTGTGGGCCTGCACGGGCTGCTCCATCTTCATGGCCTCGAGCACGACGAGCAGGTCGCCCTTCACCACGGTGTCACCCTCGGCGACCGCGAGCTTCACCACGGTGGCCTGCATCGGCGACGCCACCGACGACCCGGACTTCGCCAGGCCCCCGCGGACGGCCGACGAACGGCGCTTCGGGGGAGCGGAGGGGCCGGTGGGACGACGACCGGCGACACCGCCGACAGCACCGCCACCGACGATCGACGGCATGGTGACCTCGATGCGCTTGCCCTGCACCTCGACCACGACCGAGTCGCGCGCAGCCGGCGCCGGCAGCTCCTCGGGGGAGCCGCTCCACGCCGGGATCTCGTTGACGAAGTCGGTCTCGATCCACTGCGTGTAGACGCTGAACGGCTCGTCGTCGGCCGTCGCGAACGCCGGGTCCGACACCACGGCACGGTGGAAGGGGAGCACGGTCGGCAGGCCGGTGACCTCGAACTCGGCGAGTGCACGACGCGAACGCTCCAGCGCCTCGGCACGGGTGGCGCCGGTGACGATCAGCTTCGCGAGCATCGAGTCGAACGATCCGGACACGACGTCACCGGAGACGACGCCCGAGTCGACACGCACGCCGGGGCCGGACGGCGCGTTGAACGCGTGCACCGGGCCGGGCGCGGGGAAGAAGTTGCGACCCGGGTCCTCGCCGTTGATGCGGAACTCGAACGAGTGTCCCCGCGGTGCGGGGTCCGAGTAGTCGAGCACGCCGCCCTCGGCGATGCGGAACTGCTCGCGCACCAGGTCGATGCCGGTGACCTCTTCGGAGACGCAGTGCTCGACCTGCAGGCGGGTGTTCACCTCGAGGAACGACACGGTGCCGTCGGCGCCGATGAGGAACTCGCAGGTGCCGGCACCGACGTAGCCGACCTCGCGCAGGATCGCCTTCGACGACTCGTACAGTGCGGTCTGCTGCTCGGGCGTCAGGTAGGGCGCCGGAGCTTCCTCGACGAGCTTCTGGTGGCGTCGCTGCAGCGAGCAGTCGCGGGTGGAGACCACGACGACGTTGCCGTGCTCGTCAGCCAGGCACTGGGTCTCCACGTGGCGCGGCTTGTCCAGGTACTTCTCGACGAAGCACTCACCGCGACCGAACGCGGCGATCGCCTCACGCGTGGCGGACTCGAAGAGCTCCTCGACCGAGGCACGGTCGCGGACGACCTTCAGACCACGACCGCCACCGCCGAACGCCGCCTTGATCGCGACGGGCAAACCGACCTGGTCGACGAAGTCGAAGACCTCGGAGACGTCCTGCACGGGCTCGATGGTGCCGGGGGCGAGCGGTGCGCCCACCTTCTCGGCGACGTGGCGCGCGGAGACCTTGTCGCCGAGGCGCTCGATCGACGCAGGCGAGGGGCCGATCCAGACGAGCCCGGCATCGATGACGGCGCGGGCGAAGTCGGCGTTCTCGGCGAGGAACCCGTAGCCCGGGTGCACGGCGTCCGCGCCGGAGCGGCGGGCGACCGAGATGATCTTGTCGATGACGAGGTACGTGTCGGCGCTCGTGGTGCCGTTCAGCGCGTAGGCCTCGTCGGCGAGGCGGGCGTGCAGGGCGTCACGGTCCTGGTCGGCGTAGACCGCGACCGATGCCTTGCCCGCGTCGCGGGCCGCGCGGATGATGCGGACGGCGATCTCGCCGCGGTTCGCGATGAGGACCTTGCTGATACGGGGCATGACACATCAGCGTATTCGTGCGGCGGGAGTGCGTTTTGACTGGCACCCACAAAGAACCACCCGGAACAGGTGCGGATGTCTACAGTGCCCACAGGTCGTGCCAGGCGATGCCGAAGCCCCGGAGGAGCATCGATCGCAGCACCGGCAGCGACATCCCGATCACGGCGGACGGTGCTCCGTCGATCCGCGTGATGTACGCCGCGGCCCGACCGTCGATGGTGAAGGCGCCGGCCACCTCGAGCGGCTCGCCCGTCGCGACGTACGCGTCGATCTCGTCGACGGACACGTCGTCGGCGAAGGTCAGCACCGCGCTGTCGACCGCGACCACGCGGTCGCCAGCGGCGGCCAGCGCCGATCCGCCGGGCGCGACGTCACCCAGCAGCGGGACGCCGGCGGTGGACGTGACCAGGGACCGGACGGGAGGCACGGTGCGGGCCGGTGCCGTGCCTCCAGGCCGTCCCGTGCCCGGGTCCGGAGCCCGGCGCCGGTCGTCGCGTCGTCGATCGATCACGCAGTGTCCGCTCCACAGCGTCCCGCCGCCGGCGGCGAGCATCTGCCGCCAGCGCTCCCGGGCGACCGCGGGGTCGTGCGGCTTGCCGTACAGCTGCCCGTCGACCTCGAAGGCCGAGTCCCCGCCGAACACGACCCCGTCGACCGGCGACCCGGCGACCGCGGAGTCGGCGACTGCGGACGCCTTGGCGACGGCGAGGAGCGAGACGAGCTCCGGCCCGGTCAGGGCACGGCCGAGCGATGCCGCGGCGGCGGCGCCGACGGTGTCCTCGTCGACCCCGGGGGACACGAGCACGGGATCGACCCCGGACTGGGCGAGGAGTGCTCGGCGGGCGGGGGATGTACTCGCGAGGTACAGACGCATGGGACCATCTCACCATGGGTGAATCCGTCGGCACGCTGCTCGAACTCGACGTCACCGGGATCGCCCACGGCGGCATCTCGGTGGCACGGCACGAAGGACGGGTGGTCTTCGTCTCGGACGCGATCCCCGGGGAGCGCGTCGTCGCCCGGGTGACCGAGGACCGCAAGAAGTCGTTCTGGCGCGCCGACACGGTCAGCGTCGTCACGCCGAGCGAGCACCGCGTCGACCACGTCTGGCCCGAGGCCGCGCTCGAGCGTGACCCCGAGACGCGTCCGGGTGGTGCCGAGTTCGGTCACATCGCCCTGGCGCACCAGCGCACGCTCAAGCACGACGTCCTCGTCGACTCGTTCGCGCGGTTCGCACGGATGGACCTCGCCGAGGTGCTCGGCCACGACGTCGTCGTCGAGGCCGCGCCCGGCGACGACGCGGCGAACGGCCTCGGCTGGCGCACCCGCGTCCGGCTGCACGTCGACGAGCAGGGCACCGCCGGCCCGTTCGCGGCACGCTCCCACTCCGTCGTCCCGGTGACCGGCCTGCCGCTCGCGACCGCCGTCGTGCAGCAGAGCGCCCCGCTCGGCCGTGGTGCGCTGCCGGGCTCGTCGGTCATCGACGTCCTCGCACCGAGTGGCTCCGAGGGAGCGCGGCTCGTCATCGACGACCAGAAGCCCACCGTGGTGACCGAGGTCGTGGGGGAGCGCACGTTCCAGGTCGACGACAACGGGTTCTGGCAGGTGCACCGCGCCGCGGCGACCGTGCTCACCGAGGCCGTGCAGGACCTGGTCGACCGCGACCGCCTCGACCCCGAGGGCACCCACCTGGACCTGTACGGCGGTGTCGGCCTGCTCGCCGCCGCGCTCGGCGACCTGGTCGGCCCGAAGGCGCGCATCACGAGTGTCGAGAGCGCCGCCCGTGCCACCGAGCACGCGCAGGAGAACCTGTCCGAGTGGCTCGGCGCCCGCGCCGAGACCGGCCGCGTGGACCGCTGGCTGACGAACACGGTGGCGAACGCCTCGCGCGCCGAGAAGGACCGCTTCCGCGCCGGGACGATCGTGCTCGACCCGCCCCGCGCCGGTGCCGGTCGGGACGTCGTCGTGCAGATCGCCGCGCTCCAGCCGGAGCAGGTCGTCTACGTGGCGTGCGACCCGGTGGCGCTGGCCCGCGACGTCGCGACGTTCGCCGACCTCGGCTACCGGCTCGAAGCACTGCGGGCCTTCGACCTGTTCCCGCACACCCACCACCTGGAAGCCGTCGCACGCCTGGTCCCCGCGCGCTGAGGTCCGGTGGTCGCGCGACCAAGGGTCCCCGCGTGTCGGGGTGTCCACCAATCGGCGGACCGGCCAGCGTGGCGCAGCGGAGAAGCCCCGCACCTGAGTCCGGGCTGGGTATCCTGGGTCGTTGATGGCACTCCGGTTTCAGGGGCCGGCGTCGCGCATCGGAACGAGAGGCCACTGTGGCAGCAGGAACGACACCCACCAGCACCGAGACGTCAGGGGCGGCCACCAGGCCGGTCCGGGTCGCGATCGTCGACGACCACGAGTCCGTCCGACTCGGGATCCAGGCGGCGTGCCAGAACGAGGGGTTCGAGGTGGTGCTCACCGCCGCCAGCGTCCCCGAGTACGTCCAGAACCTCGACGGGCGAGAGGTCGACGTCGTCGTCCTCGACCTGTCCCTCGGTGACGGCTCGACCGTGACCGAGAACGTCAAGGGCGTGCAGGGGACGGGATCGGCGGTGCTCGTGCACTCCATCGCGGACCGTGTCGCCAACGTGCGTGAGGCGCTCGCAGCAGGGGCTGCCGGCGTCATCCCGAAGTCCTCGGCCACCAAGACCGTGATGGCCGCGGTCGCCACCGTCGCACGCGGTGACGTGCTCAACAACCTCGAGTGGGCGAGCGCCATCGACGCCGACCGCGACTTCGCGAAGGCGCAGCTCGGCCGCCGCGAGCGCGAGATCCTGCACCTCTACGCCTCGGGCCTCCCGCTCAAGCTCGCCGCCCAGCAGCTGGGCATCGGCTACTCGACGGCCCGTGAGTACCTCGACCGGATCCGTGTGAAGTACGTCGAGGTCGGTCGCCCGGCCCCGACGAAGGTCGACCTGCTGCGTCGAGCCGTCGAGGACGGGATCCTCCCCGGGCTCGACTCGGGCATCGACCCCGACGGCGACGGTCGCTGACACGGATGGCGACCGCGGCTGAGTCGGCGCGGACGGTCGTCGAACCGGCGCCGTTCGGCGCCGATCCGGCGCGCAGCGTCCGCGCCTCGATCACGCAGGCGTCGGTCGAGCGTGCGTTCGCGATCCTCCTCGCGATGGCGGCGATCGGCCTCGGCATCGTCGACGCGCCCGCGGTCCTGGAGCAGCTGCCGTACCTCGACCCGTTCTGGGGTCCGACGCTGATGCTCGCCCTCGCGGCGTCGTTCGTGTTCATCGGGGTCTCGGCCTTCGTGCAGCGGGTGGCGCAGCCGGCGCAGATCGTCTGCGCGCTGCTGTTCCTCGTCGTGCTCGTGACGTGGACGGCGACCGTGCAGGAGCCCATCCCCTCGTCGCAGCAGCCGTGGCCGTGGTGGTTCTGCACGGTCGGCTGCACCGCGGCGGCGATGGGCTTCGCCACGTGGCGCGCGACGGTCTACACCGCGCTCGTGCCGGCGGTGTACGTCGTCATCCGGCTCAGCCCGCTCGGCGGCGACGTCGGGGTCCTCGCCGTCCTGCTCGACGGCGTGTACACGGCGCTCCTCAGCGGCGCGGTGCTCGTCATCGCGGTGGTGCTGCGGCGTGCGGCCACGGCGGTCGACACGGCGCAGTCCACGGCGGTGCGGCGGTACTCGCTCGCCATCCGGGAACACGCGACCGAGGTCGAGCGGGTCCAGGTGGACGCCATCGTGCACGACAGCGTGCTCACGACGCTGCTCTCCGCCGCCCGCGCCGACACGCTCGAGGCCAAGACCCTCGCCGCGCGGATGGCCCGGAACGCGATCGACCACCTCGAGGCCGCGGCCACCGACGGTCCCGGTGACGTCGCGCCGGTCGCCCTCGGGGAACTCCGGGCACGCATCCGCGAGGGGGTGGGTGCGTTGCCCGCCCCGGTCCGCCTCGTCCCGACGCCGACCGGGTCGGTCCGCCTGCCCGCGTCGGTCGCCGATGCGCTGGCCTCGGCAGCGCTGCAGGCCGCGGTGAACAGCGTGCAGCACGCCGGCGACGGCGACGTCACGCGCTGGGTCCGCATCGAGCAGCAGGGCCAGGGAGTGCTCGTCGAGGTCGGTGACGACGGCCGCGGGTTCGACGTCGCGGCCATCCCCGCCGAACGGCTCGGTGTCCGTCGCTCCATCGTGGAGCGGGTCGCGACCGTCGACGGACGCGCCGAGGTGCACACCGCACCGGGCGAGGGCACCCGCATCGTGCTGACGTGGTCGCCGGCTGACAGGACGACCGCATGAAGGTCTCCCTGCCGGCGAGCATCGCCCTCGGCCTGGCGTCGCTGTTCTCCGTCTACCACCTGGTCCTCGCCGCGGCCACGCTCCCGCGCGTCGACCAGGTCGCCCCGATCATCGCCTGCATGGTCCTGTACGCCGCGGCCACCGGCCTCGCGCTGTTCGTCCCCGGCAGGGTCCTGCCGGTCTGGACCGCCTGCTTCTCGCTCGCCACCGCGATCGTGATGCCGGTGATCGCCGCCCCCGTCCTCGTCGAGGGACGCGGTCCGGGCTCCGCCACGTGGTGGATCGCGGCCATCGGCACGCTCATGGTGGTGCTCGTCGTGCGGGGCCGCGGACCCTTCGCATGGGCTGGCGTGCTGTTCCTGACCGTGTACACCGTCGCCTGGGCCGGTCTCGGCTCGCTCGGTGGGCTCGGCGTGGTCGGCAGCGTCGCCTGGGTCGCGATCGCCACGGTCTTCGCCGCCGCGATGAGCCGCGCCACCCGGAACACCCGTGAGCTCGTCGTCGCCGAGCAGGAGACCGCCGACTGGCAGGCCGCGCAGGACGCCCACGTGTTCGAGCGGCAGTTCCGGCTGAGCCAGACCACCCGGATGGCCCTGCCGATGCTGCAGCGCATCATCGACTCCTGCGGCGACCTCGACGACGCCGACCGTGCCGAGTGCCTGCACCTCGAGCAGGCCATCCGCGACGAGATCCGCGGCCGCTCCCTGTTGTCCGACGACGTCCGCGACGAGGTGATGCGCCTGCGTCGCCGCGGCGCGACCGTCCAGCTGCACGACGACGGCGGGCTCGACGACCTGGACGCCCCGGACATCCGCCGCATCCACGCCCGCGTCGCCGAGGCGCTCCGGCAGGCCCGTGACGCCGACAACGTCATCGTCCGGACGGTCGGCGAGGGATCCGACTCCGCGGTGACCGTCGTCGGACTCCGCCTCGACGGCGCGGCCAGTGAGTCCGCGGCGCTCGGAGCGGGGCTGGACGACGACGACGGTGACGAGGACGACTCCGTCGCCCTCTGGCTGGAGATCCCGCGGCACGAGCCGGCGTAGCGCGCGGCACGCGCGCGGCACGCGGCGGCGCGCGGCGGCGCGCGCGCGCGTGTCGCGACGATGCACCACGTGATCGACAGGTGGATCGTCGCGAACGTGGTGCGGACCGCGCTGCGGACGAACGTGGTGCGCCGGGCGTGCGGGCGGCGGGGGACGCGATCGGGGGACAGCCGGGAGGCCCGTGGCGGCCCCGCCACGGGCCTCCCGGCCGTCACGTGGTCGCGCCGGGCCGGCGCGGGCACGGACACGACCATGTCGTTGTCGTCCGACGTCGACGGTGTCGTTCCGCGTCGGCCCCGGCAGCCGCTCCGACACCCGCCCACAGCCGCAACACGCCCCGGAAACGGGGAACGGGCCGGTCGGATACCGACCGGCCCGTTCACGACCCGAGGCTGAGCGACAACCCGAATGTCGCCCTGCCTCGCAGCGGGCGGTGGCTTCGTACCCTAGTCGGCCACCGTCCTGCGATGTCTTTCGTTGAAGGACACCGAACACCAACTACTATGCCCACGCACGAGCTGCATGTCAGTCGTCATTATGGGGGACAATTCCGGCAGTTCCGGTCCGTATCCGCTGATCGTGTCCCCCGAGTGAGGGGATACCGACCGGGAAGTGCGCCCTGCAACCGTTCCGGTCGCGTGCGCGCCAGGGGTACATCAGCGGAGCGATCGGCCCCAGGCGCCCGGTCCGTGGTCGAGCGGGCGGCGCAGTCCGCGGGCGGCGGCGTCCCACCCCGTGCGGGGCTCGACGACCACGGCTGCGCGTCCGGCGGCAGCGGCCTCGTCGGCCTGGCGCTGCAGGACGGCCACGACGGCGGCGAGCTCCTCGGGTGTGGGGTCGCCGGAGACCACCCGGACGTCCGCCACCGAGGCGGGCTCGTCCGAGGGCACGGCTGCTGCGTGGCGCCCCATCAGAGGGGGATGTTCCCGTGCTTCTTCGGCGGCAGCGTGGCGCGCTTGCCCCGCAGCGACCGGAGGGCCTTGATGACCGAGACCCGGGTGGCGTGCGGCTGGATGATGCCGTCGAGCTCACCGCGCTCTGCTGCCAGGTAGGGCGACGCGACGTTGTACGTGTACTCGTTCGCGAGCTTCGTGCGGACCGCGGCGACGTCCTCGCCGGACTCCTCGGCGCGCTTGATCTCGGCGCGGTACAGGATGTTGACGGCGCCCTGACCACCCATGACGGCGATCTCGGCGGTCGGCCACGCCAGGTTGATGTCGGCACCGAGCTGCTTGGAGCCCATCACGATGTACGCGCCGCCGTAGGCCTTGCGGGTGATGACGGTGACGAGCGGGACGGTGGCCTCGGCGTAGGCGTACAGCAGCTTCGCGCCGCGGCGGATGACGCCGGTCCACTCCTGGTCGGTGCCGGGCAGGTAACCGGGCACGTCCACCAGGGTCAGGATCGGGATGCCGAACGCGTCGCAGAACCGCACGAAGCGGGCGGCCTTCTCGCCGGCGTCGATGTTCAGCGTGCCGGCCATCGCCTGCGGCTGGTTCGCGATGATGCCGACCGTGCGGCCCTCGACCCGGCCGAAGCCGATCAGGATGTTCGGGGCGAAGAGCGGCTGCACCTCGAGGAACTCACCGTCGTCGACGATGTGCTCGATGATCGTGGTGACGTCGTACGGCTGGTTCGTCGAGTCCGGGATCACGAGGTCGAGCTCGTGGTCGGCGTCGGTGGTCTCGAGCTCCGGGGCGACGTCGTAGGCCGGCGGGTCGGACAGGTTGTTGTCCGGCAGGAACCCGATGAGCGAGCGCGCGTAGTCGAGCGCGTCGGTCTCGTCCTCGGCCAGGTAGTGGGCCACGCCGGAGACCGCGTTGTGCGTCTGGGCGCCGCCGAGCTCCTCGAAGCCGACGTCCTCGCCCGTGACGGTCTTGATGACGTCCGGACCGGTGACGAACATGTGGCTGGTCTTGTCGACCATGATGACGAAGTCGGTGAGGGCGGGGGAGTACACCGCGCCGCCCGCCGCCGGGCCCATCACGATGGAGAGCTGCGGGATGACGCCGGAGGCCTGGGTGTTCAGGCGGAAGATCTCGCCGTACTTGCCGAGCGCGACCACGCCTTCCTGGATGCGGGCGCCGCCGGAGTCGAGGATGCCGATGATCGGCACGCCCGTCTTCAGCGCGTGCTGCATGACCTTGATGATCTTCTCGCCGGCGACCTCGCCGAGGGACCCGCCGAAGACCGTGAAGTCCTGCGCGTAGACCGCGACGTTGCGGCCGTGGATCGTGCCGACGCCGGTGACGACCGCGTCACCGTAGGGGCGCTTGGCGTCCATGCCGAACGAGGTGGTGCGGTGGCGCACGAACTCGTCGAGCTCCACGAAGGAGTTCTCGTCGAGCAGCTGCTCGATGCGTTCGCGCGCGGTGCCCTTGCCCTTCGCGTGCTGCTTGGCGATGGCGGATTCGCCCGCGGCGGTCACGGCCTCGTGGTACCGGTCGCGGAGGTCGGCCAGCCGGCCGGCCGTCGTCGACAGATCGGGGGTGTCTCCTGAAGTCACCCGCTCACCCTACCGGCGGGTGGGACGCTGCCGGTTGGAGGACCCCCACGGTTCCTGCCCGTACATTTGCGTGCATGTCCACATCCCCGTCGCCGTCGTTCCCCGCCACCAGCGAGGCTGTCCGGTCGGCGGGTGCGACGATGACCACCCCCGCGGAGACCGGGTCCACGAACGCGGACCTGCTCGCCGGCGCCCCGGAGCAGCGGCACGGGAGCGTCGTCGCGACCCTGCACCAGACCGCGGGGCGGGGTCGGCTCGACCGCACCTGGGCCGCTCCGGCCGGTGAGACGCTCGCCGCGAGCGTGCTCGTCCGTGCGGACCTGGACGACCACGACCGCGGCTGGCTGCCGCTGGTCGCCGGCGCGGCGATGCGCGACGCGATCGCGTCGGTGCTCCCCGCCGGCGCGGACGTCGTCGTCAAGTGGCCGAACGACGTGCAGGTCGCCGGGGACAAGGTGTGCGGGATCCTCTGCCAGGTCGCCGCCGACGGCAGCGTCGTGGTCGGGGCCGGCGTGAACCTGACGATCCCGGCGGATCGGCTGCCCACCCCGACGTCCACCTCGCTCCTGCTCGCCGGCGCGGTCGACGACGCACCCGCCCTGGCCGACGCGGTCCTGTCCGCCTTCCTGCGGTCCGTCCTGGAGGCGGTGGCCGGCCTGGTCACGGGTGGTCCCGCCGCCGAGACGGTCCGGTCCCACGTCCGTGCGGCGTGCGGCACGATCGGTCGCCGCATCCGCCTCGAGCTGCCGGACGGGACGGTCGAGGAGGCCGACGCGACCGGCATCGACGACGCCGGTCGCATCACGATCCGGGACCAGGCGGGCGTCACCAGGGGCGTCGCGGTGGGAGACGTCACCCACCTGCGGTATGCATGACGGCATGACCGCCGAGCCCCCGCCCGAACGTGTCGTCGCGCGCCTGCGACCGCACGCTCGTCGGCTGGTGCGCCCGGCGGTGTTCGTCGTGCTCGTCACCGCGGCCGGGGGGTTCGGCTTCGGCGTGTTCCAGGCGCAGTTGGCGTGGCTGAACGCCGTCGTCGCGCTCGTCGTCGTGGTGCTCGTCGTGTTCGGCGGTGCCGTCCCGCTGTTCCGCTGGATGTCGGAGCGGTACGTCGTCACCACCCGTCGCCTGGTCGTGGTCAACGGACTCGGCACCCGGACCCGACGGGAGCTCCTGCACTCCCGCGGCTACGACGTCACCGTGCGGCGCCGCGGGCTGCAGGGGCTGTTCCGCTCCGGCGACGTGCTCGTGTTCCCCGGGGACGACCCGGCGGTGGTCCTCGCCGACGTGCCGCACGCCGACCTCGTCGTCGCTGTCCTGCACGACCTGGTGGAGGCGTACGAGGCCAGGCGACGGCACCGTGAGCCGGACTGGGACGAGATCGTCGGCGGTCCGGAACGTCCGCCGTGGGGTGACGTGCGGGCCTGACCCCGGCCGCCGCGAGCGTCGCCGTGGGCGTCGCAGCGGGCGCCGTGATGAGAGTTCGGCGAGAAACCGGTACCGTCTTCGACGTGCGTATCTCTGTGATCGGCTGCGGCTACCTCGGTGCCGTGCACGCCGCCTCCATGGCCAAACTCGGACACGAGGTCGTCGCCGTGGACGTCGACCCCACCAAGATCCAGCGGCTCGCCGCGGGCGAGGCCCCCTTCTTCGAGCCGGGCCTGCCCGAGATCCTGACCGAGGCCCTCGAGTCCGGTCGGATCCGCTTCACCACCGACATGGCCGAGGTCGCCGGCGCCCGCGTGCACTTCCTCGCCGTCGGCACCCCGCAGGGTCCGACCGGTGCCGCAGACCTGACCTACGTGGACGCCGCCGTCGCCGCGCTCACCCCGCACCTGTCCGCCGGCGAGTTCGTCGTCGGCAAGTCGACCGTGCCCGTCGGCACCGCCGCACGCCTGGCCGCCGAGGTCAGCGAGGCCGTCCCCGGTGCCACCCTCGTCTGGAACCCCGAGTTCCTGCGTGAGGGCTTCGCCGTGCAGGACACCATCGCGCCGGACCGCTTCGTCTACGGCGTGCCCGACGGCGAGGCCGGCGAACAGGCCGTCGCCGCCCTCGACGAGGTCTACGCCGAGGCACTGTCCACCGGCACGCCCCGACTCGTCGTCAACCTGCCCACCGCCGAGCTCGTGAAGATCAGCGCCAACGCCTTCCTCGCCACGAAGATCTCGTTCATCAACTCGATGGCCGAGATCGCCGAGGTCGCCGGTGCCGACGTCACGGCGCTCGCCGACGCGATCGGCCACGACGCCCGCATCGGCCGGAAGTTCCTGAACGCCGGCCTCGGCTTCGGTGGCGGCTGCCTGCCCAAGGACATCCGTGCGTTCCAGGCGCGGGCGAACGAGCTGGGCGTCGGGGAGTCCCTGGCGTTCCTGGCCGACGTCGACGCCACGAACCTGCGCCGTCGCGCCCACGTCGTCGAGCTGGCGCAGGAGCTGCTCGGCGGGGTCGTCAGCGGCAAGCGCGTCGCGGTGCTCGGCCTGGCCTTCAAGCCGAACTCCGACGACGTCCGCGACTCGCCGGCCCTCGACATCGCGGCCCGCCTGCACGAACTCGGCGCCGTCGTCTCGGCGTACGACCCCGAGGCCGTCGTCACCGCGCGCCGCGTGCGACCCGAGCTCGACTACGTCGAGAGCGCTGCCGAGGCGCTGGGGGGAGCGGAGCTGGTGCTCGTGCTCACCGAGTGGACCGAGTTCCGCGAGCTCGACGCGACCGCCGCTGCCGCGCTCGTGGCGTCGCCCGTCGTCATCGACGGCCGCAACTGCCTCGATCGCGACGCCTGGACCGCGGCGGGCTTCACGTACCGCGGCATGGGGCGCTGAGCATCATCCCGGGGGGCGGCAGCACGGGCATCGCGGACACAGACACGGGGACGACCGTGCCGCCACGTGCTGTCGCGCACGCGGCCGGGCCACGGACGCGGGAGCGGGAGCGTCACCGTCGTCGGTTCGGCGCGTTCCACGAGGGGCGGCACCCGTCGCGTTCCTCGATCCTGGCCAACGCTGCGCTGCTGCTCGTCGCCGCGGTCCTGGTCGGCGTCGTGGCCTACCGCACGCGGCTCGAGGTGACCAACATCGACGGCATCTCGTACATGTCGATCGCCGAGCAGTACGCCGGCGGGCACTGGGCCGAGGCGGTCAACGGCTACTGGTCCCCGATGGTCTCCTGGCTGATGGCACCGTTCCTGGTCATGGGGTCCGGACCGAGCACGGCGTTCGCGATCGTGAACCTGGCGGCGAGCACCGCCGTGATGGGCATCGGCGCGTGGCTGCTGCTGCGGACGACCGGCAACGGCTGGACCGCCGCGTGGTCGATCGTGGCGACCGCCCCGCTGATGCTGGCGAACGTCGCCCTGCAGACGCCGGACACCCTCGTGCTGCTGTGGGGCCTGCTCTTCGTGTGGTCGTTGCTCGCGGCGGACCGCGCGTGGCACGGCTCGGTCCGGCGCATCGTCGTGGCCGCGGCGGTCGTCGGACTGGTGTGCGCCATCGGGTACTGCACGAAGGCGTTCCTGGTCCCCGTGTTCCTCGTGGTGGTGCCGTCGTGGGCGCTCGTCCGGTGGTTCCAGGACCGGCGGGACGCACGAGAACCGCGGTCGCTGCTGCTGCCGGTGGTCGCGCTCCTGACGGCGGTGTTGTTCTCCGCGCCCTGGGTGGGGGCGCTGTCGGCGAAGTTCGGTGGCATCGAGCTCGGATCGTCACTGACGGTCAACGTCTCGAAGAAGTTCTCCGACACGTCCGGCAAGGACTACCAGGAGGTCCGCATCCCCTCGCCGCCGAACGGGCTGGCGGTGTCGCCGAACGAGGACCGCACCCCGTCGCTGTACGAGGCCGGCGTGTACACCGCCGAGCGCGAGCTGCCGGTCCGGCTGCCTGCGGGCACACCGGTCGCGGCCGAGCCCGCCGAGAGCAACACGACGACGCTCGTCGGCAAGGTCCGGTACTACGTCGAGCAGCGCCTCGAAGCGCTGCCCTTCTACTTCACCCGCATCGGCTCGTTCGCGCCCTTCACCCTGGCCATCGGGGTGGTGTTCGTCGGTGCGGCCGTCGCCGGGGTGGTGCACTACCGGCGGTTCGTCTTCGCGAGCATCGTCGGGCTGTTCTCCGGCGTGTACCTGCTCGGGTACGCGGGCATCGCGACGGTGGAGACGGCGGGCGGCAACGCGCGGTACTACCTGCCGCTCTTCACGGGCTCGGTGCTCGTCGCCGGCGCCCTGCTGCCCACGTTCTGGCGCGCGGTTCGGCGCGGCCGACGCATCCGGAAGGTCGTCGCCGTCCTCGGCTGCGTGCTGGTCGTGGTCGCGTCGTACAGTCAGAACGTGAACGGTGTCCGCGCCCCGTTCTCGACGTACGACGTCCGCCCGTCGGGCATCCCGGCCGGACAGGTCCTCGGCGAGGTCATCGACCCCGACGAGCCGCTGGTCGACGCGCTCTTGGCGTCCGACGTCATCCCCGCCGGCAGCAGGATCCTCGGCACGAACACCCGCAACACGGTGCTCGTGGCGTTCCGGCTCGGTGCGCAGATGTACGGCGAGGACGGGCAGGCGTACGACTACCAGGACCCGGCCTTCGTCGGCCTGCTCCGCGAAGCGGGCGTGCAGTACTTCCTGAACTACACGAACCCGCGCGACCCGCAGGTCCGCGACTACTCCGCCATCGGAGCGGTGGTCGGCTCGTTCCCGGTGTACCAGGTCTGCTCGGACGCCAAGGGCGCCCCGCAGCAGTCCTGCTCCGTGGACGTCATCCGGGTCGCCGAGCGCTGACCCCGACGGGCCACGGCCGCCACACCCCGCCCACGCCGACCGTGATCCCGGCTGCGACGAGGACCGCGACCAGGAGCACCACGGCGAACGGCACCGGACCGGTGGCCGCGTACTGCCCGACGCTCGTCGCCGACAGGGGGCCGTCGGCGGCGTTCCAGAACCAGGCGCTGACGACGGCGAGCCCCCAGAGCCCCACCGCCGGCAGCGCGACGGCGAGCGACCGGGTGAGCACGGTCCGTCCGGCGCCCGGCCCCGTGAGCCGCCGCCACGCGAGGGCACTGAGCGCGACGAGGCACACGAGTGCGGGGAACAGGTAGCGGCCCTGGGTGCCGGCCACCTCGGTGGTGTCCAGGTACGCCCGGGCGCTGCTCGCCGTCTGCAGGAGCAGCAGGAGTCCGGGGAACACCGCGAGACACACCGCCGGCACCAGGGTGGGTCCGCGCCGGAACGCCCAGCCGACGAGCACGACGAGGGCGACGGCGGTCAGGACGGCGGTCAGGGTGTCACCGATGCTCACCTGCGCCCGCTGCCCGGGGGACCCCCAGAACGTCCGCGCGAGCGTTCCCCAGCTGACGTCGAGGAAGTGCCCGGGTGACGGTTGCTCACCCGCCGGGAACGGACGGTCCGGCCGGATCGCGGCGTAGCCGTCGGGTTGCAGCGTGTGGAACACGAGGAGGTTGCGCACCCACCACCACGCGCCGATCGCCCCCGCCACGACGAGTGCGGCGGCCGTCCGGAGGGAGCGTGCACCACGGGTCAGCGTGCCCGCGCCCGCGACGAGCACCACGAGCGCCACGAAGGGGATCGCTGGCAGCCCCGTGCCCTTCGTCGCGACGAGGAGTCCGAGCGCCACGGCGAGGGCGAGCAGGGTCCGGCGGCGGAGGTCGCCCGTGAGCAGCCGGGTCGCGAGCCACACCACCGTGCCGCCGAGCAGGAGCACCGGGGCGTCGTTCGTCACCGACGCGCCGACGGACGCCAGCTGCGGCACGGCGAACAGGGCGAGCGCGCCGAACAGTGCCGCGCGCGGCGAGCGGGTCACACGGCGGACCGCTGCCCACGTCAGCAGCGCGAGCGGGGTCACGAGGGCGGCGTCGAAGAGCCGGAGGGCGACGAGCGCGTGGTCCCAGCGCAACGAGCCGTGGTGCAGGACCCGGAGCACGGCGGCGTCCGCCAGGTACGCCGTCGGTGGGTGCTGGGTCATCTGGTTCACCGTCGGGGAGTCGCCGGGGTGCTCCTGCAGCAACGCGCTGACGGTCGACCAGGACGATGCATCGGCGGAGGCCTGCTCCTGCTGCGCGGCCGCGACGGCGTTCGACACGTGCAGGGTGCCCGGGTCGGGCCAGCCGGAGCCGGTCGCGACGTGCAGGGCGGCGTCGAAGTGGGCCGGTTCGTCCGGTGCTTGGAACACCGGCACGACGAGCGCCCAGAGGACGAGCCAGAGACCGAACGCGGCGGTCAGCGCCGCGGTCCGCAGGGCCTCCGCCCGGGTGACGAGGGGGTGCGGTGCGTGTTGCATCGCTTCGAGACTAGTGGCCCGACGCCTCGGACCGGGCCGTCGTGGCGACGGTCGCGTCCTCGACGGTGTCGGCTCCGGTGCGCTCGTCCGGTCCGGTGCGTCCGGCGCGCTCCGGGTGGTAGACCCACACCTTGTAGAGCCAGAAGCGGAACACGGTGCCGAGCAGCAGCCCGATGACGTTGCCGGAGATGTTGTCGGCCAGCGCCGACGTGAAGCCGAGGACGTAGTGGGAGACGGCGAGGCAGCCGAGCGAGATGACCATGCCGCCGAGGGACACGACGACGAACTCGACCCCCTCGCGGGTGGCCACGGCCCGTCGCTGCTCGCGGAACGTCCAGTACCGGTTGCCCATCCAGTTCACGAAGATGGCGACCGTCGTCGAGACCACCTTCGCCCAGAACGGTCCCGAGTGCACGTCGTCCGGGTTCAGCAGGGTCGACCGCAGCACGTTGAACACCGTGGTGTCCACGACGAAGCCGACGGCACCGACGACGCCGAAGCGTGCCAGTTGGGCGATGAGACGCCGCACGAGCCCTCCAGGATCCGTAGAGTTGTGACCGGTCGGGCAGAGCGCGACCCGAACAGCGATTGTAGACAACGCGTTCACACCGCACGGTGGGAGCGCCGGAAGGATCACACAGCATGGCGTTGCGCGTCGGGGTCATCGGTGGGGGACAGCTGGCACGGATGATGGTGCCGGCCGCGGTCGAACTGGGGATCGACATCCGGGTGCTCGCCGAGGGGCCGGGCATGTCCGCAGGCATCGCCGCCACCGCCGAGGGCGACTACCACGAGGCCGCCACGGTGCTCGAGTTCGCCCGACAGGTCGACGTCGTGACCTTCGACCACGAGCACGTGCCGCAGGACGTCCTGCGCAGCCTGGTCGCCGCGGGCGTGGCGGTCCATCCCGGTCCGGACGCGCTGGCCGTCGCCCAGGACAAGATCACCATGCGCCGCCGGCTGAGCGAACTCGGGCTGCCGGTGCCCGACTGGGCCGCCGTGCACGGTCCCGACGAACTCCGTGCCTTCCTCGCCGAGCACGGTGGCCGAGCCGTCGTCAAGACCCCGCGGGGCGGCTACGACGGCAAGGGCGTCCGGGTCGTCTCCGACGCCTCCGACGTCGACGACTGGTTCATCGCGGTGGCCGAGGCCGGCGGCGACCAGGCCCTCCTGGTCGAGGAGCTCGTCCCCTTCACCCGCGAGCTCGCGCAGTCCGTGGCGCGCCGACCCTCCGGACAGGTCGTCGCCTGGCCGCTCGTCGAGACCGTGCAGCGCGATGGGGTCTGCGCCGAGGTCATCGCACCGGCCCCTGACAGCGCCGGCCGGATCGCCGACCTGACCGAGTCGATCGCCGTCCGCATCGCCGAAGAACTCGGGGTGACCGGCGTGCTGGCCGTCGAGCTGTTCCAGACCGACGACGAACGCATCCTGATCAACGAGCTCGCGATGCGTCCGCACAACACCGGGCACTGGACCATCGACGGCGCCACCACGAGCCAGTTCGAGCAGCACCTGCGAGCGGTCCTCGACCTGCCGCTCGGAGCCACCGGCTCGTTCGCCCCGGCGTCCGTCATGGTGAACGTGCTCGGCGGACCCGCGGACGGCGACCTCGCCGCCCGGTACCCCGCAGCGCTCGAGGCCTTCCCCGAGGCGAAGTACCACTTCTACGGCAAGGCGCCCCGGCCCGGCCGGAAGATCGGGCACGTCACGGTGCTCGGCGACGACGTCGACGAGGTCGTCTACCGCGCCCGTGCGGCCGCGGCGCACTTCGACGACTGAGGTCGCGTCCTCGACGTGACCGGATGACGGACGGGAGGCCCGTGGCGACGCCGCCACGGGCCTCCCGTCCGTCACGGGTGCGGGACACACTTGTCGGTCGCTCTGCGGACACCCCCTCGGGTGCCACCCGCTCGGGAGGCTGGCGGGGGTCGGGAGCGCGTGTTCCCCTGGAAGGGTCCGCGCCCACCGTCCAGGGAGTCTCCATGCGCCGCCGCCCGCGCCGTGCCGCCGTCTGCGGCGCCGCCGTCGCCCTCGTCGCAGCCGTCGCCGGACTGCTGCCGACCGCGACCGCGTCCGCAGCGACCTCGGCCGCCACCATCCGCTCGGCCACGTCCGCGTCGCTCTACGGCGCCGGGCCGTACCGGTCGCCCACGAGCGAGGCGGCGAAGGCGCAGGCCGCCCTCGCCGCCACCGACCCGGCCGGAGCCGCTGCGGCGGGGACCATCGCCGGCTACCCCGTCGCCACCTGGCTCGGTGACTGGAGCCAGGGCACGCAGCTGACGAAGACCATCAGCACCGCCCTCACCGGGGCTGAGCAGTCCGGCACCACCCCGGTGTTCGTGCTCTACGCGATCCCGGACCGCGACTGCGGCGGGTACTCCGCCGGCGGCTTCGACGAGCGCTCCTACGACGCCTGGGTCGACCAGGTCACCGCGGCGCTCGCCGGGCACCGCGCAGCCGTCATCGTCGAACCGGACTCGCTCGCGATGCTCAGCAACGCCAAGTGCAGCACCGCGCTCGACGAGCAGCGCTACCGGATCCTCTCCCGCACGGTCGCCGGGCTGACCGCCGCCGGGGTCCCCGCCTACCTGGACGCCGGCAACTCGAACTGGGTGCAGCCTGCGCTGATGGCGTCACGGCTGAACAGCGCGGGCGTGCAGCAGGCCCGGGGGTTCTTCACGAACGTCGCGAACTACTACCCGACCGCCCAGGAGCAGGCGTACGCGCAGAAGGTGTCGGCCGCGACCGGGGGCTCGCACTACGTGATCGACACCTCGCGCAACGGGCAGGGCTGGCGCGGCACCTGGTGCAACGGGCCGGGCGCCGGGCTCGGCACGTCGCCCCGGGTGGTGTCCGACGGCACGGCGCTCGACGCCCTGCTGTGGGTGAAGACCCCCGGCGCGAGTGACGGCACCTGCAACGGTGCCCCGGCCGCCGGCAAGTGGTTCTCGGCCTACGCGCAGGCGCTGGTCGCGAACGCCCGGCTCGGGGTGCGGACCGCCGACCTGGCCCCGCGCGGTGCGCTCGAGGCCGTCGTCGGTGCCGGAGGCGGTGTCCGCGTGCGCGGCTGGGCCTTCGACGAGGACGACCCGACGCAACCGGTCCGGGTCCGGGCGACGGTGGACGGTGTCTCCGCCGGCGTGCTGAGCGCGGACCGCACCCGCCCGGACGTCGACGCGGCGTACGGCGTCGGGGAGACCCACGGGTTCGACACCGCGGTGCCGGCCGCCGAGGGCTTCCGCCGGGTCTGCGTCACCGCGGTGAACATCGGCGCGGGGTCCGACGCCGACCTCGGGTGCGCGAGGGTGCGTGCCCACCGGCACGACCCGTACGTCGGCCTCGAGTCGGTGAGCGTCGCGGTCGGTGGCGTCGCCGTGACGGGCTGGGCGTTCGACGGGGACGCTCCGGACACGGCCAGCACGGTCGCGTTCACGGTCGACGGTCGGGTCGTCGCGTCCCGGTCCGCTGGTCGGGCCCGGGCCGACGTCGACCGGACCTGGGGCGCCGGTCCCGCGCACGGGTTCGCCGAGATCGTGGCGGCGGGGGCGGGGAAGCACACCGTGTGCGCGATCGCCCGGAACATCGACATCGGCGCGGACCGGACGGCGAGCCCGTGCCGGAGCATCACGGTGCCCGTCGCAGCCCCGGTCGGCCGACGCGACGCGGCGTCGTCGGGATCCGCCGGCCGGGTCAGCGTCCGGGGGTGGGCGTTCGACCGTGACGCCGTGCAGCGTCCGGTCACGGTGCGGGTCAGCGTCGGCGGCCGGGTCGTCGGCAGTCTCGTCGCCGACCGGCAGCGCAGTGACGTCGACCGTGTCCACGGCGGCGGCGAGCACCACGGGTTCACCGGGTCGGTGCCGGTCGCGTCCGGGAAGCGGTCGGTGTGCCTCACCGCGGTCGGGATCGGGAAGGGCGGCGACACGTCGCTGGGGTGCGCGACGGTGCAGGTGCGCTGACCGCGACCGCGACCGCGACCGGAGCGGTTGCCTGGGCGACCGCGACCGTCCGGCGGGTGCGGGAGAATGGCACCCATGCCGCGTGATCTCCTCCGCCGGGCCGCCCGTCGACTCCGCCGCGCCGTCGTCGGTGCCCCGCGTCCCGATGCCGAGCACGAGCGTCAGCCCGAGCAGCAGCAGGCGCCGGCCGCTCCGGCCGCGCCGCTGCCGGTCCTCGGGTACGTCGTCGCGGGCGGGGACGGTGCACACCCCGCGTCCGCCCACGTGCGCGTCGTGCGCCGTGTGGAGCACCTGTCGTCCGCCGGTGCCGCCGAGGTCCGACAGGTCGATCCCGTGGCCTTCGTCGCGGGCACGGACACCACTGCGTACACCGCGGTCCTCGTGCAGCGCGACGTCCTGCCGCGCACCGTCGTGCAGCCCTTCCTCGAGACCGCGGCGCGGCGGGGGATCCGGGTGGTGGCCGAGGTCGACGACGACTTCTTCACGGCGTCCGGCCGGGCACGGCTTGCCCGTGCCGAGTACGACCCGGACCGCCTGGCCTCCATCGACGCCCTGGTGCGCGGCGCCGACACCGTGATCGTGAGCACGCCGGAGCTCGCGGAGGTGGTGCGTCCCGTCGCCCGGCACGTCGTGGTCGTGCCGAACGCCCTCGACCCGGGGTTGTGGACGTCCGGCGCGACCGAGGACGACGACGAACGGCCGACCGGCGAGCACCGCGTGCTGTACATGGGAACGCTCACCCACGCCGCCGACCTCGAACTGCTCAGGGACGTCTTCGCCGACCTGGCCACCGCCGACGGCACCCCGATCCGGCTCGAGGTCATCGGCGTCACCGAGGACGGTGACGCCGACTGGTTCCGCCGGATCGAGGTGCCCGACGGCCACTACCCGGCGTTCTCCCGTTGGCTCGTCGCCCACCGCGCGCGCTGGCGTGCGGGGGTCGCGCCGCTGCGCGACGAGGAGTTCAACCGCGCGAAGAGCGACCTGAAGTTCCTGGAGTACACGGCACTCGGGCTGCCGGCCGTGGTCTCCGACCGACCGTCGTACGCCGTGGCCGGGCGGTACGGAGCGGTCGGGGTCCCCGACGACGTCGACGCCTGGCGGGCAGCCGTCCGCGGCGCGGTCGAGCGTGGGGCGCCCGACGAACGGGCCGAGCGGTGGGTCCGCGACGCGCGGACGATCGGCCGTGACGGTGACACCTGGCGGCGGGTGCTGCTCGGCTAGGCTCGGCGTGTGACCGACTCCGCAGCCCCAGCACAGCCGCTCGTCTCGATCATCATGGGATCGGACTCCGACTGGCCGACCATGCGGGCTGCGGCCGACATCCTCGCCGAGCTCGGCATCCCGTTCGAGGCGGACGTGGTGTCCGCGCACCGCACCCCCGACAAGATGACCCGCTTCGCCAGGGGTGCCGCCCAGCGGGGCATCCGTGTCGTGATCGCCGGTGCCGGTGGGGCTGCCCACCTGCCCGGCATGGTGGCCTCGATGACGACGCTGCCCGTGATCGGCGTGCCCGTCCAGCTCGCACGGCTCGACGGACTCGACTCGCTCCTGTCGATCGTCCAGATGCCCGCCGGCATCCCGGTCGCGACGATGGCGATCAACGGCGCGGCGAACGCCGGACTGCTCGCCGCACGGATCATCGGGTCCTCCGAGCCCCGTGTCGCGGCGCGGCTCACGGAGTACGCCGAAGGACTCGAGCGCCTGGTCGAGGAGAAGGCCGCGCGCCTCCGCGACTCCCTCTGACGTCCGCTGCGCTCCCCGCACCATCCGGCACCCCTCGTACTGGGGACGCCCTGGCGAAGTCAACCCCCCGCGCAGGATGGACAACGCAACTACCGTGGACCGCGGACGGCCGAGGGTCGGCCGTCCGGCGCCCACGGGAACGGGTGCGAATCGTCATGTCAGGGAGTGACAGCTCATGCAGAAACGCGCGATCACGAGAGCCGCACTCTCAGTCGTGCTCCTGGGAGTCGTGCTGGTCGCCGGGCCGTTCGGTCAGGGGAGCGCCGCCTCAGCAGCGAACACGTCCGCGCCGGTCGGGAACATCGGCAAGTTCAAGCAGACCTTCCGCGAGGACTTCCGCACGACCGCGGCGGCCAAGGGGAAGTTCGCCGCGTCCTACGCGAAGTCGTGGCAGCCCTACCCCGACGGGACCGGCGGGATGTACTACTCGGGGACGCAGATCAGTGCGATCAACGGGAACATGGACGTCCGTCTCGACGGCAAGCGCGGGGCCGCCGGCACGTTCGGCTCGCCCACGGGAGCGTGGGGACACAAGGGCGGGAAGTTCACGGTGCGCGCCATGGCCGCCGGTGGCAACGGGAACGGCGCCGCCTTCATGCTGTGGCCGACGTCGGACAAGTGGTCGGACGGGGAGATCGACTACCCGGAGTCCAACTTCGAGTCCGCACCGATGCTGCACCAGCACTCGATGACGCCCGGACGTGAAGCGACGGCGACCAGCCTGAGCACCGGGACGTCGTGGCGTTCGTGGCACACCTACTCGATCGAGTGGATCCCCGGGAAGTCCGTGTCGTACTCGCTCGACGGGAAGGTCATCAAGACGATCACCAAGGACGTCCCGACCACCGCGCACCGCTACATGTTCCAGGTGGGCAACTGGGGCGGGCTCGGCCACCTGTACATCGACTGGGTCACGACCTACTCGTACACGGGCTGACCGCCGGACGGGCAGCTGCACGCCGTCAGAGGTCGGCGTGCAGCTGCCAGGTCTCGGCGGCGGAATCGCTCCAGTCGTACATGCGCGCGCGATCGGGGCCGGCGACGGCCAGCTGCCCCGCGAGCAGGGGGTCGTTGACCACCTGGTAGACGGCCTGCGCGAGCCGCTCCGGGTAGGACTCCTTCGGACCACGGGCGACCGTGACGCCGGCGTCCGACGCGACCTCGGACACGGCGGGGTCGTCCGAGTGCACGACCGGGGTGCCGAAGCTCATCGCCTCGATGACGGGCAGGCCGAACCCCTCGGCCAGGCTCGGGAACACGAACACGGTGGCCCGGTCGTAGACCACGGCGAGGTCGGCGTCGTCGATCCGCCCGAGCACCTTCACCCGGTCCCGCGAGAGACCGGCTCGTTCCGCCGTGCCGTACACGTCGACGTCGCCCCAACCGTCCGGGCCGGAGATGACGAGGGGGATGTCGGCAGGCGCGTCGGGGTGCGCCATCGCCTCGATCAGGGATCCGAGCGCCTTCCGTGGCTCGAGCGTGCCGACGGCCAGCACGTACCGCTCCGGCAGCCCGAGCCGCTCGGCGCGGAGATCGGCGTCGACGGGCAGCCGGAGCCGCCCGCTCGGCGCTCCGCCGATGACCCGGAGCCGGTCGTCGAACCGGTGGATCTCGTTGAGCGCACTCGCGACCGCGTGGGTCGGCACCACCACGGCGTCGGCGTGCTTCCACGCACGCTTGACCATCGCCTTGTGGAAGTGGACGCCGCGCGGCGTCAGGGTCTCGGGGTTGGTCCACGGGACCGTGTCGTGCACGGTGACGACGGTCTGCCGGCCCGGGTCCTGGAAACGGTCGTGCCGGACCAGCGGGGCGAGCACGCTCGGAGCGTGCACCATGCCCTTCGCCAGGCCGCCGACGATCCCGCCCTGCCAGGCGAGGGAGAGCTCGCGGCGGGGGAGCGGCAGCCGGTCGAGGTCGGCGAGCCCGGGCAGCAGGGTCCGGATGTGGGCGAGTTCGTCGCGGCCCACCGCCGAGACGACCCCGGACACCTCGCAGCCGACGGGGGCGTGCTCGATGAGGTGGCGGGTGAGCTCTTCGGCGTACCGACCGATGCCTCCGGGGACCGGGGCGACGACCTGGTCCACGATGACGTGGAGCGTTGTCATGTGGTGCGCCTCCTCGTGGTGCTGCCGTGCGCGCGGCGCGGCCGAACGCCGACCCTATCAGTCGGCACGGGGCGCTCCCGGGGCGCCACCGCCCAGCGCGGCGGCGGCCGACTTCCGGCGGTGGCGCGCTGCGAGCAGCGCGCCGACCCCGGCCAGCACGACGTCTCCGATGGTCATGAAGACCCGGCTGATGACGGCGAGGGCGAGCGGCGCCGATCCACCGGCCACGCTGCCGAGGAGCAGGACGAGGATGCCCTCGCGCGGCCCGATGCCCGCCGGGGCGATGACGACCACGAACCCCACGAGCCAGGCGACGGCGTACGCGCCGACGGCCACCGGGAAGAGCGCGGGCGAGTCGGCCCCGAAGACCCGCAGCACGAGGGTGGCCTGGACCCCGTACGCCAGCCACATGACGAGCGACCAGACGAGCGACATGACGGTGCCCGTCCACGTGAGGGTGGTGTCCTGGGCGGGGCGACGCAGGACCCGGAACGCGACGGCGATGAGGCGACCGAGCACCGGCGGGGTCAGGCAGACCAGCCCCACCACGATCACCGGGATGAGCCACCAGAACGTCGCGAACCCGGTGGAGGAGGCCAGCAGGACCGCGACGATCCCGACGACGGCCGCGGTGACCATGCTCACGAGCATCGACGCCAGTGCCGCGACGGCGCTGCCGGTGCGCTGCAGGCCGTGTGCGCGCCCGAGTTCGGCCTGAGCGGCGATCGACCACACGCCGCCGGGGATGTACTTGCCGAGCTGGCCGACGAAGAAGATCGAGGACGCCGCGGCGAGGCGCACCCGGAACCCGCTCGCCGACATCATGGCCCGCCAGGAGAGCATGTTCGCCACGAGGGCGACGATCGTCGCGGCGACGCCGAGGACGATCGTGAGGGCGTCGAGCCGCACGAAGTCGCGAGCGATGTCGTCCCACTGCCGCGCGATGCTCCAGACCAGGAACGCGAGGGCCACGACGGCCGCCACCCACTTGACGACGGTGAGCACACGGGCCCGCCGTCCGGTCGTCGGGACGGCGCCGATCGCGGCGTCGGCGGAGGTGTCGAGCGGGTCCGGGGACCCCGCGGCCGACCCCGTAGGCTGTTGTGCGTCCATCGACCGACAACTCTAAGGGAGCGCGCTGGATGCGACCCGATCCGGAACTCCGCCCGACCCTGCTCGTCGCTGCGTCGACCTTCCCCGCCGAGGCCGGCGACGGCACGCCCGGCTTCGTGCTCGACCTGGCGACGGCACTGTCGGACGAGTACCGCGTGGTGGTGGTCGCCCCGATGACGAAGGGCGCCCGCGCGCACCAGCGGATCGGGGACGTCGAGGTCCGTCGGTTCGGCTACTTCCCGTCGCGCTGGCGTGACCTGGCGGACGGCGCGATCGTCGACAACCTGCGGGCGAAGAAGTCCCGCTGGCTGCAGGTCCCGTTCTTCTTCGTCTCCATGGCCGCCGCGCTCCGGCGCGAGCGTCGCCGCTCGCAGCCCGACGTCGCGCTGCTGCACTGGATCATCCCGCAGGGAGCCGTCGGCCGTGTCGTGCTCGGCGACCTGCCCCGCGTCGTGACCACGCTGGGCGGCGACCTGTACGCGCTGCGCCACCCGGTCCTCCAGGCCGTCAAGCGGTCCGTCATCCGCAGCGCCGCGTCGGTCACCTGCATGAGCACCGACATGGCGCGCGAACTCCGGAAGCTCGGCGCCCGTGACGACCAGGTGCACGTCGTCCCGATGGGTGTCGACCTCGACCCGATCACGCGCGCCGTCGAGCGCGAGGCCCGGGTGCCCGGCCGGGTGCTCTTCGTCGGCCGCCTCGTCGAGAAGAAGGGCGCGACCGTCCTCCTCGACGCCCTCGACCGCATGGCCGAGCAGCCGACCGAGGTGGCCGTGGTCGGGGACGGTCCGCTGCGCGCCCAGCTGGAGGCCCGTGCCGGTTCGGCCGTGACGTTCCTCGGGGCGCAGGGGAAGGAAGCGCTCGCGTCCGAGTACGCGAAGGCGGCGATCGCGCTCTACCCGTCGGTGCCGGCCGCCAACGGTGACCGCGACGGCCTGCCGGTGGCGCTCCTCGAAGCCATGTCGGCCGGCTGCGCCATCGTCGCCTCGGCGGTCCCCGGCATCGTCGACGTCGTCGAGGACGGCGTGAACGGACTGCTCGTCGAACCCGGCGACGCCGGTGCGCTCGCGGCGGCGATCGACCGCCTGCTCGCCGATCCCGCGCTGGCCGAACGGCTCGGCCGTGCCGCGGCCGACACCGCCGCGGCACACACCGTCGGCGCCGTCGGCGACCGGTACCGCACCCTGCTCACCGCCGCGCGCGCCCGGTAGTCAGGATCGTCCCCTCGACCAGGTGACGCGACCACGGGCGGCCCGGAGGCGCGTGGCGGCGCCGTCACGCGCCTCCGGGCCCGCAGGGTCGTTCCGTCCCGTTCCCGCGACCTGACGTCCGTCAGGCTGCGCGGCGGTCGTCGTCCGGGAGCCGTGCGTCGTCGGCGCGGGCGGGCGGGCCGCCGACGCGTCCGCGTCGCGCCGTGATGGTCCGCGCGACCCGTTTGGCCAGCCGGTGCGCCGGCAGCTCGACGAGCCGGGCGAAGAGCCCGGCGACCACGACGGCGACCGGGATCGCCACGAGCATCGTGAGCCACGGCACCGAGGTGGGCAGCAGGTAGGCGACCGACACCGTGATCGGCTCGTGCACCAGGTACAGGCTGAACGAGAGCCGTCCGAGCGCCCGGGGGACCGGTCCGAGCATCACGCGTTCCGCCGGCAGCCACTTCCCGCACAGCAGGACGATGAGCCCGGCCGAGGCGACGACCACCATCGGGACGTGGATGCCGACCAGCGAGCGGGGGAGCCACCACTCGAACGTGATGCCGAGCACCGCCAGCACGGCGAGGGCCCAGCCCGGGCCACGCCGGATCTCGGGGATCCGCTCCCACCCGGCTGCCAGGGCGGACCCGAGCAGGAACATCGGCAGGTACATCAGCCAGTCCTCGCGGTACTGCCGACCGAGTGCCGAGAGCAGGAGCGCGGCGATCGCGGTGAGCCACCACACCCGGTGCGTGGCCTTCGCGATGAGCACGAAGAGCGGCAGCAGGAGGGAGAACGCGACCTCCCACGTCAACGACCAGAGCGGACTGTTGAGTCGGGTCGGCGCGAACAGGGTGAGGTCGCCCAGCAGGCCGCCGGCGGTGAGCGGTTCGACGTGCCGGAGCAGCCAGCCCGAGGCCCCGGCTTCGGGGGTCCGGGGGACGAGCAGGAACAGGGCCAGCGCCAGACCGACCGAGGCGATCACGGGGATGTAGAGCCGGAGCAGGCGGCTCGGGTAGTAGGCGATCCAGTCCTGTGCGCGACGGAGTGCGGGGAGCGTCAGCACGAAACCGCTCAGGACGAAGAAGACGAAGACCGCTTCGCCGCCGGCCCAGAACAGGTGCAGGGGCGTGTCGACCAGCCAGGCGCGGTTCGCCGGGATCGGCTGGCCGTTGTTGCCGTCGGAGAGCGTCGGCACCACGAGGAGTCCGTGGTGGATCAGGACGACGGCGGCGGCGACGCCACGGAGTCCGTCCAACGACCCGATGCGGCCCGCGGGGCGATCACGCATGCGGCGATCCTACTGCTCGGCGGGTTCGGCCCCGACCGGTGCGCGACGGGCGCGGATGGCTTCGACGGTCGTCGCGACCCCCTGCGGGAACGGGACGAAGGTGCGGTCGCCGACCTGCGGCAGCACCTCGGACCGCATGCGGAGGTCGAGTCCCTGGAACGTGGCCGAGGGGTCGGCGCCCTCGCGGATGTCCAGGCGGCTGCCGATCGCCTGCTCGACCGCGTCGATGACCTCGGCGATCGTCGCCGGCTGTCCGGAGGCCAGGATCTTCGTGACCGCGGCCGCAGGGGGGGCCTGCTCGACGAGGTCGATGGTCCGGAGCACCATGTCGACGGCGTCGTCGATGTACAGGTAGTCGCGGGTGGTCGACATCGGCACGTAGATCGACGACGGCCGGCCCTCGAGGTGGGCGAGGGTGAGCTGCGAGACGAGCCCCTGCGGCTTGCCGAGGTTCGCGCCCGGTCCGTAGAGGTTCGAGATCCGTCCCACCACGAGGCGCGTGCCGGTCTCCGCGGCCCAGGACCGGAACTGGGCCTCGGCAGCGAGCTTCGCATGGCCGTAGGGAGCCAGCGGGAGCGGTTCGGTGCCTTCGTCGAAGGGCGGTTCGGCGCTGCCGGCGTAGACCGCTCCGGCCGACGACGCGAAGAAGAGCGTGCCGTCTCCGGACGGGTCGTCCCGGGTCGCGTCGAGGACCCGGGCGATCAGGCGCTGCTCCTCGTCGAAGACGTCGGCTCCGGTGGCGACGACCCCCGTGCCCGCGCACCACAGCACGCGCCAGCGGCCGGGCTGCGACCGCACCGAGCGGAAGGCGTCGACGAGTGCCTCGACGGCGGCGTCCTGGTCGTCCCACGGCACGCGGGCGGCGATGGTCGCTGCGTCCGAACCGACGAGTGACCGGTGCACGGCGCCGCCGAGGAACCCGCCGGCGCCGACCACCAGGGTGGACGGCTGGGTCATGCGCGGAAGATCCCGGCCTCGGTCGCCGCGTGCAACGCCTCGCGCCAGTCGCGCATCGGGGCGAGGCCCGCGCGCGACCAGGCGTCGTGGCCGAGCACGCTGTACGCCGGGCGGGGCGCCGGACGGACGAAGGCGCCGCTGTCGGTCGGCAGGACGCGCTCCGGGTCGAGACCGTTCTCGGAGAAGATCGCCCGGGTGAAGTCGTACCACGAGCCCTGACCGCTGTTCGTGCCGTGGTAGATGCCGGCGGGTGCGTCGGCGTCGAGGAGCTCGACGATGCGTGCGGCCAGGTCACCGGTCCAGGTGGGCTGTCCGACCTGGTCGGTGACCACGCTCACGGTGTCGTGGGACGCCGCGAGCCGGAGCATGGTCGCGGCGAAGTTGGGTCCGTGTGCGCCGTAGATCCACGCCGTCCGGACGACGTACGAGGAGTCCGGCGCGATCGCGCGGACGCGGGCTTCGCCGACGGCCTTGGACCGGCCGTAGGCGTTCAGGGGGTCCGTGGGGGCGTCCTCCGCGTAGGGAGCGGTGCCGTTGCCGTCGAACACGTAGTCCGTCGAGATCGTCACGAGCTTGGCCCCGTGCCGCACCGCGGCCTCGGCGAGCAACGCCGGCCCGTCCGCGTTCACCGCGGTCGCGGTGTCCTCGTGGGTCTCCGCGTCGTCCACCTTCGTGTAGGCGGCCGAGTTGATCACGACGTCGTGCCCGGCGACCGCGGCGTCGACGGCCTCGGGGTCGGTGATGTCCAGCTCGGCACGGGAACGGGCGGTGACGTCGCGGCCGGCCAGGGCGTGCTGCAGGTCGTGGCCGAGCATGCCGGCGGCGCCGGTGATGAGGTACCGGGTCATGGTGTCGCTTCCGTGTCGGGGGTGGCGGTCGAGAGGGGTCGGCCCAGGAGCACGCCGGTGTGCTCCTGGGCCAACGGCGGCTCAGGAGAGGGCGGCGCGTTCCTTGAGCGGCTCCCACCAGCTGCGGTTGTCGCGGTACCACTGCACGACGTCGGCGAGGCCCTGCTCGAACGGCACCTGCGGCTCGTAGCCGAGCTCACTGCTGATCTTCGAGATGTCGACCGAGTAGCGCAGGTCGTGGCCGAGGCGGTCGGCGACGCGGTCGACGTACGACCAGTCCTTGCCGGTCGCGTCCAGGAGCAGCTGCGTGAGCTCCTTGTTGGTCAGCTCGGTGCCGCCGCCGATGTTGTAGATCTCGCCGGCGCGACCGCGGGTCAGGACCATCGCGATGCCGCGGGTGTGGTCGTCGACGTGCAGCCAGTCACGGATGTTGTTGCCCTCGCCGTAGAGCGGGACGTGCAGGTCGTCGATGAGGTTCGTGACGAAGAGCGGGATGACCTTCTCGGGGAAGTGGTACGGCCCGTAGTTGTTCGAGCAGCGGGTGATCGAGAGGTTCAGCCCGTGCGTGCGGTGGTAGCTGCGGGCGAGCAGGTCGCTGCCGGCCTTCGACGCCGAGTACGGCGAGTTCGGCTCGAGCGGGCGCTCTTCGTCCCACGACCCCTCGCTGATGGAGCCGTAGACCTCGTCGGTGGACACGTGGACGAAGCGCTCGGTGCCGTGGCGGAGCGCCGCGTCGAGCAGACGCTGGGTGCCGACGACGTTCGTCTCGACGAAGATGCCGGAGTCGCGGACCGACCGGTCGACGTGGGACTCGGCGGCGAAGTGCACGATCGCGTCGATGCCGGGGATCACCTCGTCGAGCTTCGCGGCGTCGCGGATGTCGCCCTGCACGAACGTGTACCGGGGGGAGTCCGAGACCGGGGCGAGGTTCTCGAGGTTGCCCGAGTAGGTCAGTGCGTCGTAGACGACGACCTCGGCGCCTTCGAGTCCGGGGTACGCGTCCTGCAGGGTGCGTCGGACGAAGTTCGAGCCGATGAAGCCGGCTCCGCCGGTGACGAGGATCTTCACGAGGTCTGGTTCCTTTTCGGAGTCGGTGTGGTTCTGGGATCGGTGTTCTCCGGTCGACGGTGGCCGTCCGGTGGTGCGTCGGTCGTCGGCGTGTCGTTCAGGACCGCCGGTCGACCGTGGATCGGTTGACGATACCAGCCGGTCACAGCCGTGCCGCGTCGTCGCCCGGCCTGCGGCGGCGCCGGACGAGCAGGGTGACGACGGTGCAGGTGAGGACGGCGAGGACGACGCTGCCGCCGGTCAGCAGGTACCCGGTCCGGGCGCCCGGCACCGTGTACCGCAGCTCCACCGTGTGCTCGCCGGCGGGGACCCACACGGCGGCGCCGGCGTCGTCGGCCGCGACGAGGTCGGTCGGTTCGCCGTCGACGGTCGCCGTCCAGCCGGCGCGCTGGAGCGAGTCGGCGACGACCACCCAGCCGCTCCCGGTGGCGTCGACCTCGGCGACCGTGCTGTTCACGTCGCTGCCCCGCAGGGTGATCTCGGCGCTCGAGTCCGGGTCGGCCGTGTGTTCGGACGGAGCGCTCAGGACGACGGTCGAGTCCGGCAGCGACTGGTCGGCGAGTGCCCGGACGCGCGCCGGTCCGGTGCGCTCCACCACCTGGTCGGACGCCCAGCGCACGCGGTCCAGGGCGGCACCGCGCTCGTAGATCGTCGCATCGCCGGTGTGCACCACCCGGACGCCGTCACCGGAGACCGGACGGATGATGCTCATCACGGCGTCGCCGGCGTCGTCGGTGCCGATCGGCACGAGCTTGTCCTGCCCGGTCACGGTGATGCGGACGTGCCACGAGGTCGATCTCGGGATGGTGGAGCCCTGGAGCGCCACGTTCCGCGGGCCGCCGAGGCCCGGCACGCGGGTCGACGTCGACGTGATCGTCTTGCCGGAGTCGTCCGCGACGATCGCCACGTCGAGGGTCATGCCCCCGGGCGTCAGGGTGGGGGCCGGTGGACCGGTGAAGGTGATGCCGTTCACCGGGCCGGTGTTGCTGGCCGAGTCCACCGAGGGGTTGTCCGCGGTCAGGTCCGACCACTTCGTCTGCGCCGCACCCGCCTCGGCGGTGCCGGCGAGCGGCGCCGACGGATCGGCGACGAGGTACTTCGTGCTGAGCCGGTCGAGGATCCCCGACCGGGCGAGCGACGGCATGAGGTTCGGTTCGAACGTCAGGTACGTGGCCGTCGGGTACGTGTCCGGGTCGACCGCCCGCATGAGGTCCTTCCACTCGCCCGTCTGGAACGCGTGTCCGGTGGTCTCGCGGATCCGGTAGTAGGAGGACGACCCCGGGAGCATGGCGCTGCCGGTGGCGGCGTAGCGGTCCTGCGCGGAGACGTGTTCCTGCAGGTAGTCGATGGCGGGGGTGGTCGGGTAGAACGTCGAGGTGGGCGCGATCGGCCACCAGGGCTTCGTGGCCGTCACGGCGGGGACGACGACGAGCGCGACGACCCCGACCGCCGCGACGGTCGCCAGCACCCGCGACCGGAACACCCAGACGAGCACGACGAGCACGACGGTGACCGCGCCGAGGATGCCGACCGTGAGGATCTCGAGCTTGGTGCGGTGCACGTACTCTTCGGCGATCGGCGGGATCGCGAGCAGGGTCTGCATCCCCACCCCGACGGCGGTGAACAACACGACGGCGACCGCGGCGATCCGACCGGTGCGCCGGAGGGGCCCGGCGGCGCGGAAGCGTGCCAGCTCGTCACGGAGGTTCTCCGGCTGCACGAGGCGGCCGAAGCCCACCCCGGCCATGGCGGCGGCGAGGAACATCACGACGACGCGGGCGCGACCGATCGGGTTCGTGTCGAACACCGGCAGCTCGCGGACGGCGGACAGGACGGGGCCGCCGAGGTAGACGATGACCACCGCGAGCGCCAGCATCGAGGCGACGATCGCGACGACGCCGCGGGTGCGACGTCGGACCAGGTCGTGCCGTGCGCGGACGGCCGGTGTGGCGTCGTCGGGCAGGGACGCGACGGTGTGCGTCGCCGGGCGGATGAGGACCGCCGCGGCGACGAGCACCACGGCCGCGATCCCCAGGTAGGAGTACTCCTCCACCGGGTTGCGGATGCCCCAGGCCGGGCCGGTGCTCTGCACGAACGAGATGTCCGGTACCCACGCGCTGACGAGCGGCGGGGTGCCGAGACCGTTCGGGCCGCTCTGCCCACGGCCGCTGAAGTCGACCAGGCTCGTGGCGTTGATGGCGAAGGGGACGAGCTGCCACGCGGAGAGCAGCAGGCCGAACAGGATGCCGCCCACCGCGATCGCCCCGCTCACGAGCACGGGGACCCACCGTCGGTGCGCGACGATCGTGCGGACGAGGAAGTACAGCCCACCGATGAAGAGGGCGTAGCCGACGATGGCCGGGAACCCGCCGAGCAGCATCGACGCGAGCGGCACGCCCACGGCGATGACGTCACGCGCGCGGAGCTCCACCGCGGCGCGGTCGATCGCCCAGAAGAGCAGGGGGATGCAGGCCGCGACCCGTGTCTGCGGCCAGTTCGACCACGCGACCATGAACCCGGACGACGAGTAGACGAGGGCGGCGATCGCCCAGCCCGCGCGGGGGACACCCCAGCGGCGCAGCAGCAGGGACATGCCGACCGTGACGACGACGATCTCGAGGAGCTTCACCCAGCCCGGGGCGGCGGCCAGGGGGAGGATCCACCAGGGCAGGGCGAGCGGGGACCACGCGCCCGAGTCGGGCACGCCGCCGAGTTCCGCGCCACCGGCGACGTAGGGGTTCCACGCGCCGAAGACGCCCTCGTGGGCGAGGCGGGTCAGGAGCGAGTTCTGCGGCGCGACGGTGTCGATCGTGTCGCTGTTCAGGATGTTGGTCGACGCCGTCGTCGACTGGAACGTCTCACCCCACGGGGTGTACCGCCCGAGCAGGCCGGTGTTCAGGAAGGTGCCGTGTCCGATCAGTGCCGGTCCGATGGTCCAGACCACGAACGCTGCGAGCGCAGCCCAGGCCGCGATCTCCACCCAGCTGCCGGGTCGACGGACCCAGAGCGCGAAGCGTGTCCGCCGGTCGAGCAAGGACGTTCCGCGCTCAGTCCCCATACCGCTGCAGCTTCTGCAGGTCGAGCTGTTCCTCGGCCAGGGTCCGGTTCAGGCGGGTCAGGTCCGCCACGACGCCGATCACGATGCTCAGCACCGCCGTGATCAACAGGACGACGCCGAGGATGATCGACTGCAGGTGGTTGCCGCCGGTGTGCATCGCGAGCAGCACCAGGTACCGGACGAGCGGCCAGGCCCCGAGCGCCCCGAGGATCGCCGCCACCCAGAGGAACAGCGCCATCGGCCGGTACATCAGGTAGACGCGGGCGATCGCCGAACCCGACTGGAACATGTGCTGCCAGATGTTCTTGAACAGCCGCGACTCGCGGGTCTTCGGGTTCGTGGTGATCGGCACCGAGGCGATGGCCAGACGCTTGTAGCCGGCCTGCACGATGGTCTCCATGCAGTAGCTGAAGCGCGTGACGATGTTCAGGCGGATGAGCGAGTACTTCGAGTACGCGCGGAACCCGCTCGCGGCGTCGGGCAGGTCGAGCCCGGCGGCGCGGCTGGCGACCCACGAGCCGAAGCGCTGCATGAGCTTCTTGAAGCCGGAGAAGTGCTCGATGGTGCGCGTCTGCCGGTCGCCGATGACGATCTCGGCCTCTTTCCGGAGGATCGGCTGCACCAGTTCGGCGATCTGCGCCTGCGGGTACTGGTTGTCACCGTCGGTGTTGACGACGATGTCCGCGCCGTGGAGCAGCGCGTAATCGACGCCGTCCCGGAAGGAGCGGGCGAGCCCCATGTTCGTGGTGTGGTGCACGAAGTGCTTGACACCGTGCTCCTTGGCGACCTCGACGGTGCGGTCGGTGCTGCCGTCGTTGATCACCAGGATCTCGATCTCATCGATGCCGTCGATCTCCCGCGGGATGGAGTCGATGACGCTGGCGAGGGTGTTCTCCTCGTTGAGGCAGGGGATCTGGATGAAGAGCTTCACGGGTTCGCAGTGTCTCGTTTCATGGGGTCCGGCAGGTGCGCGAGGCCATGACAGCCTATGCGAACCCGCGGACCGCCGCAGGAACGGCCTGCCGACGGGTCCAGGGGCGGGCGGCTTGGTAGGGTGCAGCCGTGCAGATCCGCGAACTGAAGATCCCCGGCGCGTGGGAGTTCACGCCCGTCCAGCACGGCGACGCACGAGGAGCATTCCTCGAGGCGTACCGCGCCGACGTCCTCGAAGAGACGGTCGGTCACCCGCTGGACCTCCGACAGGTGAACATGTCGATCTCCGCGGCCGGTGTGGCCCGAGGCATCCACTACGCCCTCGTCGCGCCGAGCCAGGCCAAGTACGTGACCGCGGTGCGCGGCGCCTTCATCGACTACATCGTCGACATCCGGGTCGGCTCGCCGACGTTCGGGCAGTGGGACTCCGTGCGCATCGACGACGTCGACCGTCGGGCCGTCTACCTGTCCGAGGGCCTCGGGCACGCCATCGTCGCGCTCGAGGACCAGTCCACGGTGAACTACCTCGTCAGCGCCCACTACGCCCCGGAGCGCGAGAAGGGGATCACCATCCTCGACCCGACGGTCGGCCTCGAGCTGCCCGACGGACTCGGCGAGCCGGTCCTGTCCGAGAAGGACACCAGCGCGCCGACGCTCGAGGAAGCCGCCGCCGCGGGTCTGCTGCCCACCTACGAGGAGTGCGTGGCGTACACCGAGTCGCTCCGCACGACCAAGTAACGAACGAAGGAAGCACACCGCGATGAAGGGCATCATCCTGGCCGGGGGTTCCGGCACCCGTCTCTGGCCGATCACCAAGGGCATCAGCAAGCAGCTCATGCCGATCTACGACAAGCCGATGGTCTACTACCCGCTGTCGACCCTCATGATGGCCGGCATCCGCGAGGTCCTCGTCATCACGACGCCGGAGTACAACGACCAGTTCCGTGCCCTGCTCGGCGACGGTTCGTCCCTCGGCATGGACATCCAGTACGCGGTCCAGCCGAGCCCGGACGGCCTCGCGCAGGCGTTCGTCATCGGCGAGGAGTTCATCGGCGACGACAGCGTCGCGCTGGTCCTCGGCGACAACATCTTCCACGGCACGGGCCTCGGCACGAACCTGCGGAAGAACACCGAGGTCGACGGCGCCACCATCTTCGCCTACCACGTGGCCGACCCGAAGGCGTACGGCGTCGTGGAGTTCGACGACGACTTCACCGCCGTCTCCATCGAGGAGAAGCCGGCGGAGCCGAAGTCGAACTACGCCGTCCCCGGCCTGTACTTCTACGACAACAAGGTCATCGAGATCGCGAAGACGATCGAGCCGAGCGCCCGCGGGGAGCTCGAGATCTCGACCGTCAACGAGCGCTACCTCGAGGCGGGCGAGCTCGGCGTCCAGGTCCTCGACCGCGGGACGGCCTGGCTCGACACCGGCACGTTCGAGTCGATGATGCAGGCGTCCGAGTACGTCAAGGTCATCGAGGACCGTCAGGGCTTCAAGATCGGCTGCATCGAGGAGATCGCCTGGCGCAACGGCTGGATCGACGACGCGCAGCTCGCCGACCTGGCCGCACCGCTCGTCAAGGGCGGCTACGGCGTCTACCTGCAGCGACTGCTCGCCGTCTGACGTCGCCCCCGGCCGGTCCTCGCATGGCACTCTTCCGTCGCCGCCGACCGGATGCGGCGGTCTCCGGTTCGGAGGCCCGTCGCCCGTCGGTGACGCCGGACCACCCCGAACGGGTGGTCGGCTGGGACGGTGCCCTGCCGGCACTCGACCGGTCGGTGACGGTGCTGCTGGTGAGCCGGTCCGACCGGTACGACGCGCTGCCGTCGATGGTCACCGCGGCCCGGATGGCGTTCGGCCCCTCGGCGGACACCCGCGCGGTCGGCTACGTCGCCGATGCGTCGCCGGTCGGCAAGCAGGCGCGGGGGATCCCCTGGGTCCGCTCGGACCCGGTCGACGGCATCGGCTCGGCGATCAACGCCGGGGTCGCCGACGGGGTCGGGCGGGTGCTCCTGGTGGTCGACTCGACGGTCTGGGTGACCGACCAGGACCTGCAGGTCCTGGCGGAGGCCGGCGGCGGCGGCGTGGCCCAGGCCCGCATCCGGATGCCCGACGGTTCGCAGCGGGACGGCGTGCGGCTGGTGCGCCCGGGAGCGCTTCCCTGGTCCGACGACGGGTCGACGAGCCCGGTCCGCAGCCAGGCGGACGACCGCGAGGGCTTCCCGCTCGCTGTGGTGCCGGTCTTCGCAGCGGACCAGCCGGCCGTCTCGATGCCGGGCGCTTCCCTGGTGGCGGCACCGTGCCTCCCGGACGAGCGGATGACCCTGACCAGCTGGACCCGCGCGGTCGCGGACCGCGACGGCGGACCCGTGCGCGCGGTGTGGTCGCTGGACCGCTCGGCGGAGGCCGGACGGACGGTCGACGCGTCGACGGTGGATGCATTCTCGGTCTGGCGCGACCGGGCGCCGGACGGCGACGGAGCGGTCGCAGCCGGACCCCCGCTGCCCCCGTGGGGTGCGCGACCCGTCACACCGGCTCTCCGATCGCGATCCGACGACGACCGGTTGTCCTGGTCCGTCAAGATCGCCGCCCCGGCCGGCCCCGAGGGCGACGGATGGGGCGACGTGCACTTCGCCACCGAGCTCGCGAGCGCTCTCGAGGGCCTCGGCCAGCAGGTCCGCGTCGACCGGCGTGACGCGCACGTCCGGGACGACGACGCCGCAGACGACGTCACGCTCGTCATCCGCGGGCTGGACCGTGTGCCGCCGAACCCCGCGTCGGTGAACCTGCTCTGGGTGATCAGCCACCCCGACGACGTCTCGGACACCGAGCTCCGGTCGTTCGACGCGGCGTTCGCGGCGGGTCCGGTGTGGGCTGCGGAAGCCGCCGCACGTGCCGGCGTGCCGGTCCGGACACTGCTGCAGGCGACCGACCCGGCGGTGTTCCACCCGGCCGCCCGGTCGGAGTCCGGCGCGGACGCGGGGCACGTCGTCTTCGTCGGGTCGACCCGTGGCGCGGCCCGGCCGGTGGTCGCCGACGCGGTCGCACTCGGCACCGACCTGCGTGTGCACGGCCCGGGGTGGGACGGCGTCGTGCCCTCTGCGATGCTCGGGGCCGTCGCACTCTCACGGGCCGAGGTCGCGACGGCGTACGCGTCCGCCCGCGTGGTCCTCAACGACCACTGGCCGGACATGGCGGCGGGCGGTTTCGTGTCGAACCGGGTGTTCGACGTGCTGGCGTCGGGTGGGGTCGTCGTCACGGACGAGGTCGCCGGCCTCGGGGACGTGCTCGACGTCCCGACGCTCGCCGTCTCCCGTTCGCGGGACGACGTGGCCGCCCTGCTCGACCCGGCGCACGCGTGGCCGGCGGCCGCCGAACGTGCTGCGGTCGCCGATCGGATCGCGGCGGAGCACTCCTTCGACGCCCGGGCCACGGTGCTGCTCGCAGCCGCACGCGCCGCACGCAGGCGTCTGCGCCCCGGCTCCTGACGCCCGCCGCCGGCTCGCGCTACTTGCGCGTGACCCAGCGGGCTCGGAGCGACAGACCGGCGTGCAGCACCACACGGAGGGGCAACAGCCACCACGCCCGGTACTTCCGCGACAGGAACCGGTACGCGCTGCGGTGGTGCTCGATCTCCATCCGGCGACGGTTCGACGACGTCGAGTGCGCCCCGGTGTGGGTGACCACGGCGGTCGGCACGTACACGTTCGCGCGACCGGAGCGACCCACGCGCTGGCCCAGATCGACGTCCTCGAAGTACATGAAGTACGACTCGTCGAACCCGTCGAGCTGCCGGAACAGGTCGGTGCGGATGAGGAAGCACGCGCCGGAGAGCCACCCGGCCTCACGCTCGACGACCTGCGTCGTGGACCAGTACCGCTGGCTCCAGGGGTTGGCGGGCCAGAACCGCGAGAACGCCGCGTGGCCGAGTCCGGTCCGGAGCGACGGCAGTTGGCGCGCGGACGGGTACGTCTCGCCCTGCTCGTCGAGGATCCGTGGCCCGAACGACCCGCCCGTCGGCAGCCGGTCGGCGGCGCGCACGAGTTCGTCGATCGATCCCGGTGCGAGGACGACGTCGGGGTTCGTGACGAGCAGGAACTCGGGGCGGACGTCGGGCAGGACGTCGTCGAGGGCGCTCAGCGCGGCGTCGATGCCCCCGCCGTAGCCGCGGTTGCCCCCGGAGGACACCACGACGGCACCGTAGGACTCGCCGATCGCCCGCAGTGCGTCGAGGTCGGCCGACCCGTTGTCCGCGATCACGACGGCGACCGGCTCGGACGACGCAGCGGCGACGCTCGCCAAGAACGGCCGGATGGTCTCACCGGTGTTGTAGGTGACCGTCAGCACCGCGACCCGGATCACCGTGCACCCCCGGCGACGGCGGAGTACGCGTCGACGTGCACGGCCGCGGTGGCCTGCCAGGTGAACACGTCGGCACGCGCCAGCGCCGCCGCCCGGTGCGACGCCACGAGGGCGGGATCGTCGAGCAGCGCGGCCATCGCCTCGGCCAGTGCGGGAGCGGACGGCTCGGTGTACACGGCTGCGTCCCCGCCGACCTCGGGCAGCGACAACCGCCGGGTGGTCAGGACGCAGGCGCCTGAGGCCATCGCCTCGACGACCGGCAGGCCGAAGCCCTCGCCGAGCGACGGGTAGACGACGAACTCCGCGCCGCCGAGGTAGCCGGACAGGTCCTCGAGGGGCAGGTAGCCGGCCTCGATGACGCGGTCGTCCGGCTGCAGGGCGTCGAGCCGTGCGATCGCGGACTCGTCCCACCCGCGTGCCCCGGAGAGCACGAGCCACGGGGTGTCCGAACCGGCGGTCGCTCGCGACGCCCGCACGGTGGCGTAGGCGTCCAACAACGCCGTGACGTTCTTGCGGGGCTCGATGGTGCCGAGGAACGCGATCCAGGGTGCACCCTCGGGCAGCGTCGCCGCGATCCGCGCGTCCTCGACCTCGGCGATCGACGGCTCGTGGAACACGGCACGGTCGACGCCGAGCGGTGCGACCCGGACGTCCGCGCGGATCCCGCGGACGACCCGCGCGGCCTCGGTCGCGGTGGCCGCACTCGGCACGATGACGACCGGGCGGGTGCGCAGCGAGCGACGGCTCCACCAGGTGAAGAACGTGCGCTTCAAGCGGGAGTGCCACTCCGGGTTCGAGAAGAACGTGGCGTCGTGCAGGGTGACGACGGATCCGCCGCGCCAGCCGAACGGGAACGTGTAGTGCGGGGAGTGCAGCACCTGCGCGCCGATCCTGCGGCCGAGTGCCGGCAGGCCGGTCTGCTCCCAGAGGAACCGCAGCGGCACGGAGTCGGTCCACGCCGGCGCGGTGTGCACGGTGGCGTGCGGCGCGACGGCGCGGAAGTGCTCGGCGTGCACGGGTCGGACGACCAGGTGGACGTCGAGCGCCGGATCGGTCAGGTGTGACACAACGCCGTCGACGTACCGGCCCACACCGCCGAGTTCGCGCGGTACCGCGGTCCCGTCGACGAGGACGGTGAGCTGCGGCACGCGTGGGTCCTTCCGAACGGGGGCGCCACGGTCGGGTCCGTCGGCGGGGGAGTGACCAGGATATCCCTCCGCGCTCATGCGCCCGGGCCCACGCCGCGACGAGGGACGGATGCGCGCCGCGACTCGCGGAGCCGGCGCGCGAGGTGCGACGGGAGCGCCCCGACGACGTCCGCGAACGCTGCCAGGACGAGCCGGGCCTCCCGACGGGTGGACGCGGTGAGCAGTCCGCGCAGACCGCGGAAGAGGGTCCGGGCGCTCGCCCGCAGGACGGTCGGCCACGGTGCGTGCCAGAGCGCGACGACCATCCGGTTCCGGGCGTTGCGGAAGAGGAACAGGTCGCTCTGCACCCCGGACGACGCCGAGTGGTCGTGTTCCACGACCGCGCCGGCGGCGTGCTCGACGCGCCATCCACGTCGGCGGAGCCGCCAGGCGAGCTCGGTGTCCTCGTAGTACATGAACAGGGACTCGTCGAGCAGGCCGACGTCGTCCAGCGCGCTCCGCCGCAGGGCCGACGCGCCGCCGGAGAAGCCGAAGACGTCGACGTCGGCGACGCGGTCGACGGGCGCGAACCAGTCCCGGTCCATGCCGTTGCCGTCGCGGTCGACGCGGACGCCGGTGGAGTTCAGGCGGACCTCGCCGTCCGCCGACGGCGTCCAGGGACGGCCGTCGTGGTCGCGCAGCACGCGCGCGTCGGGGGCGGGTTCCGCACCGGCCGGGAGGCCCATCCAGCGTCCGGCGAGCACGATGCGGCCCGTCACCGCCGCGACCTCCGGCCCCGCCTGCGCCAGGTGGTCGCGGAGCGCCGCGACGAAGCCGGGCGCGGGGACCGCGTCGTTGTTCAGGAGCACGACGACGTCGGCGTCGGTGTGCCGGATCCCGGTGTTCGCGCCGGCGGCGAAACCGCCGTTGTCGTCCCGCGCGATCACGACGGCGTCCGGCAGGTCGCGGCGGAGCACGGCGACGGAGTCGTCGGATGATCCGTTGTCGACGACGATCACGTCGTCGGCGGTGCCCTCGGCGAGCACGGCGCGGACGGCTGCGGTGGTCAGGTCGGCGCGGTTCCAGTTGACGACGACGACCGCGGTGCTGGTCACGCCGTCGGGGATCGTCAGGCCAGCTCCTCGATGGAGGGCTTCGCGTACACGCTGCCGACGGCGTCGCCGAACGACGGCACCTCGAACGAGTCGCACTCGGGCAGGTCGTGCAGGTGCCGACCCGCGGAGTCCATCATCGACACGTTGATGAAGTACTTGCCGGTGCCGAAGTTCGTGTCCGCGATCCGGAGGCGGAGCTTCTTGCGGCCGTGCAGCGGGTCGAGGTGGATGCCCATGATGCCGGTGGTGGTGCCGTACACCACCTGTCCGGCCGTGTTGTTGATCTGGACCGCGGCCTCCCAGTCCTCGACGCCGTCCAGGTGCTCGAACTCCATGTCGACCAGCAGGTCGTCGCCCGGCGTGACGCCGTCGCGCTGGCCCTTGCCGTCGGCGTGCACCGAGGCCGCGATGACCGTGCCGCGGCCGACCGCCACGTCGGCGCTGAGCTCACCGGCCCGGCGCTCCTCGAGGACGTCGCGGAACAGGCTGACCGCACCGATCGGGTCCCCGTCGTGCAGGACCTTGCCCTTGTTCAGGAGCACGACCCGGTCGCACATCTCCTGCACCTGGCTGAGGGAGTGCGTGACGATGATGATCGTCTTGCCCTGCTCCTGGAACGAGCGGATGCGGTCGAGGCACTTGCGCTGGAACGCCTCGTCACCGACGGCCAGCACCTCGTCGACCAGCAGGACGTCGGGGTCGGTGTGCACGGCGACCGCGAAGGCGAGCCGCACGTACATGCCGGATGAGTAGAACTTCACCTGGGTGTCGATGAAGTCGCCGATCCCCGAGAACGCGAGGATGTCGTCGAAGCGTTCCTCGGTCTCCTTCCGGGTCAGGCCGAGCAGGCTCGCGTTGAGGAACACGTTCTCGCGGCCGGACAGGTCCGGGTGGAACCCGGCGCCCAGCTCGAGCAGCGCTGCCAGACGACCGCGGCGCGCGACCGTGCCGGACGTCGGCTGGATGATCCCGCCGATGGCCTTCAGCAGGGTCGACTTGCCGGAACCGTTCTGCCCGATGAGCCCGACGGTGGTGCCGGCCTGGATCGAGACGGTGACGTCGTCGAGCGCCCAGAAGTCCTGCCGGTGCTTCCGGCCGGCACGGCCCAGGGTGACGATCCGCTCGCGGATGGTGTTGTCCTTGCGGACGACGAACCGCTTGCGGACGTGGTCGATGACGATGACGTCCGGGCGGTCGGTGTCGGCGCCGGAGGTCGCCGGGGCGACGGGGGTGCTGATGGCCATGGTCTAGAGCTCCTGCGCGAAGTTGCCCTGCAGCCGGGAGAACACCCGCTGCGCCCCGAGCAGGCAGAAGAGCCCGATCACGAGGGCGATGCCGAGGCGCATCATGAGGTGCGGGGGGTAGTCGACCGGCGTCGGGTGCAGCCAGATCGCGTTCTGGAGTCCGAGCACCGACAGGGTGAGCGGGTTGTTCGTGTAGACCGCCAACAGCCACTGCACCTTCAGCTCGGCGACGACCATCGAGTACGAGTAGACGATCGGCGACGCCCAGAGCAGCACCATGAGGCCGACGTCGATCACGAACTGCACGTCGCGCAGGTACACGTTGAGCGCGGACAGCACGAGCCCGATGGCCGCGCCGTAGACCAGGATCACCAGGAGCGACGGGATGAGGTAGATCAACCCCTCGTGCCAGGGGAAGACCCCGAGCACGACGGTCGCGGCGATGAGGATCGCGAACTGGATCAGGAAGTTGACCAGGGCGGCCCCCACGCTGGCGAGGGGGAAGACCTCGCGCGGCACGTAGACCTTCTTGATCAGTCCACTGTTGCCGACGATCGAACCGGTGGAGCCGGCGACGATCTCGCTGAAGAGCGTGTAGGCGGTCAGGCCGGTGAACACGTAGATCGCGAAGTTGTCGATCGCCCGTGACGAGCCGAGGATCTTGCCCATCACGAAGTAGTAGATCATCAGCTGGGTCAGCGGACGCACCAGCGTCCACACGAACCCGAGGGCCGAGTCCTTGTACCGCGCCTTCAGGTCGCGGCGGATGAGCATCCCGAGCATCTCGCGCTGACGGAAGACGTCGCGCAGTTCTCTCCAGGTGCCTTTGAAGGCGCTCGTCGGAGCGCCGATCACGACGAGGGGCTCCTTGGCGAGCGCCGTCATGCGGGCTTGGTCGACCATACGTCTCTTCGTTCGTGGGGGCAGGACCGGAACAGCATACTCATTGCACAGCGGGGGAACGCCGCGCGTCCCGTGCGCGGAACCCCTCGCGACTCCGCCCCCGTGCGGGGGCCAAAGTGCGCGAGAACAACTCTCAACCTTCACTTTGGGGTTACCGTTGACGCAACCCGGACCCTTGTCAACAACCACAGGACGGCCCGTCAGCATGCAGCTTGCTCCACGGTCGATCGCTGCGCTCGCGGTGGTCGGTGCTCTCAGTCTCTTCGCGGCGGGGTGTTCCTCCGGCGACGGCCCCCGACCCACGCCCAGCGCGTCGCGGACGCCCAGCGCGACCCCGACGACGTCGCCGAGTGCGACCCCCTCGACGCCCGTGTCGACCCAGCCGACCGCGGAGCCGTCCGACGACGACTTCCCGACGGCGTTCCCGGGCAGCGGCGAGACCCCGCAGCCCGACGTCGACCCCGGTGACTTCCCGGCGACGGCGGTCGTCACGTTCTCCGGTTGGGATGCCGGCAGCAAGACGCTCCAGGCGGGCGGCCTGGTGTCCGGCACGACCGACGCCTCGGGGACCTGCACCTTCCAGGCGAAGAAGGGCGGCGTCACCCGCAGCGCGACGAGCACGGCCCAGGCCAGCGCCTCGTCCGTGAACTGCGCGCAGGCGTCGTTCCCCGCGAGCCAGGTGTCGACCGGCACGTGGTCCATCACCCTGCAGTACTCGGTCGGGTCGAAGTCGACCACGTCCGAGCCGATGACGGCGGAGGTGCCGTGATGCGTTCCATCCTCGACCGTGGCGGTCGCCGTCGACCCCTGCGTGCGGTGCTCGGCATGACCGCTGCCCTGGCGATCGCGGTGAGCGGCCTGACCATCGGCGCGATCGTGTCCGAACAGACGACGACCGAACCGGCCTCGGCCGCGGTCGCCGCCAACTTCGACCCGGGCAACATCATCAGCGACGCCAACTTCTACGACGGCGGCGCGATGAGCGGATCGGCCGTCCAGTCGTTCCTCAACAGCGTCGCCCCGAACTGCAAGCGCGCCTCCGGCGGCCCGGCCTGCCTGAAGGACTTCACGCAGAACATGAGCGCCATCGGGGTCGTCCCGAACCGGTGCTCGGCGATCCCCGGCGGCAACAAGTCCGCCGCCACGGTCATCGCCCAGGTGGGTGCCGCGTGCGGGATCAGCCAGAAGGTGCTGCTGGTCCTGCTGCAGAAGGAGCAGGGCATCGTCGCGACGAACTCGCCGACGAGCTACATGTACCTGCACGCCACCGGCTTCGCCTGCCCGGACACCGCACCGTGCGACCCGGCGTACTACGGCTTCGGCCAGCAGGTCTACGCCGCGGCACTGCAGTTCAAGCGCTACCAGGCGTCGCCGACGTCGTGGGCGTACCAGGCGGGCCGCAACAACTCGATCCTCTACAACCCGAACGCGGCGTGCGGGCGCAAGACGGTCTACATCAAGAACCAGGCGACGGCGGGCCTGTACATCTACACCCCGTACACGCCGAACACGGCGGCGATGTCGAACCTCTACGGCACCGGCGACTCCTGCTCGGCCTACGGCAACCGCAACTTCTGGCGGATGTACACCGACTGGTTCGGATCGCCCACCGGCGGGTCCTCGCCGATCGGGCACGTCGACTCGCAGTCCGGCGGCGTGGGCGGCACCATCACCGTGCGCGGCTGGACGGCCGACCCGGACACCACCGCCGCGATCAAGGCGCAGTTCTACGTCGACGGCGTCGGCAAGGCCTCGGTGATGGCGAACGCCAACCGCACCGACCTGGCCTCGCGCCTCGGCTCGGGCAACACCGCACACGGCTTCCAGACGACGCTCACGGGCATCACGCCGGGCAAGCACACCGTGTGCGTCTTCGGCATCAACGTCGGCGCGGGCGCGAACACGCTGCTCAACTGCGGTGACGTCACCGTGCCGGCCGCGGCCCCGGTGGGCAGCCTCGAGACCGTCACCGGCGGCACCGGCACGATCGCGGTGAGCGGGTGGGCGCTCGACCGGGACTCGTCCGCCGCGACCGCCTACAAGGTGCAGGTCGACGGTGTCGGCGCGATCTCGGCGACCGCCGACGTCCAGCGGACCGACATCGCCGCGAAGTACCCGGGTGCCAGCAGCACGGTCGGTTTCTCCAGGACGATCCAGAACGTCGCGGCGGGATCGCGGACGGTGTCGCTCTGGACACAGGACAAGCCGGGTGCGACCTGGGTGCGCGTGGCGCAGAAGGCCGTCACCGTCACGGCGTCGACCGGGACCTCCGGCGCCGTGAAGGGCTCGTTCGAGTCGGCCACCGGCGGCATCGGTTCGGTCGCGCTGAAGGGCTGGGCGATCGACCCGGACACGTACGCGTCGGTGCGGTACAAGGTCCACGTCGACGGTGTCGGAGCGGCGGCCGGCAGTGCGAGCGCTGCGCGCAGCGACGTCGCGAAGTCCTACCCCAAGTGGGGATCGTCGCACGGCCTGGCGACCACGCTCACCGGCCTCACGCCCGGCAAGCACACGGTCACCCTCTGGTGGCAGGACCTGCCGAGCGGCACCTACGTCAGCGCCGGGACGAAGACCGTCACGGTCGCGGCCCCGCCGTCGACCGGCACCACCGGCAAGACCGGTGCCGTCACCGGCTCGTTCGAGCAGGCCACCGCCGGTCCGAACACCGTGGCCCTGAAGGGCTGGGCGATCGACCCGGACCGCTACGACCCGGTCAGGTACAAGATCCACCTCGACGGCGTCGGCGCCGCCGCGGGCAGCGCGAACGCGGTCCGCGCGGACATCGCCGCCGCCAAGCCCGGGTGGGGTGACGACGTCGGGCTCGCGGTCACCCTCACGGGCGTCAAGGCGGGCACCCACACGGTGACGGTCTGGTACCAGGACCTGCCCGGTGGGAACTACGTCAGCTTCGGCACGAAGTCGGTGACCGTGAAGGACGCCGTCCCCGCACCCACCGGCAAGACCGGAGCCGTGTACGGCGCCTACGACGCCGCGACCGGCGGCCGGGGGACCGTCGCCGTCAGGGGCTGGGCGATCGACCCGGACACGTTCGCCCCGGTGAAGTACAAGATCCACCTCGACGGTGTCGGCGCGGCCTCCGGCAGTGCGAACGCGGTCCGGACCGACGTGGAGCGGGCACACCCGGGATGGGGTTCCGACGTCGGTCTGGCGACGACGCTCAGCGGCGTCAAGCCGGGCAAGCACACCGTGCGCATCTGGTACCAGGAGCTGCCGGGCGGGGCCTACAAGGACTTCGGCACCAAGACGGTGACGGTCTCGTAGCGGGTCCGGGACGACGGAACGGGAGGCGCGGTGCCAGCTGGCACCGCGCCTCCCGTTCCGTCGTCGTCCCGTCCGGGGCGCACGCAGCCGCGGGAGCGGTGTCAGCCGCGGCGCCGGAGGGCTCGTGCCACGCCGCCGAGCCGGTCGAGGGCACGGAACTCGGCGGAGTGGGTGAGGGCGTCGTACCGGGTCGCGATCGCGTCACGCTCGGCCTCGGCGCGCCGTCGCGCCGCCTCGGCGTCCTGTCGGGCCCGGTCCAGGACCGCGACCGCCTCCTCGGACACGATGAGCCGGCGGTTGATGTCGTCGACCCCGGCGCGGTGCACGTCGCGCTCCTGCTCGGTCGCGCGCAGCACCTCGCGCTGCAGCGTCGCCCACCGCAGCAGCGGGTGCCGCGTGCCCGAGCGGGTCGCTGCACGCTCGAGCGCGGCGTCGAGCGACGGGGCGACCTGTTCGGCTCGTCGGGCGTACGAATGGCGTTCCACGACCACGTTCCGGAGCCGTTCGGCGCGGTCGTCGCGCTCGTGGGCCGGCATGGCGATCGCGCGCTCGAGCGAGGCGGCGTCGGTGAAGACCGGGACGTCGGCCAGGCCGAGCTCGTCGAGACCGAGCGCGCAGTTCGTCACCGGCAGCGCGCCGCACGCGAGCGACTCGTACAGGCGTGAGTTGAGGGTGCCGAACTCGGCGGCCGGCGCGATGACGTCGTCGACGACGAACGCGGCAGCCCGGTAGACCTCGGGCAGGGCGAAGTACGACACCGCCGGACGGAGCTCCACGCCCGGGGCGGCGTCGACGTGCTCCACGTTGGCGGCGAACCAGACGACGGGCTCGGCCGGTGCCACCTGCTGCAGCACGTCCTGCACGCCGCGCCTGGCACCCCAGAAGTTGACGGTGGTGACGGTGCGTCCGGTCCGCGGGCCGGGCGTCCCGTCCACGTCGGGCCGGAACAGGTCGAGGTCGACGCCGATCGGGACCACCTCGACGGGGACGTCGACCACCTCGGACAGGGCGTCGCGGGCGATCGAGGACGACGCCCACACGGCGTCGAACTCGGCGAGGGAGGGCGACGATGCCCACTGCGCCGTCCAGTTGCGCACCCACGCCACCGTGGCGGTCCGGGACGGTACGAGCCCGGGGACGAACGACTCGATCATGCTGACGAGCACGGTGGTGTCGTCCGGGACGTCCTCCGCCCAGCGGCGGATCGGCCACAGGTCCACGCCCCAGCCGTGCGCACGCAGCGCACGGGCGAGCCCGAGCGCGACGAACAGGTCGCCCTTGCCCTCGGTGGTGTCGTCCGTCGACACCGCGAAGCGGATCGTCCCCCTGCTGCCCGTCGCGTGGTCGCCACGAGCGATCGCGTCGTACTCGGCGGCGAGCGGGGACGGAGCGGGGGCCGTGGGGATCGAGTGGTGCGTCACGGTGCCCATTGTGCCCGACCCGGGCGCGACCTCCGCCGAGCGCCGTGCTGCGCCTTGTAGGGTGTTGTCGGCCGTCGGGCATCCTCGACGGCCGGATCACCGACCCGTGCCGCGCCCGCGGCTGCAGCTGGAGGAACTCGCCGTGACAGAGCGCAAGCCAGGAGTCGTGTCCGTCGTTCTCGTGAACTACAAGGGCACGGACGACACACTGACGAGCATCGCCGAGCTCCGGAAGCAGGACTGGCCGCAGGACCGGCTCGAAGTCATCGTCGTCGACAACGGCTCCGGCCCCGAGCACGTCGGACGGCTCAAGGCCTCCGACCTCGACTTCACGTTCGTCGACTCCGGTGCCAACCTCGGGTTCACGGGCGGCTGCAACCTCGGCGTCGAGCACTCCTCCGGCGAGATCGTGGCGTTCCTGAACAACGACGCCCGTCCGGACACCGGCTGGGTGCGCGAGGCGATGGCGACCTTCGCCGCCGGCGCGGACATCGGTGCCGTGGCGTCGAAGGTCCTCGACTGGGAAGGCGTCAACGTCGACTTCACCGAGGCCGCGATGACCTGGTACGGGATGGGCTACAAGCCCTTCGCCGGGTCGCCGGACACCGGCCGCTGGGAATCCGAGACCGACGTGCTGTTCGGCACGGGTGCGGCGATGTTCATCCGCGCAGAGCTGTTCGAGCAGCTCGGCGGGTTCGACGACCGCTACTTCATGTTCTACGAGGACGTCGACCTGGGATGGCGGCTCAACCTGCTCGGGTGGCGCTTCCGCTACCAGCCGAAGTCGGTCGCGTTCCACAAGCACCACGCGTCGATGAACAAGTTCGGCGACTTCCGCGAGACGTACCTGCTCGAGCGCAACGCGCTCTTCACCCTGTACAAGAACCTCGGTGACGAGCAGCTCGCGGCGGCGCTGCCGGGATCGCTCGCGCTGGCCGTCCGCCGTGCCGTCGGCCGCGGTGAACTCGACTCCACCGAGCTCGACCTCCGCAACCCGGGCGACGACAGCGTCCCGACCATCCCGGTGCCGAAGACGAGCATGGCGGGCATCTACGGCGTCGACCAGTTCGTCGAGCAGCTGCCCTCGATGACCGAGTCGCGCCGCGCGATCCAGGCGAGCCGTGTCCGCAGTGACCGCGAGCTCCTCCGCCTGTTCGGCAACCGCGACGAGCCCGCGTACCCGATCGAGAACTACCTGGCCGGCTACGACAAGATCGTGCACTCGCTCGGCGTGCTCGAGGTCGGGACCCGTCGTCGCGTCCTCATCATCACCGGCGACTCGATCGGCGAGAAGATGGCCGGACCGGCGATCCGCGCCACCCAGATGGCGAAGCAGCTCGCGAACGAGCACGACGTGCGCGTGATCAGCCTCACGCGCTCGTCGCAGATCGACCCGTCGTACGAGGTCGTCACCGTGCCGCACCGCCACCCGCGGCAGATGGTCGAGCACGAGGCGTGGGCGGACGTCATCATCGTCCAGGGCCACGCGCTCCGGCTGTTCCCGGTGCTCGAGTCGACGCGCAAGATCCTCGTCGTCGACGTCTACGACCCGCTGCACCTCGAGCAGCTCGAGCAGGGGCGCAGCGACGACGTCGACCAGTGGAACCGTCAGATCCTCGACGCCTCGGACACGCTGAACCACCAGCTCGAGCTCGGCGACTACTTCATCTGCGCCTCGGAACGGCAGCGGATGTTCTGGCTCGGCCAGCTCGCCGGGTCCGGGCGGGTGAACGCCCGGACGTACTCGCGCGACCCCGACCTGCGCTCGCTCATCGGCGTCGTGCCGTTCGGCCTCTCTTCGACGCCGCCGGTGCACGACCAGCAGCGGGTCAAGGGCGTGGTGCCGGGCATCGGGAAGACCGACAAGCTCGTCGTGTGGGGTGGCGGGATCTACGACTGGTTCGACCCGATCACGCTCGTGCGCTCGATCGGCCGGCTCGCCGAGCGGAAGCCGAACGTCAAGCTCTTCTTCATGGGCGTGCAGCACCCGAACCCGGACGTCCCCGAGATGGACATCGTCGCCAAGGTGCGTGCCGAGGCCGACGCCCTCGGACTCACGGGCACGAACGTCTTCTTCAACGACGCCTGGATCCCGTACGAGGAGCGCGGTGCCTACCTGCTCGAGGCCGACGCCGGTGTCTCGACGCACTACGAGCACCTCGAGACGACGTTCTCGTTCCGCACCCGGATCCTCGACTACCTGTGGGCCCGTCTGCCGATCGTGACGACCGCCGGTGACTCCTTCGGTGACCTGGTCGCTGCCGAGAAGCTCGGGATCGCCGTGCACGAGCAGGACGTCGACGGCCTCGCCGACGCGCTGGAGACCGCGCTCTTCGACAAGAAGGCCCGCGCCGAGTTCATCGGCAACGTCGACCGCATCCGCGAGCAGTTCACGTGGGAGAACGTCCTCGCGCCGCTCGTCGAGTTCTGCCGGAACCCCGTCCGCGCGGCCGACAAGTCGGTGCGCGACACCGTCTCGGCCGTCGAACCGCACCAGATGCGCGTGCGCGTGCCCGAGCGCAAGCCGCTGTCGGGCGTCCGCTACGACGTCGGCCGTGCTGTGCACTACTTCCGCACCGAGGGTCCGCGCAGCGTCGCGGGCAAGATCAAGCGGCGCCTGACGAACCGGTGACGCCGGCACCGGCCTCGGCCCTCGTCGACGTCCCGACGTACGACGAGGCCGAGAACGTCCGTGCCGCCGCGGCGGCCGTGCTCCGGGCGGTGCCGACGGCGCACGTCCTCGTGGTCGACGACGGCAGCCCCGACGTCACGGCCGGCGTGGTCCGCGACATCGCGTCGACGGACCCGCGGGTGCACCTGTTCGAGCGCGGCGGCAATCGCGGCCTGGGCACGCGTCGCTGACGCACCGGTGCGACGGACGGGAGGCGCGGTGCCAGCTGGCACCGCGCCTCCCGTCCGTCGCCGGCCGCGTCTCAGACGCAGCTGACGTTGAAGTCCTGGCTCCCGACGACGTACTGGGCCATCCGCACCTGGCTGCCCGCGGTGAGGCCGCCGGCCGAGCACGCCTTCTGGGCGGCCGCGACGCCGTCTGTACCGACGGCGATCCAGCTCGGCAACCCACGGAGCGTCGAGGTCGTCGGGACGGTCCCCACGATCTGCCCGAACTGGTAGGCGGTCGAGTAGATGCCGATGGTCGAGACGCCGGCGGACCGGAGCGCGGCGACCATGCCCTCGACGTCGGCACGGTTCTGCGTCTGGTGGTCCTTCGCGTCTGCGGCACCGAGCCACGACAGCCCGGTCTCGACGTCGATCCACCAGCGGTACGACGCGGGGTTCGGGACACCACGGGTGTTCGCAGCCTCGTACGCACGGGTGTAGCCGTACATGTACGAGCAGGCGCTGTTGTAGGCGCCCTTCGTGCAGGTGCCGTAGGGGTTCGTGACGGGACGGCCCGCCGGGTCGGTGTTCGACGAGGGCCACACCGAGGCGTCCCTGCCGGGGTTCGCGGCGAGTGCGTAGAGCTGCGCCTTCGGCTGTGCGGTCCCGCCGGTGGACCCCGCGGCCCACGCGAGCTGCTGCGAGAGGGAGGGGTTCGTCTGGTTCGGCAGCGAACCGTTCACACCGACGATCCCGAACGCCTGGCCGACGGGGTAGTCCGACGGCGAACCGCCCTGCGGCCACGAGACGTCGGCGCCGAAGCCGGTCCCGCTCGAGCCGTCCAGGAAGTACCCGGCGACGTCGAGGTGGAGCTGTGCCGAGCCGCGCGAGACCTTGGCCTGCACCCGGCGGTCGACGCTCGACCCGGTGACCTTGGCCATCACGAGGTTCGCGACGGGCCGTCCGGCGCCGAACAGCTGCGTCGCCACCTGGGGGTCCTGTCCGGCCGGCGTGACGCGCAGGTACCCGGCCGTCGTGGGCTTCGTGACCTCGGCGTTGGCGACGACGGCGGTCGCGGTGCCCGGGACCCCGGCCACGCCGGAGAGCCGGAGGGTGCCCGCGGTCGTCGACACGGCTCCGGCGAAGGCGCGCGTGGTGTCGATCGGCACGAACACCGAACCGGTCGACGCGTTCGAGTAGTACCCGGCGACGTCCATGAAGACGGTCCCCGAGCCCTTCGAGAGCTTCACCTGCGCCGCACCACCGACGAGCTTCACGATCGCGAGGTTCGACAGCGACTGCCCGGCCGAGTACAGCTGCGTGACGACCTGTGGGTCCTGCCCGGCGGGCGTCACCCGGACGTACCCCGCCGTCGTCGGCCCGCTGACCTCGACGTTGACGGCGACGGCCGTGGCGTCGGCGGGGATCCCGCCGCGGTCGGCGAGCGGCACGGGGACCGCGGTGGTGCCGACCGGGCCGCTGAACACGCGGGCGGCGTCCAGCGGTGTGTACGTCGCGCCGGCGCCGTCGGCGTAGTAGCCGGCGACGTCGAAGTACCCGTTCGCGGTGCCCGCGGAGAGCTTCGCCTGGATCGAACCGTTCACCAGGCGGACGGTCACGAGGTTCGCGATCGTCTGACCGGCCGCGAAGTCCTGGGTGGCGACGGTGGCGTCCTTGCCGGCCGGCGTCACCCGCACGTAGCCGGCGGCGGTCGGCTTCGCGACCTCGACGTTGACGACGACGGCGGTCGCGTTCGTCGGCACCCCGGCCGAACCGGCGATCTTCACGGCCTTCGGCGTGGTGCTGAGCCCGCCGGACCACACGCGCGTCGTGTCGATCGGCGTGTAGCGGCCGGTCGCCGGAGCTGCGGCGTCGGCCGCGGTCGCAGGTGCGACGACGGCGATGCCGGTGGCGACGAGCGCGGTGGTCAGGACGAGAGCGAGGCGGCGGTGCAGACGCATGTGGTGCTTCCTTGACGACGAGGACCGTCCCCCTGACGGTCCCGGGCAGTCTAGGGGCACCCGGTGACGGGAGCGCGTTCGACGGTGCAGTGGTGTGTCCATCGGCACACGCCCCGCCGATCAGGTGCGGGGCAGGTGCCGACGCCACGACCGACGTCGTGCCGCGATGACGAGGACGGCCACGAAGACCATCAGGCCCGCGCCGTGCAGCAGGTAGCTCTCCGCCGTGCTGGTGACCGCGAGGAGTACCAGGACGGCGGCCGGCCACACGTAGGCGACGCCGGGGAACGTCGTCGCCGTCACCCAGGCGCGTGCGAACGCGAGCACGGCCGTCAGCCCGAGGATGATCGTGCCGGCGAGACCGATCTGCAGCCACGCGTCGATGAACGCGTTCAACCCGGACGTGAACCGGTGCCCGGCGGGGTCGATGAAGGTGACGTACGGGACGACCGCCTCCCGGGGCCAGGTCCCCACCCAGCCCCAGCCCTGGATCGGGTACTGGCCGATGAAGACCCGGATCTGCGACCACAGGTCGAGCCGCGTCGCGGTGCCGCCCGCTGCGCCGATCTCGGCGAGGACCCGGTGCCGGGCGAGCACGGCGACGGCGATCATGAGCAGCACCGTCCCGCCCAGGACGCCGTTGACCACGGGCCGTGTCGTCGGGCGGGCGTGCCGCAGCGACCACAGTGCGAGGGCGGTGACCGCGAGGGCGATCATCGCCAGACCGGTGATGGGTGACTGCACCAGCATCAGCGCGATCACGGCGAGGGCGACGGACCCGATCGCCCGCCAGGTGGTCACCGAGCGGGTGAGGAACTCGACGACGAAGGTGACGAGCGCCATCGCCGCGATGAACCCCATGAAGTTGCGGGTGCCGCCGATGCCCTGGATCGGGCCGCCGTAGGCGATGGTGCCCTGGATCCCGAACGCGGGGATCGGCAGGTCGAGGACGAGCCCGGACAGGACCTCGAGGCCGAGCGCGGCGACGAGCAGGATGCGGAAGGCGTCGCCGGACGCCCGGATGAGCTGCACCAGGTCGCGGCCGAGCGCCAGGTACAGGCCGAGGCCGATGAAGCAGACGGTGCTGACGAGCCCCCGCAGGGCGACCCACGAGTACTCGCTCCAGAGCACGCTCAGGGCGCAGTAGCCGACGAGGGCCAGGAGCGACAGCGGGAGGACCCCGTGCCACTCGATGCGGTAGCGCTGGCCGAGCAGGCTGAGCCCGGCGAGGACGACGAGGGCGACGAGCACGGCCCAGACCCCGGCACGGCCGACGAGCGCCTCGACCGTCGGCTGGCCGAAGGCGAACAGGACGATGACCGTCGCGAGCGCCTGGCTGAACCGTCCACCGGCGGAGAACCCGACCCACGCGGAGAGGTAGCGGCGCGCGAGCACACGCTTCGTCAACCGTCCGTCCGTCACCCGACCATCTTGGCGCACGCACCTCGGAGCTGGGCATCGCGGAGCGTCGATATCGCTGATCCGCGATGAACCGGCTAGCGTCGTCCGACGATGCAGCGCCCCGCGAGCACGACCTCCCGCCCGTTCCACGCCCTCGGCGTGGTCGGCGCCGCACTCCTGGTCGGCGTCGCCGTGGCCGCGCTCACGTGGTGGCGCCTCGGTCCGGCGACCCGGGGGACCGTGTGGGCGGAGGACGGCGGCGTGTTCCTCCGGGAACGCCTCGCCCTCGGCCCGGTCGACTCCCTCCTGCACCCGTACGCCGGGTACCTGCACCTCGTGCCGCGGGTGCTCGTCGACGTCGCCTGGTCGCTGCCCGTCGAGGAGTACGCCCGGGCGCTGTCGGTCGGCGCCTGCCTGGTCGTCGGAGCTGTGGCGGCGACCGTGTTCGTGCTGTCCCGCGGTGTCGTGCCGCAGTGGCCGCTCCGAATGCTGCTCGCCGCGGTGCCCGCCCTGCTGCCGCTCGCCCCGTTCGAGATCGCCGGGAACGCCGCGAACCTCCACTGGTTCCTGCTGTTCGCGGTGCCGTGGCTGCTCGCGTACCGGGCACGGACCTGGTGGGGCTCCGCCGTCGTCGCCGTCCTGACCGGCCTCGTCGTCCTCTCCGAGCTGCAGGCGGTGCTGTTCCTCCCGCTCCTCGGGCTCGCGTGGTGGCCGCCGCGTGATCCGTCCGGAGCCCGGGCGTGGCCCCGCGCCGTCCCGGTCACGGTGGTCGCCCTGACAAGCGGCGTCGCACAGCTCGTGACGGCGTCCACCGACCACCGGCCGCGCACCGCGGGCACGCCGGCGATCGCCGACGTGATCGCCGGCTGGGTGCTGCAGCCGGTCGCCGGCATCTGGAACCCCGACGTCGGAGCCGCCGTCCGCTCCGTGGTGACGCACGGCTGGGGCGTCGTGGTCGTCCCCGTCCTGCTCGTGACCGCCGTGCTCGTCGTCGCCGTCGTGGTCGCGCACTGGAGAGCCCGGTGGATGATCATCGCGCTCGCCGTGGCATCCGGCGGTCTGTGGTGGGCGGCGCTGCTCGCCAACGGCGGCGAGGCGCAGCCCTGGGCGGCGCCGACCGTGACCCTCGCGGCCGTCCCGCCGCTGCGCTACGCCGCGGCGTCCGGTCTGCTGCTGCTCGCCGGCGCAGTCGTCGCGGCGAGCGTCCTGCTGGGGGACCAGCCGAGGCGGAAGGCCCCGGGCTCGGCACCGACCCGGTTCGTCCGCCTCCTGACCGGCTGGTGCGTCGTCGCGGTGGTGGTCGTCGCCACGCTGGGCAACGTCGGGCCGGGCCCGACCCGCCGGAGCGATGGTCCGGTCTGGGCGACACAGATCCCGGCGGCGGTCGCGGCGTGCGACGGGGACCCGACGGGCTCGGTCGCCGTCCGGAAAGCGCCGTGGTCGTCGCGAGTACCGTGCGGGCGACTGCTCGGGCGCTGACGGCCCCGGTGCACTCGATCAGCGTCCGACGGGGCGGTCAGCGCCCGCTCGGCAGCCGGAACTCGCGTCGTGCGGCCGGGGTGCGTGGGCCGTCGCCCGTGGAGTGGGGTTCCTCGCCGACCAGGACGATGCGCGTCTTGATCGCGATGAGGGCGAACAGCACCCAGTTGCCCTGGTAGAGCAACCGGGACTCGGCGACGGACTGCACGAGCAGTGCGACGACGACGAGCAGCGGAAGCAGGGACACCGGGTCGAACGGCCGTGGGACCTGCGTCGCCTCGTACCCGATGCGGGTCGCCGACGACCACGAGCGGTTCAGGGTGGTCAGGACGTACACGGCGAACAGGACCAGCCCGATCAACCCCGTCTGCATCCACACGTCCAGGTACGCGTCGTGGGCCTGCAGGTACGTCACACCCTTCCGGTGCGCCAGGTCGGCCAGCGTCGGGATGCTCGGCCACCAGTACCCGATCCAGCCCCACCCGAGCACCGGGTGCTGATCGACCAGACCGAGGACGCGGTCCCAGATCAGCCCGCGGCCCGTCGCGTCGGCACCCTTGCCGAGCATCTCCGAGACGGCTCCGCTCGCCGCCGACGAGACCACGGCGACCACCGCGGCGCCGAGCAGGACGACCAGGTACCGCGGGGTCCGCCGCTCGGTCGGGACGCTCCGGATCCACAGCGCGACGACGAAGACGACCACGACGACGAGCGCCGCGACGAGCACGGTGGACGACCGCGTGAGCGCGAGCACCAGGGCGGCCAAGACCAGCCAGCCGACGGCACGGTTCCGCCGGATGCGCCCCTCGGCGAACTGCACGGCGACGGCGATGGCGACGAGCAGGGCCACCATGGCGAGCAGGTTCGCGTTGCCGGGCAGACCCTGGATCCGTCCGCCGGTCAGGAGCTCGGCCCGCGAGAAGTAGAACGCGTCCGGGATGTCCCGGTCGCCGTAGTCGGTCCAGACCGGCACGATCGGATGGCGCACGACCACGGCGACGAACGCCTCGAACAGCAGCGAGACCAGCAGTACCCAGCGCAGGGCGAGGCTCAGCGCGTCCAGGATCCGGCGCCAGGTGAGGGTGGACGCGACGGCGAAGGCCACCGCGACGCAGATCACCTGCGCGGTGATGCTGGCGAGCGTCGCGAGGCGCCAGTGCGACCACGCCACCGACACCAGGCACCAGCCCAGGAAGAACCAGAGCGCCCAGGGCGTCCGGACGATCGGCGGACGCGCCCGGACCAGGATCGAGACACCCCACGCGGCGACCAGCGCCCAGAGGACCGCCCCGCCCACCCACGTGAGCGTGTTGGGGACGGCGTCCCCGGCGAAGAGCACGAACAGCAGGGTTGCCCCGAAGGAGAACGCCTCGCGCTCGGGGACGGTCCCGCGGGACAGCGGCCAGGTGTTCGTCACGACGTCAGGGTACGTGCTCATCGACGGCCGTCGCCGCCGAACGTGTCGAGTGCGTCGGCGATCTCGTCGCCGAGGTACGGGGCCAGCGTCACCGCGAAGGTGTTCGTCAGGTGGGTCCTGTCGCGGTGCACGAGCACTCCGCCGATGACCGCGGGGCAGATCGTGTCGGTGCAGTAGTAGCGCGACAGGTCGATCAGGCGCGCCTTGTCCGGCATCCGGGCGACCGCCTGCTCGGAGCCGTCGAACAGGGTGAAGCCGACCGATCGGCTGGAGTCGCACTCGTCGGTGGTCGGTCCGGACATCTGCCCCACGCAGGCCACGACGTCCGGTCGCGCGCCCGGGTTGTCGCGCAGCGCCACGATCGGGATCCCGACGTCGGCCGCGGCCTGCCACGCCTGCACCAGACCCCCGACGACGGCGTCCTCGTCGGACTCGCCGGACGCCGGCACGACCGGCCCGTTGCCGGTCGAGTGCGTCACGATCACACCGTCGAGGTCCGGGTGGGAGCGGAGGTACGCCATCGCGTTCTGCTTCCAGGCGTTGCAGTCGTCGACCTGCTTCTGCGAGCTGGCACCCTGCACCGCCGTGGTGAGGTAGCAGCTCTGGTGCCCGGCGACGTCGATGCGCCAGTTGCGCGCCTCGGCGATCTTCTCGTAGGTGTCCACGAAGACGTTGTTGTGCGAGTCGCCGATCGCGATGAGGTGCTTCGTGTAGCCGGACTTCGGGCCGAGCGCGCAGACGTTGAACGCGCTCGAGTCGTTCGACCAGCACGCCGGCCGGTTCGAGTCGTCCTCCAGGGCGTTCGCGGGAGCGGGGACGCGGACCTCCGCGAGCGCCGGGTTGACGCAGGGATCGGACGACGAGATCAGTGCGGCCGCGCCGAAGCACCGGACGTCACCGGTGCTCAGGCGCTCCTGGAACTCGGCCGCCTGGACCTGCTGCACGTGCAGGGCGGTGAGCGACGCGGCGCCGAGCGCCACGACGAGGGCGGTGCTGACGACGCCGTAGAGCGCGACCCGACGCGGGCGGAGCGACCGCACCCGTGCGGAGAACCGCAGGGGTTCCTCGATGCCGAGCGTCGTCACGGCGGCGATCACGACCGAGCCGACCAGGATCGCGACCCGGTCCTTCGTCGTGAGGTCGTGGCGGAGCACGATCGGCAGCAGGACGACCGCGGGCCAGTGCCAGAGGTAGACCGCGTACGAGATCCGGCCGAGGAACGCGACCGGGGCGGACCGGCCGACGCGCTGCAGGCCGGAGTGCCCGCCGAACAGCACGACGAGCGTGGCCGACACGACGGGCAGGGCCGCGGCGATGCCCGGGAACGGCGTCGACGCGGTGATGGCGAACAACGACACCACCAGCCCCGCGGCGCCGAGCCACGCGCCGACGATGCGCACCGACCGCGCGGGCGTCGTCCGTGGTGCCGTCAGGGGGAGGGTCGCGGCGAGGCCACCGAGCGCGAACTCCCACGCCCTGGTCGCCGTCGAGAAGTACGCGACGCCCGGGGCCGTCTGCGTCTGGATGACGCTCCACGCCAGCGACAGCACGACCACGGCCCCCAGGAGCACCCGCGTGACGGTGACCGGGTCGGCACCCGATCGGCGCATGCGGCGAGCAGCCCACAGTGCGGCGAGCAGGAGGAGCGGGAGGGCGATGTAGAACTGCTCCTCGACCGACAGCGACCAGAAGTGCTGGAACGGCGACGGTCGGTTGCCCTGCGCCAGGTAGTCGACCGAGTCGGCTGCCAGCTGCCAGTTCTGCACGTACACCGTCGACGCGATGAGCTCGCGTCCGTACTGCCCCCAGAGCGCGCTCGGCACCCACAGCAGGACGGCGGAGCCGGTCGCGACGATGGTGATGAACGCCCCGGGCAGCAGCCGTTTCGCCCGGCGCGCCCAGAACCCGGCGAGCCCGATCCGGCCGGTGGCGGTGAGCTCGCGGAGCAGGTGTCCGGTGATGAGGAAACCCGAGATGACGAAGAACACGTCGACGCCGACGAACCCGCCGGGCAGACGTGCCGGCCAGAGGTGGTACAGCACGACCGCCAGGACCGCGAACGCACGGAGCCCCTGGATGTCCCACCGAGTCGGGTCGGTCGATCGGGGCGACGAGGTGCGGAGGGATCCTCGGGTCGGCGGCTCCACCGTGCTTGCAGACATCGCGGAGATTCTAGTGTCGCGCGCCGCGCCGGTAGGCTCTGGCCCATGTTCCTCGGCATCACGAACACCCCCCGCGACTACGCCTGGGGCTCGGTCACCGCGATCCCGGAGCTCCTCGGCCGCACCGTCACGGGTGCCCCGCAGGCGGAGCTCTGGCTCGGCGCCCACGCCGGCAGCCCCAGTGTCGTCGTCAACCCGGCCATGGTCGGTGGAGCTGACACGCTCCGCGACTGGATCGCCGACGAGCCGGAGACCGCACTCGGTCCGGACCGCACCGGCCTGCCCTTCCTGCTCAAGGTGCTCGCGGCGGCGGCACCGCTCTCGCTGCAGGCGCACCCGACCCCGGAGCAGGCGGAGGAGGGGTTCGCCCGCGAGGAGCGCGAGGGGATCCCGCTCGACGACCCGGCCCGCAACTACAAGGACCCGTTCCCGAAGCCCGAGCTCGTCGTCGCGCTGAGCGAGCGCTTCGAGGCGCTGAGCGGCTTCCGCCCCGTCGAGGAGACCCTGGCCGAGGTGCGCGTGCTCGACGCCGGCACCGGACGGCTCGGTCCGCTCGAGGTGCACCTGCTGCACGGGCTCGAGGACACCGTCCGCTGGCTCGAGACCGCCGACGAGTCCGCGCTCGCCGTGGTGCAGGCCGCGAGCGACCTGGCCGTCTCGCTCGACGACGACCTGCTCACCCCGAACACCGCGACCGTCCGCGACCTGGCGACCAGCTGGCCCGGCGACCCCGGCATCGTCGTGTCCCTGCTCACGCACCGGGTGACGCTCGCCGCGGGGCAGGCCATGTACCTGCCCGCCGGCAACGTCCACGCCTACCTCGACGGGCTCGGCATCGAGCTGATGGCGCCGTCGGACAACGTGCTGCGCGGCGGGCTCACGCCGAAGCACGTCGACGTGCCGGAACTCCTGCGGGTGCTCGACTTCACCGCGTACCCGGCGCCGGTCCTCGAGCCCGAGCGCATCGCCCCGGGTGTCGACCGGTTTGCGCCGGACGGCGTCGGGTTCGCGCTGCTGCGGGTGGACGGCGACGGCCGCCCGGCGGGACTGAGCACCGGCGGCGTCGCCCCGCTGGTCGGCCCGTCGATCGCCGTGTGCACCGAGGGTGTCGTCACGCTGGTCGGCGCGCAGTCCGCCACCCTGCTCCGCAAGGGCGAGTCGTGCTTCATCACGCCGGACGAGGGCGACGTGACGGTCGAGGCGGACTCGTCGGACGGCATCACGTCGACCGTGTTCATCGCCACCGGCGCCTAGGGGACGGACCGGCACCGCCACCGGGGCGTCACCGACGTCCGCTAGCGTGGCGAGCATGAGTTGGCTGGTCACCGGCGGTGCCGGGTACATCGGGTCCCACGTCGTCCGAGCACTGCGCTCGGCCGGCATCGACACGGTCGCGTTCGACGACCTCTCGAGCGGTTTCCGCGCGTTCGTCCCGGACGACGTGCCGTTCGTCGAGGGCACGATCCTCGACGGCGAGCTCGTCGCACGCACCCTGCGCGAGCACGAGGTCACCGGCGTGGTCCACGTCGCGGGGTTCAAGTACGCCGGTGTCTCGGTCGAGCGTCCGCTGCACACCTACGAGCAGAACGTCACCGGCATGGCGACCCTGCTGCGCGCGATGGCGGAGACCGGCGTCACCAAGGCGGTCTTCTCGTCGAGCGCTGCGGTCTACGGCACGCCGGACGTCGAGACCGTGGTCGAGTCCACCCCGAAGAACCCGGAGTCGCCCTACGGCGAGTCGAAGCTCATCGGCGAGTGGCTGCTGCGCGACATGGAGGTCGCCGCGGGCTTCACGACCACGTCGCTCCGGTACTTCAACGTCGTCGGTTCGGGGGAGCCCGACCTGTACGACGCCAGTCCGCACAACCTGTTCCCGCTGGTCTTCGACGCGCTGCTCGCTGGCCGCACCCCGCGCATCAACGGCGACGACTACGCCACCCCCGACGGCACCTGCGTGCGCGACTACGTGCACGTCGCCGACCTGGCGCACTCGCACGCGGTGGCCGCGCGGAAGCTCGAGGCGGGGGAGCCGCTCGAGCGCGCCTACAACCTCGGCAGCGGCGACGGCGTGAGCGTCCGCCAGATCATGGACGCCATGGCGGCGGGCACCGGAATCGCCTTCGACCCCGAGATCGCACCGCGGCGCCCCGGCGACCCGGCACGCATCGTCGCGACCGGTGAGGCCGCCGCCCGTGACCTCGAGTGGGCGATGCGGCACTCCCTGGACGAGATGGTGTCGAGCGCGTGGGAGGCCCGTCGCAGCGCCTCCTGATCGCCTGAGGACGCGTCGGTTGTCCCCCGGAAGGCCCACCCGTGCGGCGCGACACGCCCAAACGGGGGACATGACACGCTGGAGCGGTCAGTGCCTTCTATGATCCGCGACTTGACTCAGGCGAATGACACCGCTGTAATTACAGGCAACGGCCGCAAGAGTTGGGGTTCGTTGTCGAGGCGGCAGGGGTGATCAGGGTGAACGGTTCCGAGTTCCACGCCGGAGTTCCGGAGGACTGGCACGTCGATCCCGTGGCGCTCGGCGTCCCGGGTGTCCGACGTCCGGAGTCCGACGACGAGGAGAACCCGCTCGCCTGGCAGGTCGACTCGCTCTGCGCGCAGACCGACCCCGAGGCGTTCTTCCCCGAGAAGGGCGGCTCCACGCGCGAGGCGAAGAAGATCTGCACCTCGTGCGAGGTCCGGGCGCAGTGCCTCGAGTACGCGCTCGAGAACGACGAACGCTTCGGCATCTGGGGCGGCCTCTCCGAGCGCGAACGCCGCAAGCTGCGGAAGCGCGCCTGAGCGGTCACGGCGCGCCAGCGCCGTGCGAAGGTGCGCCGAGGAGCCTGCGACGAGGACGCTGGGACCAGCCGTTTTCCGCCAGTCCCGCACCGTCCCGCACCGTGCGGTGAGCGCGCCCACAGGTTCACGGCGCGCCGCCGTCCGCAGCCGACACCGCGCCTCCAGACCGTAGAGTGACGCCCGTCATGCAGCCCAGAGTCACCGCGATCCTCGTCGCCGCCAACGGGGCGGCCCACCTCGACCGGACCCTGGACGCTCTCGCCGCCCAGACCCGCCACCCCGAGAACCTGGTGGTCGTCGACGTCGGCACGACCGACGGATCGACCGCCGAACTGTCGTTCGGTGGGTCCGCGCAGCTCGTCCGGCTCCCCGCGGGCAGGGCGTTCGGCGACGCCGTCCGACAGGGCGAGCGCAGCGCGCCGCCCGCAGCGACCGACGAGCCGGTCGACGAGTGGCTGTGGATCCTCGGCCACGACAACGCGCCGGCACCGACCGCGCTCGCCGACCTGCTGTCCGCCGTCGAGATCGCGCCGTCGGTCGTCGTCGCCGGTCCGAAGCTCGTCGCCGACGACGACCCCTCGCTCATCCGTGCGTTCGGCGAGAGCATGACCCGCTTCGGCCGGTCGATCGTGCTGGTGCAGGACGAGCTCGACCAGGGCCAGCACGACCGCAACACCGACGTGCTCGCCGTCGCCGCCGGCGGCATGCTGGTACGCCGCTCGGTCTGGAACGAGCTCGGCGGCTTCGACCCGGCGCTGCCGGACGTCGACGCGGCCCTCGACTTCTCGGTGCGGGTCCGTCTCGCCGGACACCGCGTCGCCCTCGTGCCGGAGGCCAAGGTCACCAGCGCCGGGCCGATCGAGGAGTTCGGACGCAAGCGCGTGTCCGAGGGGCGGCGCGTCCGGATGCACCGGCAGGCGCAGCTGCACCGCCGGATGACCTACGCGCCGGCCGCGCTGGTCTGGCTGCACTGGCTCACGCTCGTGCCGTTCGCGATCGGCCGCGCGCTCGGACACCTCGTCGCGAAGCACCCGGCCGCCGTGGTCCCCGAGCTCTCCGCCGCGTTCGCCGTCGCGTTCGGAGGTGGCACGGGGCGCGCGCGCAAGAACCTGGCCCGCACGAAGAAGCTCGGCTGGGCGGCCGTCGAACCGCTCCGCGTGAGCTGGCGGCGGGTGCACGAACACCGCACCACCTCGCGCGACGTCGAACTCGCACGGGTCGAGGACGCCCCGATCGCCCGGGCGTCGTTCCTGAGCGACGGCGGCATCTGGGTGGTCCTGGCCGCAGCGGTGCTCAGCGTCGTGACGCTCTACCCGCTGCTCGGGTCACCGGCCCTGACCGGCGGGGGTCTCCTGCCGCTCTCCGCGACCCCGGCGCAGCTCTGGCAGAACGTCGGCTACGGCTTCCACTCGCTCGGCACGGGCTTCACCGGCCCGTCCGACCCCTTCGCCGCCGTGCTCGCCGTGCTCGGGTCGATCGTGTTCTGGTCGCCGTCCACCGCGGTCGTGCTCATCATGCTCGTCGCGTTCCCGCTGTCCGCCCTGGGTGCCTGGTTCGCGGTCCGCAAGGTCACGACCCGCACGTGGGTGCCGGTCATCGGTGCGTCGCTCTACGCGATCGCCCCGTCACTCGTCGGCGCGGTGACCACCGGGCACCTCGGCGCCGTGATCGCGCACCTGGTCCTGCCGTGGCTGTTCGTCGCCGTGCTCGAGGCACACCGCTCGTGGGCGTGGGCCTCCGGCGCGTCGCTCCTGTTCGCCGTCGTCGCCGCCTCGGCGCCGTCGCTGCTGCCGGTCCTGCTGGTCGGCTGGCTCGTGGCGCTCCTGGTCGGCTGGCGCCGGGCACACCGTCGTGTGTTCATCCCGGTGCCGACCGCGGTGCTGTTCCTGCCGCTGATCCTGGCGCAGGCGGCACGTGGCAACCTGCTCGCCGTCTTCGCCGACCCCGGTGTGCCGTCCGCGACCCGGGCACCGTCCGCGCTCCAGCTGGCCATCGGGCAGCCCCTGCCGGACTGGAGCGGCTGGCTCCCGGCCACCTCCGGGCTCGGACTGGTCGCCGCTGCCCTGCCGATCGTGATGGCCGTCCTCGCGCTCCCCGTGGCCGTCTCCGCGATCGGGGCGATGCTCGGACACCGCTGGGCGGTCGCCGGCTCGGCGCTCGTCGTCGCACTCCTCGGCTTCGCGACGGCCTTCGCCGCCACCCACGTCACCGTCACCGGTGTCGGCTCGACCACCACCATCGTCTGGCCCGGCAGCGGTCTGTCCGTGTACTGGCTCGCCCTCGTGGTCGCGGCCTGCATCGGCATCGACGTGCTGCCGAAGGCCGCCCCGGTCACCGGGCTCGTCGCGACCGTGCTCGCCGGGGTCGCCGTGGCGCCGGCCTTCGCGGCGTTCTACCTCGGCGCGGCCACGATCGAGCCGACCACCGGCAGGGTGCTCAGTGCCTACGTGAACGCCGAGGCTCAGGCGAACCCCGACGTCGGCACGCTCGTGGTCGTCCCGCAGGACGACGGTTCGCTCGCCGTCACGCTGGAGCGCGGGCAGGGTTCCACCCTCGACGACCAGTCGACGCTCGACGCCACCGCGCTCCGGCTGAGCGAGTCCGGCGCACGGCTGACCACGCTCGCCGGCAACCTGGCGAGCCGCAGCGGGTACGACCCGCGGCCGGCGCTCCGCGAGCTCGGCGTGAGCTTCGTGCTCATCGACGACGCCGGCGACGACCCCGAGGCGCAGACGGTGCACGACCGGGCCGCCGGCGCCATCGGGCAGAACGCGCTCTTCACGAGCATCGGCGAGACCACCAACGGGCAGCTGTTCCACTACGAGGGCGAGGTCGACCGCACCCGCTCCGGCTCCGCCGCGACCCAGGCCACCCACGTGCTGTACCTCGTCGTGCTCGGCGTGGTCTTCGGCGCCGCAGCCCTGCTCGCGGTCCCGACGGCACCGCGCCGCCGCCGCGCCACCTCGAACGTCATCGAGGCCGAGGAACCCGCCACCACCTTCGACGAGGAGCGAGACGAATGAGCCGCACCCCCGCCTCCGTCCGCCGGTGGGTCGTCCGCGGCACCGCCACGGCGGTCGCCGTCGTCGTCGCCGCCGGCGCCGTCACCGCGGCGCACGCCTACGGCACCGACTCCGAGCCGGGTCGCCCGGCCGGGCGCACGGTCACACCGGTCCCGGCCGCCGCCGAGCGCGTCTGCGCCGGCAGCGCCCTGCGCCTGTCCGACGACGCCGGCAACGACGCGACCCAGGCGAGCACGGTCGGCACCGCGACCGTCGCCACCGCGACCACGGGCTCGACGGTCGAACGGTCCGAGCTCGATGCCTCGACCACCGGCGGCAGCGACCCCCGGCTGCTGACGGCCCCGGCGGGGGAGACCACGCCGCAGGTCGCGGGCAGCAGCTTCCAGAGCGTCTCGAACGGTGACCTCGTCGGCGCCGGTGCCGCCTCGTGCGACGACCCGAGCCAGTCCACCTGGCTCGTCGGCGGTTCGACGGAGACCGGGCGCACCAGCCTCGTCACGCTGTCGAACCCGACCGACGTGAACGCCACCGTCGACCTGGCGATCTTCGACAGCAACGGCACCGTCAGCGCGCCGGGCACCACCGGGATCGTGGTGGCGCCGAACACGCAGAAGGTCGTCCCGCTCTCGGGCTTCGTCTCCGACGCGGCCTCGACCGTCGTGCACGTCACATCATCCGGCGGCCAGATCGTGGCGCACATGCAGGAGACCGTCGTCCGGACGCTCACGCCGGGCGGCTACGACATCGTCTCCGGCGGTGCCACGCCCACGCGCTCGCAGGTGATCCCCGCGGTCGCCCTCGCGAACGCCAAGGCGGCCCAGCGCGGCAGCGACACCGCCGACGCCGCACCGATCGTCCGGCTGTTCGTCCCCGGCGAGCGGTCCGCACGCGTCACCCTGGGCATCACGACGGCGGACGGTGGCGGCACGACCGTCAACGCCACCGCCGAACCGGGCGTCGTCACCGACGTCCCGCTCGACGACTTCCCGGACGGCCGGTACTCGTTCACCATCACCTCGACCCTCCCGATCGTCGCCGGGGCCCGCACGACGACCCCGACGGACGGCGACGGCACCGACCTCGGCTGGTTCGCGTCGGCGGAGCCGCTCGGCGACCGGGCGATCACCTCGATCGCCCCGGGGGACGGCGCACGGCTGAACCTCGTCAACCCGACCCGATCGGACCGCACCGTGACGATCCGCTCGGGCGACGAGCAGCGTCGGGTCGAGGTGCCGTCGGGAGCGACCGAGACCCTGTCGGTGCAGACCGCGAAGCAGCTCACGATCACCGGTGCCGACGGCGTCGTCGCCGGCGTCAGCTACCTCGGGGACGACGGGATCGCCGGGTTCCCGATCCGGCCGGCCACCGCGGTGTCGACCCCGGTCCGCGTTTACCCCTGACGCCCGGCGGACGCGCGTCGACGGACGTCGTCGGCGACCCGCCGTGGCTCACCAGTGCCGGTAGCGGTCCGGTGCCAGGTCCCAGGGGTCCTTGCCGATCAGTTCGCCGACCGCGCGGAACACCGCGGTCTCGATGATGATGCGGCGGTCCGAGTCGTCCTTCTCGGGGCTCCGGTTCACCCGTTCGACGGGGATCCGGAAGACGGTGACGCGGCGGGTGTCGCGGTCGATGCGCCAGCGCGGCATCTCGTCCGGCAGGGTCGTGTCGCTCGGCATGTCCGCCACCTGGAACACCACGCCGGCCAGTTCGTCGGGCCAAAGACCGAGCAGGTAGTGCGCGCTGTCACCGACGATCCGGTCGAACGCCTCGGCGCGGGTGATGATCGGGGCGAGCTCCGGCCCGGTGACGCTCGAACGGCCGCCACGGCCGTGCCGGGAGCGCCCCCGACCGCGGTCGACCGGGGTGACGAGGCGAGGCTTCCGACGCATCCCCACATCGTACGCGGGGACCGGTGCGCGCCGGACGCTCCGCTAGGCTCCCTGACGAGATGGACGTGCGGATCTGCAGCAAGGTGGCGTGTGCCAACAGCGCTTCGTCGACCCTGACGTACGACTACGGCGACTCCATGGTGGTCGTCGGTCCGCTGTCGACCCGGGTCGAACCGCACGGCTACGACCTCTGCGCCCGCCACGCGGCCGCCCTGCGCGTCCCGCGCGGCTGGCAGGTGGTGCGGCGCGAGCCGCTCCCGCGCGACGCCGACTGACGGCTCGCGTCCGCGACGTGCCGCGGTGGTCGGACCGGAGGCCCGTGTGACGTGACCGGGATCGGCTGGTGATCGGCGCCTCCCGGCATGGAAGACTGGTGGGCATGCCCACCGAAACCCGCACCGCTGCTGAGTTCCGCGTCGCCGACCTGTCCCTCGCCGAGGCGGGCCGGCACCAGATCCGCCTCGCCGAGAACGAGATGCCGGGCCTGATGTCCCTGCGTGACGAGTTCGCGGCGTCGCAGCCGCTCGCCGGCGCGCGCATCGCCGGGTCCCTGCACATGACGGTGCAGACCGCGGTGCTCATCGAGACGCTCGTCGCGCTCGGCGCGCAGGTGCGGTGGGCCAGCTGCAACATCTTCTCCACCCAGGACGAGGCCGCGGCCGCCGTCGCCGTCGGACCCACCGGCACCCCGGACGCCCCCGACGGCGTCCCGGTGTTCGCGTGGAAGGGCGAGACGCTCGAGGAGTACTGGTGGTGCACCAGCCGCATCTTCGACTGGAGCGACGAGGCCACCGCGGCCGGTGCCGACTGGACCGGGCCGAACCTGATCCTGGACGACGGCGGCGACGCCACGATGCTCGTGCACACCGGCGCTGACGCCGAGGCGGCCGGTGCCGCTCCGGTCGCCGAGCCGGACGCGAGCACCGAGTGGAAGATCGTGCTCGACACCGTCGCGCGGTCGCTCGAGACGTCGTCGGACCGCTGGACTCGCATCGCCGCCGACATCCAGGGCGTCACCGAGGAGACCACCACGGGCGTGCACCGCCTGTACGAGCTGTTCCGGAACGGCGAGCTGAAGTTCCCGGCGATCAACGTCAACGACTCCGTGACGAAGTCGAAGTTCGACAACAAGTACGGCATCCGGCACTCGCTGCCCGACGGCCTGAACCGTGCCACCGACGTGCTCATCGGTGGCAAGGTCGCCTTCGTCGTCGGCTACGGCGACGTCGGCAAGGGTGCGGCCGAGGCGCTCCGCGGGCAGGGCGCCCGTGTCATCGTCAGCGAGGTCGACCCGATCTGCGCGCTGCAGGCGGCGATGGACGGTTACCAGGTCGCGCGCCTGGCGGACGTCGTAGACACCGTCGACATGGTCATCACGTGCACCGGCAACCTGGGCGTGGTCGGGGTCGACGAGATGCTCGGGCTGAAGCACCTGGCGATCGTGGCGAACGTGGGGCACTTCGACAACGAGATCGACATGGCCGGGCTCGAGGCGCTGCCCGGCGTCTCGAAGGTCGAGATCAAGCCGCAGGTGCACGAGTGGCGGCTGCCGACCGGGCGGTCGATCCTGGTGCTGTCCGAGGGGCGGCTCATGAACCTCGGCAACGCGACCGGGCACCCGTCGTTCGTGATGAGCAACTCGTTCACGAACCAGGTGCTCGCGCAGATCGAGCTGCACACCCGGCGCGAGGAGTACCCGACCGGCGTGTACGTGCTGCCGAAGCACCTGGACGAGAAGGTCGCGCGGCTGCACCTCGACGCCCTCGGGGTGCAGCTGACGTCGCTGCGTCCGGAGCAGGCGGCGTACATCGGTGTCCCCGTCGAGGGTCCCTTCAAGCCGGACCACTACCGCTACTGAGCGCTGGTTCTTGCGCTTCCGCAAGACACCGGTGTTCGCACGTTGAACCCCCGCACGCGGGGGTTCGGCGCGCGAGCACCGGTGTCTTGCGGGCAGCCCGGCGCCGCGGGCAGCCCGGCGCCGCGGGCAGCCCGGCGCCGCGGGCAGCCCGGCGCCGCGCGCAGCCCGCCGCGCCGCGTCAGCGCGGGAAGCCCGGCGGGGGTGCCGCCGCCGTCGCCCCCGCGGCGGTGAGCAGTTCGGCGCGGGCACCCAGCGCCCGGACGTCCCGTCGACGCCGCAGCACGACGACCCCGGCCAGGAAGACCTCGGGCGGCACGGGCGGCACGGGGTGCGCGAACGCGGACACCTCGGCCGCCAGGGCCTGCGCCGCCGTCTCGCGCAGTTCGGGGCGCATCAGTGCAGCCCCGCGGAAGAACGCACCCAGTCGGTTCTCCAACCGCTGCGGCAGCGCCGAGACGTCCGCGACGCCTGCCCACGCCGTCAGCTCCGGAGGCAGCAGCACCTCGGGTTCCCGCTGCTTCGGCAGCCGCTCGTGCTGCACGATCGTGCCCGCGAGCAGGTCCCCGAGTCGTCGCGGCCGACTGCCGAACAGCGCGACGAGCAGGGCGACCGAGCCGAACGTCATCCAGAGCTCGAACAGGCCGACGAGCGCCCGGGTGAAGGCGTGCCGGAACCCGATCGCGCCGCCGTCGAGCCGGACGACCCGGGTGCCGGTGGCGAACCGTCCGACGCTCCGCCCCTTCGTCACGGTCTCGACCGCGGCGGGGACCAGCACGAGCACGACGACGAGCAGCACGATGCCGAGCGCTGCGCCCCAGGCTGGTTCGAGTCCCCTCGGCCAGAGCCGCGAGACGCCGAACAGCGCGAGGATGAACAGGACGAGGACGCACAGGCCGTCCAGCAGCGCGGCCGCGAGCCGCAGCACGAGTCCGGCCGGCTGGACGTCGAGCGCGACGCCCTCGCCCACCACCAGCTCGTCGGCGGTCTCGTCGAGGTCGCGCGAGAACCGGGCGTCGGCGAGGTCACGCGGCGTGCGGGGCTTCGGCATGGGATCATTCTGTCGGAGATCGCGCGACCTGAGGGGGAACACGTGGACCTGGATGCCTACACCGAGGTGCACCGTGACCGGTGGCAGGAGCTCGACCGTCTGGCGCGTGCCCGGCACCGGTCCGGAGCGGACGTCGACCGGCTCGTCGCTGGCTACCAAGAGGCGGCGACCGACCTCGCCCGCATCCGGGGCGCCGCACCGCGCACCGTGACCGGCGACCGGCTCTCGTTGACGCTGTTCCGCGCCCGCCTGCGGTTCACGGGCACCCCCGTCGACCCGCTGACCGCGGTCACCCTGTTCTTCACGCGGCAGCTGCCCGCGGCGCTCTACCGGATCCGCTGGGTGAGCATCTGGGTCGCGCTCGCGACGGCGGCGATCGCGGCGATCGTCGCCGTCTGGATCACCACCACCCCCGGTGCGACGGCGACGTTCGGCAGCGACGAGGCCCTGCGCCGGTACGCCACGCAGGACTTCGTCGACTACTACTCCGACCGTGGCCTCGGGGCCTTCACCGCGCAGGTCTGGACGAACAACGCCTACATCGCCGCGACGATGGTGGCGTTCGGCATCACCGGCGTCTTCGTGCCGTTCTCGATCATGCAGAACGCCGTCAGCCTCGGGGTCTCCGCCGCGATCATGCACTCCCAGGGGCGCCTGGCCGACTTCTTCCTCTACATCTCCCCGCACGGGCAGCTCGAGCTCTACTCGGTGTTCCTCGCGGGCGGTGCGGGGCTGATGATCTTCTGGTCGTGGGTGGCACCGGGGCCCGGGCGCACGCGCGCCCAGGCCCTCGCCGAGGACGGCCGCGCACTCATCACCATCGCGATCGGCCTGACCCTGACCCTGCTGCTGTCCGGCATCGTCGAGGGCGTGGTGACGCGGCAGGACTGGCCGTGGCCGATCAAGATCGGCATCGGCACCCTCGCCCTGGTCGCGGTGCTCGCCTACCAGTGGGTGCTCGGCGGCCGCGCGTACCGAGCGGGGGAGCGCGGCGACCTCGAGGAGTTCGAGCGTGGCTCCACCGCCCTGGTGGCCGGCTAGCGTCCGTCCCGGTTCAGAGCCGGCCGCTGGCCTTCGCCCGGATGTAGGCGTCGGCGACGAGCGGCGGGACGTCCGCCGGTGCGCCGCGCACGACCTCGGCACCGGAACGCCGTGCGACGTCGGCCGCACCGTCCGCGTCGAGCAGGGTGCGTTCGGCGGCGGCGCGTCGGTAGACGTCGCGCTCCGCGCCGGTCGGGAGGCCCGGCACCCGTCCACCCCGCGCGGTTCGGATCGCCGTGGCCGGGTCCACCCCGCCGCGCGCCATCCGCTGGACGGCCGGGTCCTCGATGCTCGTCACGACGACGGCGTGCCGTCGGGACAGCCGCGGGAGCACGGCGAGCAGGTCGCCCGAGGCGCCGACGGAGTCGAGGCTCGAGGCGAGCACGACCATGGCGCGCGAGGTCGTGATCGAGTCGACGAGCGCGGGGACGGATGCCCAGTCGGTCGCGGCGAGCCCCGGTTCGGCCATCGCGAGTGCCTCGCCGAAGCGCTGCACGACGTCGGTGCGGGTGGCGCCGTGCACACGGTCGTGCGCCGTGTCGTCGAGGACCACCAGGTCGACGCGGTCACCGGCGGCTGCCGCGAGGGCACCGAGGAGCAACGCCGACTCGATGAACGTGTCGAGTCGGGGTTCGTCGGCGACACGGCCGGCACCCGCCCGGCCCGCGTCGACCACGACGACGACGCGCCGGTCGCGTTCCGGGCGCCAGGTCCGGACGACGAGGTCCTGCCGCCGCGCGGTCGCGCGCCAGTCGATGGACCGCACGTCGTCGCCGCGCACGTAGTCGCGCAGCGAGTCGAACTCGGTGCCGTGCCCGCGGAGCTGCAGCGTGGTCTCGCCGTCGAGTTCGCGGAGCCGTGCCAACCGTGACGGCAGGTGCCGCCGGGAGCGGAACGGCGGCGTCACGACGAGTTCGCCCGGTGCCGCGACGACCCGCTGCCGTGCGGCGAGGCCCAGGGGACCGAAGGACCGCAGGGCGACCCCGGTGGTGCGGCGTCGACCACGACGGAACGGTGTGAAGCGCATCCGGGCCGTCCGCCGCTCCCCGGCGGGGACCGCCATCCGGATCCGACGGGGACGGTGGCCGGCCGACGGCTCCCACATGTCGCGGACCACACCGCGGACCGTGCGGGAGCCGTCGTTGGCGAGCACGAGGGTGCCGTCCGCGGTGCTGTCGCGTCGAGCGAGCCGGGGCATCCGCCGCTCCACGCGGACCCGTCGCAGGTCGGCGGCGAGCACGACGTCGAGCGCCGCGGCGAGCAGCACCACCCCGACCCACGCCAGACCGGCCCACCCGCTGCCGAGCAGCACGGTGGGCACGAGGGCGACGGCGAGGAGCGCGACGAACCGGCCGGAGACCGCCACTAGATCGGCACCCGCACCTGCTCGAGCACCTGCTGGAGCACGCCGTCGGCGCCGACGCCCTCGAGCTCGGCGTCGGCGGCGACCCGCAGGCGGTGCCGCCAGACCGGCAGGGCCATGGCCTGCACGTGGTCCGGGGTGATCGCGTCGTAGCCGGTGAGCCAGGCCCACGCCTTGGCGGCGGCGAGCAGTGCCGTCGCACCGCGGGGGCTGACACCGACGCGGACGGACGGTGCCTGCCGGGTGGCCCGGGCGAGGTCGACGATGTACGCGAGCACGTCGTCGCGGGCGCCGACGGCGCGGACGGCACGCTGCGCACGGACCACCTCTTCGACGCCGACCACCGGGGTGATGCCGGCCGACCGGACGTCGCGCGGCACGAACCCGTCGGCGTGGCGCCGGAGCACCTGCCACTCGACGTCGCGCGGCGGGATGTCGAGGGTCAGCTTCATCAGGAACCGGTCGAGCTGCGCCTCGGGCAGCGTGTACGTGCCCTCGAACTCGATGGGGTTCATCGTCGCGGCGACGAAGAAGGGGTCGGGCAGCGCCCGGGCGTCGCCGTCGACGCTCACCTGGCGTTCCTCCATCGCCTCGAGCAGGGCCGACTGGGTCTTCGGCGGCGTGCGGTTGACCTCGTCGGCGAGCAGGACGTTCGTGAAGACGGGGCCCTCGCGGAACGGGAACGTGCCGGTCGAGGCGTCGTAGACGAGCGACCCGGTGACGTCGCCGGGCATCAGGTCCGGTGTGAACTGGATGCGCTTCGTGTCGAGCGTCATCGCGGCGGCGAGGCTGCGGACGAGCAGGGTCTTCGCGACACCGGGGACGCCCTCGAGCAGCACGTGCCCCTGCGCGAGGAGTCCGACGATCATTCCGGACACCGCACCCTCCTGGCCGACGACGGCCTTCGCGACCTCGGCGCGGACCCGGCCGAACGCGTCGCGCAGGTCGGAGCCGGCCGCGGTCGTGGGGTCGTGCTCCGGCGCGGTGTGCTCGGTGGTGGCAGGGGGCAGGTCGGTCACGGTCGTGCTCCTGGTCGGTCGGGGTCAGAGGTCGGTCGGTCGCCGGAGGTCGCCCGGCGCACGGCGCGTTCGAGGTCGTCGAGCGCCGCGGTGCCGTCGACGAGCGCACGGTCGTCGTCGGTGGTCCCGCCGACGAGCACGGCACCGACACGGGTGTGCGGAATGCCGGTGGCCTGGGCCGCGGCCCGGACGACCTCGTCGACGTGGGCCGATCGGGGCAGTCCGAGCATCCGGCCGATGCGGCGGACGGCGGCGACGCGCAGGGTGTCGAGGGCGTGGGTGCGGTCACGGGTGCGGGCGTACATCCGGGCGCGCCCCTCGGTGGTCTCGGCAGCACGGACGACGACGGGCAACCGCTCGACGACGAGCGGGCCGAGCCGTCGGCCCCGCCAGACGCCGGCCGCGACGGCGACGAGGGTGAGCAGTGCGAGGGCGCTCGGGACCCACGGCGGGGCGAGCTCTCCGAGGGTAGGAGCGGCGTCGGGGGTGCCGACGGCCGGGGTGTACCAGACGAGTCGCTCGTCGGCGCCGAGCAGCCCGAGGGCGAGCGCGGCGTTCCCGGCGGTGGTGATCGTGTCGTTCCGGAACGCCGAGGTCGTGCCGAGCAGGGTGACGTCGCCGCCCGGCGTCGCGGTGCGCACGAGACCCCAGACGCGCGAGCCGCGGTCGCCCGTCGGCGCGCACCGCGCGGCGGCCTCGTCGTGCACGGTGTACCCGGAGCCGGCGGTGGTGACCCGGGCAGCCGAGGCCGCCGCCGGGATCCCGCACGAGGCCGTCGAGACGGTGGCGTCGCCGTCGACCTGGACGGCCGGGTCGACCCGGAGTCCGAGCGCCTCGAGTCCGGCGCCGCTCGTGCCGACGACCACGACGTGCCGCGCCGTGCGGGCGATGCGTTCCGCGACGGCGGGGTCGAGCGCCCCGTCGGCGTCGTCGATGAACACCGTGCCGCCGTCGATCCCGCCGACGCCGTCGACCGTGTCGGTGACGGAGACCGCGGTGCCCCGCTGCTCGAGCACCCGGACCAGGGCGGCCGAACCACTGGCCGTCGTCGAGGTCGGGTCGAGTGCGCGCGGTGCGTCCGGGTCGGTGCCCTGCACGAGGGCGGTCAGGGCGGCGAGCAGGACGCCGACCAGGACGATGGCGACCCAGAACCCGACGCGGAACCGGCGTCCCTCGGCCGGAGCCGGAGCAGGAGTCGCTTCGGCGCTCGTCCGCGTGGCGGTGTCGGTCGTCATGCCGGCACCACCGGTCCCTCGGCCCGGGCGGGGCGGGCCCGCCGGACGGAGCGCTCGGTGTCGAGCACGCGGAGGGCCGCGGCCTCGTCGGCCTCGCCACCGAGGTACCGGACCGCGTCGAAGGCGGTCGCTGCCGCGTCGAGTGCACCGGCCGACGCGGGGAACGGCACGGCACCCCGCGCGGCGATCGTCCGCGCGGTGGCTCCGGGCACGTCGGGCACCAGGTCGCGCTCGCCGAGGCCCCTGGCGATCGCGCGGAACCCGTCGAGCACCGCTGCCGACCAGTCGGCGCGACGGACGGCGGCCTGGGCCGCTTCGAGGAGTTCCCGGGCGGAGCGCAGGTCGTCCGCGTCGAACACCCCGCCGGTGTCACCGTCTCCGGCCCGTGCGCGCCGGCGGGGGAGCCCGCGGGCGACGACGACGAGCACGACGACCGCGACGAGGACCACGATCGCGATCACCAGTGCGGTGCGGGCCGCAGCGGGGGAGTCGATGCCGTCGGCGCGGAGCGACCCGAGCCAGTCGAGGAAGGAGCGCGAGGCACGGTCCCACCACGTCGCCTGGGCGCCGTCGTAGGCGGACCGGTCGAGTTCGCGCTCGAGCAGGCGACGCGCCTCGTCCGGGTCGACCGCCGTCACGCGCTGCCGTTCGGCGGTGCCTGGCCCGGACCCTGCTGCCACGGCGGCTGCTGTTGCTGGTGACCGGGCTGCCACGGCTGCTGCTGCGCGGGCTGCCAGGGCTGCTGCTGCGCCTGCCATTGCTGCGCCTGCCACTGCTGGCCAGCCCACTGCTGCTGCGGCGGCCACGGCGGGCGTGCGACGGGCTCGGACGGCGCGAACGGGTCGGTCGGCTGCCCCGAGTCGAGGTGCGACGCGATCCGCTGGTCGAGGGCCTCGGTGCGGATCCGCCGGTCGATGGCGAGGAACGTGGTGATCGACGCGCTCAGCACGTCGGTGATGCACTGCACCGCGATCGCGAGCAGGCTCCCGACGACGATGGCGATGACCGCACCGGTACCGGCACCCGACGTGCCGCCCGTCTGCCCGAGGGGGTCGAAGGTGCCTGCGATGAGCACGGCGCCGATGGTGAGCGGGATCGACGCGATGGACGCGGCGAACCCGAACATGAGCTGCACGAGCAGCAGGATGCCGAAGGTCCGCCAGAAGGCCCCGCGGGTCAGGCGCCACGACTGGGCGGCAGCGGCGAAGACCGGCCGGCCCTCGAGCGCGATGGTCGGGACGGTGAGCACGAAGCGCGTGGCGAGCCACACGACGACGACACCGATCCCGAGCACGAACAGCACGAGCGCCAGCACGAACCACCCGGTGCCGGAGTCCGCGGCCCCCATGGCCGCGAACACCCCGAAGAACACGAGCCCGGCCAGGATCGCGAGGACCACGCCGGCCCCGATCTGCACGAGCATCCAGGCGACGACGGACCACCGACGACCGGCGAGCAGCGCCCACAGCCCCCGGAACGTGGCTCGACGGCCGAGCACCCGCTGCCCGGTGTCCGCGGCGACCGGCGCCACCAGGAACCCGCGGCCGAGGTAGGCGAGGAACGGCAGCACGACCGAGAGCAGTGCCGTGAGCGTCAGCGTGCCCGCGACCACCGAGTCGGCACCGCTGCCGCCGTCGAGGGCCGAGAACATCCGCGACTGCAGCGCCTGCTGCCCGAAGGTGCTGGCCAGCGTCGAGAGCAGGCCGAGCACACCGCTCAGCAGCACGCTCCAGAGGAGCAGCACGCGGGCGTTCCGGCGGAACACCGTGAACGCGCCGGCCAGGACGTCACCGAGGCCGAGCGGGCGCAGTGGGATCACCGGACGCGAGCCGCCGGACGGTCCGCCCGGTCGCCCCGGACCCGGCCCCGGGGCGGGCTGCGGCGGCACGGAGAAGCGGGGCGGGCCTCCAGGCCGGGGTCCTGGTCCCTGCGCCGGTCCGGACGACGGCGGCGTCGGCGCACCCTGCTGCCCACCGCCCGGTGTGTGCCAATCGGACATGACTCCAGCCCCCTCGTCGTGTCGGACCGAGCCAGCGATGCGCGGTCCACCCCCATCCTGGCGGAAAACCCCGCGTGGCGGGGCCTCGGCTATCGTGTGGGGACACGTGCCGACCACGGCACTCCCGCACGCCACCCGGAGTCCAGATCACATGACACCGCGCATCCTCGTCGTCGACGACGACCAGGCCCTCTCCGAGATGATCGGCATCGTGCTCCGCTCCGAGGGGTACGAACCCGAGTTCAGCGCCGACGGCAACGACGCCGTCGACGCGTTCCACGCCACCAAGCCGGACCTCGTCCTGCTCGACGTCATGCTGCCCGGCATCGACGGCATCGAGGTGTGCAAGCGCATCCGTGCCGAGAGCGGCACGCCGATCATCATGCTCACGGCGAAGAGCGACACCGCCGACGTCGTCCTCGGGCTCGAGAACGGCGCCGACGACTACGTCGTGAAGCCCTTCAACCCGAAGGAACTCGTCGCCCGCATCCGGACCCGCCTGCGGCCGAGCGCGTCCGACGCCACCGTGCTGCACGTCGGCGACGTCACGGTCGACGTCGCCGGACACGAGGTGCGCCGCGGGAACACCGTGATCGCGCTCACGCCGCTCGAGTTCGACCTGCTCCGGGCGCTCGCCGAGAAGCCGAACCAGGTGTTCACCCGCGAGATGCTGCTCGAGCAGGTCTGGGGCTACCACTACAAGGCGGACACCCGCCTGGTGAACGTCCACGTGCAGCGGCTCCGCGCGAAGATCGAGCACGACCCGGACAACCCGAAGACCGTCACCACGGTCCGCGGCGTCGGGTACCGCGCCGGAGGAGCCTGAGCACCATGCCGCCCTCGACGCGCCCGTCGGGCTCGACGCGCCCGTCGGGCTCGGCACGCGGCTCGGGCCGCGCCGGTGGGGCCGGCGGCGCCGGTGGGGCCGGCGGCGCCACCGTCTCGATCGGCGTCGTCGACCGCAGCCGTCGCCGGATGCGGCGCTGGCTCCGACGCGCCTGGCGCCCGATCGCGTACCTGTGGCGGCGGTCGCTCATGTTCCGCTCGGTCGCCATCACCGTGATGACGACGGGGCTCGCGGTGGCGATCATCGGCACCGCGGTCATGGTGAGCATCTCGACGAACGTCTACTCGCAGCGCCGCGACCAGATCGAGTCCGAGTCGGCCCGGGCCACCATCGTCGCCCAGGGGATCTTCGACGCGGCGACGGCGGCCGAGGACAACAACCAGTCCGAGCTGGAGACCCTGCAGAACGAGGCGCAGCAGGCGATCCTGTCGAACACGACGAGTCCGGGCGGTACGAGCATCGCCATCGAGCGGAGCCCGGGCCAGTCCACCCCGCAGACGCTGCAGACCATCGCCAGCCAGGACTTCCCGGACGCGGTGATCACCGATGCCCTGCGCAAGCAGGTCGGGCAGAACACCGGTCGCCTCAGCCTGCAGCCCGTCGAACTCGACGACGACGGGCGCCGGGTGCCGGGGCTCGCCGTCGGGTCCACGCTGCAGATCCCGAGCGCCGGCCAGTACGAGCTCTACCTGGTCTACGACCTCTCCGACGCGCAGCAGACCCTGGACTTCGTCTCCCAGACGCTCTCGATCGGCGGTGTGGCGCTCATGGTGCTCATCGCCCTGGTCACGTCGCTCGTCGTCCGGCTCGTCGTGGTGCCGATCCGCGGTGCCGCCGAGACGAGCCGGAAGATCGCCGCGGGGCGCCTCGACGAACGCATCCCGGTGCGCGGGCAGGACGACCTGGCGACCCTGGCGCGGAGCTTCAACGGGATGGCCGAGGCGGTCAGCCGCCAGATCACCCAGCTCGCCGAGCTCTCCCGCGTGCAGCAGCGGTTCGTGTCCGACGTGTCGCACGAGCTCCGCACCCCGCTCACCACGATCCGGCTCGCCGGCGACATGCTCTACGACTCCCGGCACGCGTTCGAACCATCGGTCGGCCGGTCCGCCGAGCTCCTGCACGCGCAGGTGGAGCGCTTCGAGATGCTCCTCGCCGACCTGCTCGAGATCTCGCGGTACGACGCCCAGGCGGTGCAGCTCGACACCGCGCCCGTGGTGCCGGCGTCCCTCGCCGCGGACATCGTGGACGAATTCCGTCCCCTCGCCGAACGCGCCGGCGTCGAGCTGCAGCTCGCGACCCCCGGCGGCCACACCACGATGCGCCTCGACGCCAAGCGCGTCCGCCGCATCCTCCGCAACCTCGTCGGCAACGCCGTCGAGCACGGCGACGCGAAACCCGTGCAGGTCGTCGTCGACAGCGACGCGCGCACCGTCGCCATCGCCGTCCGCGACCAGGGCGTCGGCATGCCGCCCGAGGACACCGCCCGCGTCTTCGACCGCTTCTGGCGTGCCGACCCGAGCCGCAAGCGCACCATCGGGGGCACCGGCCTCGGACTGGCGATCAGCCTCGGCGACGCGAAGCTCCACGGCGGTCGCATCGACGTGTGGTCCCGACCGGGCGAGGGCTCGACGTTCGTGCTCACCCTGCCCCGCAACGAGCAGGGCACGACCGCCACCTCGGCGATCCCGCTGCCCGAGCTCGACGAGTCGTACGACGGCCCCCGCGCCGTGCGAGAGGAGTCCTGATGCGCCACCCGATCCGCCACGTCCTCGCCGTCGCGCTCGCCGCGGTCAGCCTGCTCGCGGTCACCGCCTGCGCCGCCATCCCGACCGACGGGGCCGTGCGTACCGGGCAGACGATCAAGGACGAGTCGCTCTCGGGCGTCGACTTCCGGCCGGACAAGCCGATCACCGGGTCCGACCAGACGGCGATCCTCCGCGGGTTCATCGCCGCCGCCACCGGAGCCCAGGACAACTACGCGATCGCCCGGCAGTTCCTGGCCGCCGACTTCGCCCAGCAGTGGAACCCGCGGCAGGGCGTCACGATCCGGGACGGCAGCGGCACCGTCGAGCGCGCTGACGACCGCGAGCTCACCTACACGATGACGGCCAGCGCCACGGTCGACGCCGAGGGGGAGTACACCCAGGCCGTCCGCCCGACCTCGTCGACGCTGACGTTCCAGTTCGTCCGCGAGGACGGCGAGTGGCGCATCGCCTACGCCCCGGACGGCATCATCCTGTCGCCGGTCAGCTTCGAGTCGGTGTTCCAGCCGCACGCGCTGTACTTCTACGACCCGACCTACCGCTTCCTCGTGCCCGACCAGCGCTGGTTCCTCGCCCGGTCCTCCACGAGCACCCGCATCGCCAGCGCCCTGCTCGCCGGTCCCGCCGACTGGCTGAAGGGCGCCGTCGTCTCGTCGTTCCCCGAGGGCACCCAGCTGTCCCTCAACGCGGTGACGATCGACAGCGGCACCGCCCTCGTCGACCTGTCGAGCGACGCCCTGCGCGCGAGCACCGTCGACAAGGTCCGGATGCGCGAACAGCTCAGCAAGTCCCTCGCCTCGGTCGCCACCATCTCGTCGGTGTCGATGACCATCGAGGGCGCCACGCTGTCGGTGCCGGACTCCGGGGGAGCGGACGCCCAGCAGAACCCCGACGTCGACCCCCGACCCCTGGTCGACGAGGACGGCGTCGTCGGCTACGCCGCCTCGGGCACCGGCAAGGTCGCCGAACTCGGCAGCGGCGTCGGGGCCGCGATCGCCGGCCTCGACCCGACCTCGATCGCCCTGTCGGCGTCCGGCACCACCGCCGCCGTCGGCAACCGGGACGGCGTCGTCGTCGTGCGTGGCAAGGACCGCCTGCGCGTCGATGCCCGCGACGACCTCGTCGCCCCCGCCGTCGACGACCTCGGCTTCGTCTGGGCGGGGCAGCAGTCCGACACCCGTCACATCACCGCGTACGGCCTCGGCGGCGACCCCCACCAGGTGCGCACCACCCTGCCGCGCGGCGACCTCGTGTCGTTCCAGGTGTCCCGCGACTCGACCAGGGCGCTCGCGCTCATCGAGACCTCGGACGGCCCCGGCCTGTACGTGATGGCGATCATCCGCGGTTCCGACCGGTCACCGACCTCGTTCGGCGCCCCCGTCCGGGTGCAGGCGGCCAGCGGCACCGCGGTCGACGCCGCGTGGGTGAACGACACCGACGTCGCCTCGGTCGGGCAGACGCCCACCGGTCCGAACATCGTCCGCACCACCATCGGCGGCAAGTCGAGCACCCTGCCGAAGCCCGATGGGCGCGCCACCGCGATCAGCGGGGGCAGCGGCGGCGCGCTGCTGCTCCGGATGTCGAACGGCGACGTCCTGCAGTCCACCGGGGGCGGCTGGGACACGACGGGCGTCACCGCCGACGTGCTCGGCGTCCAGCGCTGACACGACGGGCGTCACCGCCGACGTGCTCGGCGTCCAGCGCTGACACGACGGTCCTCCACACCCCACCCGGCCCGGAGGCCCGTCCACCGTCCGGCGCACAAGCCCACCGCCGTCGTCCGGTCACCACCACAGTCGTGGGCGTGCCCACTGATGATGCCTCCAGCCCGTGGCGCGACGCCCTGCTCGCCGTGCTCGGGCTCTTCCTGCCCGTCACCTGCCTGGGGTGCGGCCGCCCGGACCGCGCGCTCTGCCCACCGTGCCGCGCGGTGCTCGCCGCACGGCCCCGGCGGGTCCGGCTGGTCGCCGGCGTCCGGCTCGACGCGGCCTTCGAGTACGAGGGGCTGGTCCGCACCCTGGTCCTCGAACTCAAGCTCCGGGGCCGGGTCGACGTCGCCCGTCCGCTCGGCGTCCGCTTCGGTGCCCTCGTCCGCGCGGCGCTCGCCGCGGCACCGAACGGCACCGTGGTGCTCCGGGTGCCACCGTCCCGGGCGGGTGCCCGACGGCGTGGGTTCGACCCGGTGGTGCTGCTGCTCGCCCGTGGTGGTGTCCGGCACACGGGTCGGCTCGTCCGCATGCCGGCCGGACGCCGGCGATCCGGACCGGGGCAGAAGGAGCGGTCGGCGGTGGAACGCGTCGCGGCGACCGTCGGGACCCTGCGTGCGACCGGCGTCGACGGCCGCGACGTCGTGCTCGTCGACGACGTCGTCACGACGGGCGTGACGATGGCGGAGGGCGTCCGTGCGGTGCGGGCTGCGGGCGGGCGGGTGGTGCGCTGTGTCGCGGTGGCGAGCGTCGACCACTGATGCTCGGTGAACACCCGGTGTCCTCTGTGTGTCCGGTGAGTGTGCGGCGGACTCGCCGTCTCCCCGTGACGCCGACAGTGCACCGGGTCTAGCCTCGCGGCAAGGCGTTCGGGTCGCCGGACGGAGGCGACGCGCCGACACTGGATGGGAGCCGCCACATGGACGTGACGATCACGGGCCGGAACGTCGGGGTCACCGACCGTTTCCGCACCTACGTCGAACAGAAGTCCGAGAAGATCGACGTGCTCGCCGACCGCGCCCTCGCGTTCGAGGTGCGCATCAGCCGCCACCACGAGAAGTCGAGCGGCAGCCAGGGCGAGGACCGCGTGGAGCTCACGCTGATCGGACCGGGGCCGCTCGTGCGGGCCGAGTCCGCGGCGTCGGACAAGTACGCCGCCTTCGACCTCGCCTTCGCGCGGATCATGGAACGCCTCCGTCGGGCGCGTGACCGCCGCAAGGTGCACCACGGCCGGCACCGCCCCACCTCGGTCGCCGAGGCCTCCGGCAGCGGCTTCGACGGCATGGGTGTCGTCCCGGCCGACGGCAAGCTCATCGAGGACGTCGCGACCGGTGCCGTCCCGGTCGTCGACCAGGAGACCGCCGAGGACGAGAACGAGGTCTACAGCCCGGTCGTCATCCGGCACAAGGTCTTCGAGGCCGCCCCGATGACGGTCGACGACGCCCTGTACTACATGGAGCTCGTCGGGCACGACTTCTACCTGTTCCTCGACGCCGAGACCCGCCGTCCGAGTGTCGTGTACCGACGCAAGGGCTGGGACTACGGCGTGATCGGCATCGACGAGGTGCCCGCCGGCCAGGCGCCGGCCTCGGTCGACGCGGACACCGACGCGGAGCGCGCAGCCGCGATCGCCTGATCCGACGCGGGACCTCCGGTCCCGCACCGTGTGCGCGGTCCGTTCGCGGGCCGCGCACACCCGTGTCCGCGAGAGCCGCGCCGCTCACAGCGCCGTGCGTTCGCGGGTTGCTAGCATGACTGGTCGATCGGGCGCGCAGGTCGCGCGCGACGACCTCGTAAGGAGTTCACGTGGCAAACGTGCTGGAGAAGGTCCTCCGCATCGGCGAAGGACGAACCCTCCGTCGGCTGAAGGCGTACGCCTCGGCCATCAACGACCTCGAGGACGACTTCTCGAGCCTCACCGACGAGGAACTCCACGACGAGACCAAGGAGCTGCGCGAGCGGTACGCCAACGGCGAGACCCTCGACGACCTCCTGCCCGAGGCGTTCGCCGCCGTGCGTGAAGCCGCGAAGCGGACCCTGGGCATGCGGCACTTCGACGTGCAGCTCATGGGTGGCGCCGCGCTGCACCTCGGCAACATCGCCGAGATGAAGACCGGTGAGGGCAAGACCCTCGTCGCGACGACCGCCGCGTACCTCAACGCGATCCCGTCGCGCGGCGTGCACGTCATCACCGTCAACGACTACCTGGCGTCGTACCAGTCCGAGATCATGGGCCGCGTCTTCCGCGCGCTCGGCATGACCACCGGCTGCATCATCGCCAACCAGAGCCCGGCCGAGCGCCGCGAGCAGTACGCCGCCGACATCACGTACGGCACGAACAACGAGTTCGGCTTCGACTACCTGCGCGACAACATGGCGTGGCAGGCCTCGGACATGGTGCAGCGCGGCCACTTCTTCGCCGTCGTGGACGAGGTCGACTCGATCCTCATCGACGAGGCCCGCACGCCGCTCATCATCTCCGGTCCGTCCTCGGGCGAGGCCAACCGCTGGTTCACCGAGTTCGCCTCGATCGCCAAGCGCCTCACCCCGGGCGAGGACTACGAGGTCGACGAGAAGAAGCGCACCGTCGGCGTCCTCGAGCCCGGCATCGAGAAGGTCGAGGACTACCTCGGCATCGAGAACCTGTACGAGTCGGCGAACACCCCGCTCATCTCGTTCCTGAACAACTCGATCAAGGCCGTCGCCCTGTTCAAGAAGGACAAGGACTACGTCGTGATGAACGGCGAGGTGCTCATCGTCGACGAGCACACCGGCCGCATCCTGATGGGCCGCCGCTACAACGAGGGCATCCACCAGGCGATCGAGGCGAAGGAGGGCGTCGAGGTCAAGGCCGAGAACCAGACCCTCGCCACCGTCACGCTGCAGAACTACTTCCGCCTCTACCAGAAGCTCTCCGGCATGACCGGTACCGCCGAGACCGAGGCGGCCGAGTTCATGTCGACCTACAAGCTCGGCGTCGTCCCCATCCCGACGAACAAGCCGATGCAGCGCATCGACCAGACGGACCTCGTCTACAAGAACGAGAAGGCGAAGTTCGAGCAGGTCGCCGAGGACATCGCGGAGCGCCACGAGAAGGGCCAGCCCGTCCTCGTCGGCACCACGAGCGTCGAGAAGTCCGAGTACCTGTCGAAGCTCCTCGCCAAGCAGGGCGTCAAGCACGAGGTCCTCAACGCGAAGAACCACGCCCGTGAAGCCGCGATCGTCGCCCAGGCCGGTCGCTTCGGCGCCGTGACCGTCGCGACGAACATGGCCGGTCGTGGTACCGACATCATGCTCGGCGGCAACGCGGAGTTCCTCGCCGTGCAGGAAATGCACGCCAAGGGCCTGTCACCGACCGAGACCCCCGACGAGTACGAGGCCGCGTGGGACGACGTGTTCGCCCGCGTCAAGGCCGAGGTCGAGGAAGAGGGCGACAAGGTCCGCGCCGTCGGCGGCCTCTACGTGCTCGGCACCGAGCGCCACGAGTCGCGCCGCATCGACAACCAGCTGCGTGGTCGTTCCGGCCGCCAGGGTGACCCGGGCGAGAGCCGCTTCTACCTGTCGCTGACCGACGACCTGATGCGCCTGTTCAACTCCGGTGCCGCCGAGAGCCTGATGGGCCGCTCGAACGTGCCGGACGACCTGGCGATCGAGAACAAGCTCGTCGGCCGTGCGATCCGGTCCGCCCAGGCGCAGGTCGAGGGCCGCAACGCCGAGATCCGCAAGAACGTCCTGAAGTACGACGACGTCCTGAACCGGCAGCGCGAGGCGATCTACAGCGACCGCCGCCACATCCTCGAGGGCGACGACCTGCACGACCGCGCGCAGTCGTTCCTCAAGGCCGTCATCGACGACGTGATCGACAGCCACACCGGCGAAGGCTCCCCGGACGACTGGGACCTCGACGCCATGTGGACCGAGCTCGGCACGCTCTACCCGATCTCGATCTCCATCGACGAGGTCATCACCGAGGCCGGCTCGAAGGGCAAGGCGTCGCGTGACTTCCTGGCCCGCGAGATCCTCTCGGACGCCAAGCTGGCCTACCAGCAGCGTGAGGAGCTCCTCGGCGACGAGGCGATGCGTGAGCTCGAGCGTCGCGTGGTGCTCTCGGTGATCGACCGCCGCTGGCGCGACCACCTGTACGAGATGGACTACCTGAAGGACGGCATCGGCCTCCGCGCCATGGCGCAGCGCGACCCGCTGGTCGAGTACCAGCGCGAGGGCTACGCCCTGTTCCAGACGATGATGGGACAGATCCGCGAAGAGTCGGTCGGCTACCTGTTCAACCTCGAGGTCCAGGTGCAGTCCGACGGTGAGAACGCGGTGATCGAGGCCAAGGGTCTCGGCGAGGACGAGGTCTCCGGCCTCGAGTACTCGGCACCGTCGATCGACGGCGAGGTCGAGGTCCGCGACGAGAAGGGTCGCCTCGAGCAGGCCGCGACCGCTCGTGCGCAGCGCGCCCAGGCCGAGGCCGAAGCGGCCGCCGAGCCGGAGCAGGGCTCCGCGTTCGGCAACGCGGCCACGGCCTCCGGTCAGGCCGCGGCGAGCAACCGCGCCGAGCGTCGCCAGGCCGCCAAGAAGAACTAGCGTCCACACAGGACAGGAGGCACGGTGCCAGCTGGCACCGTGCCTCCCGTCTGTCCGCCAGCCGACTACAGGACCCCGATCGCGGTCGCCTGCCACCGTCCGTGTCGCTCTTCGAGCCGCATGGCGACCGCTCGCGCGTGGCTGCGCGTGTGCACGACCACCGTCGCCTCGGCGACCCCCGCCGCCGGGCGGCAGACGAGGACGCTGCCGACCCGGAGTACCGGACGCCCGCGTGCCCGCCGACCGGAGCCCCGGGCGTGCGCTGCCACCGCGGCCCGCTGCTGCAGGTGCCGCTGCACGTCGTCGCTGATCCACCGGGCGATGCTGTCGACCTCCCGCGCGCCGGTGAGTACCTCGGCGACGCAGAGCCCGAGCGCTCGTGCGGTCGTCGCCGGGTCCGGGGGGCCGGTCGCCGTGGCGGGCTCCGGCGGCGGTTCGACGACCCGCAACGGCGGTGGATGCGCCGTCGTCGTCTCGTGATCGATGCGGCGTGCCTGCTCTGCCACCCCTGCCCCTTCCGTCGTTGGAGCGAGCGTATGGGGCGTGCAACATACAAAATACACACCGGTCTACCCTGTGGAGAGGGCGACGTTCTCCACAAGGCGTCGGACCTAGACTGGCTGGGTGTCGACCCTCAGTGACCTCGTCCTCGCGCAAGGCCGTTCCTCGGAAGCAGACGTGGAGTGGCTCCACCTGCTCGTGGGGGACTGGCAGCTCCTCGCCGACCTGTCCTTCGCCGACATGGTGCTCTGGGTCCCGACCGCCGAGGACGGCTCGTTCGTGGCCGTCGCACACGCCAGGCCGAGTTCCGCGGCGACGCTGTTCTACCGGGACATCGTCGGGCAGGAGATCCGCGAGGAGTGGCGCGGCCAGGTGACCGAGAGCTTCGCCGGATCACGGGTCGTCGACTCCGCCGAGCCGGACTGGTACGAGGACACCCCGACCCGCGTCCGCGCGATCCCGGTGCTCCGCCGCCTGAGCGCGAAGAGCGCCGAGACCACCGAGCGGCCGATCGCCGTCGTCACCCGGCACTCCAACCAGGACGAGATGCGGACCCCGAGCCGCCAGGAGCTCAACTTCACCGCGAGCGCGAACGACCTGTTCGGCATGATCGCCACCGGTGACTTCCCCGACCTCGGTGCACCGGCAGGCCCCCGTCGTGGTGCGCCCCGTGCCAGTGACGGCCTGCTGCGGCTCGACACCGCCGGCATCGTCACGTTCGCGAGCCCGAACGGCCTGAGCGCGTTCAACCGGATGGGCTTCGAGGGGGAACTCGAGCGGAAGTCCCTCGCCGAGGTCACCACCGAGCTCATCGGCGCCCAGCTCGACGTCGACGAGTCCCTGCCGCTCGTCGTCACCGGTCGTGCACCGTGGCGGGCGGACATCGAGTCGAAGGGCGTCACGGTGTCGCTCCGCTCGATCCCGCTCCGCGACCACGGTGAGCGCATCGGTGCCATCGTGCTCTGCCGGGACGTGTCCGAGCTGCGGCACCAGGAGCGCGAGCTCATCACCAAGGACGCCACGATCCGCGAGATCCACCACCGCGTGAAGAACAACCTGCAGACGGTGGCGTCACTGCTGCGGATCCAGGCGCGTCGAACGCACTCGGAAGAAGCGCGGACCTCGCTGCAGAACGCCATGCGCCGCGTCGCCGCCATCGCCGTCGTGCACGACACCCTGTCGAGCGGCCTCAGCCAGACGGTGGACTTCGACGAGGTGTTCGACTCGGTGCTCAAGCTCGTCACCGAGGTCGCCGCGTCGCACAACACGACCGTGCACCCGAAGAAGACCGGCGAGTTCGGGGTGCTGCCGTCCGAGGCCGCGACGCCGCTCGCCCTCGGCCTCACCGAGCTCGTGACGAACGCCGTCGAGCACGGGCTGGACGGCCGTGACGGCGAGGTCGAGATCGTCGCCCGCCGCTTCGACGACCACCTGGAGATCGAGGTCCGCGACAACGGCGTGGGCCTGCCCGAGGGCAAGGTCGGCTCGGGCCTCGGCACGCAGATCGTCCGCACGCTCATCCAGGGCGAGCTCGGCGGCACCATCGACTGGCACACCCTGACGGGCAGCGGCACCGAGGTGACGATCACGATCCCGTTCCGCTGGCTGACCGCCCCCGCCTGACGCCCGCTCCGAGATCGCAAGACACCGGTGTTCGCCGGTCGAACACCCGCGTTCCGGTGTTCGACGCGTGAACACCGGTGTCTTGCAGAATCGGCCCCGCGCGCACGACGACGCCCGCCGCCCCCGGGGGGACGACGGGCGTCGTGGTGTCAGACGACCGGGGTCAGGACGCGCGGCGAGCGCGGGCGGCGCGACGCTTCAGCGCACGACGCTCGTCCTCGCTGAGACCACCCCACACACCCGAGTCCTGGTTGTTCTCGAGGGCGTACTGCAGGCACATCTCGGTGACCGTGCAACGCGCACAGACCGACTTGGCCTTCTCGATCTGGTCGACGGCGGGCCCGGTGTTCCCGACGGGGAAGAAGAGCTCGGGGTCTGCGGTGAGGCAGGCAGCCTTGTCACGCCAGTCCATGTGTGGTGCTCCTTGATGTCGATGCTCGAACGGCAGGCCGGGGCCGTGGTTCGGGGGATCGGACCGCTGACCATGCATGCGGCATGGAGGGGACAACTGTGGGGAGGAGTCCGCAGGAAGCGTGTCTGACGCCCGCGAGACGCTCGGGGGAGGAGCGATGAACCACGGGAGACGCACACCACATCGTGCCGTCCAAACGACCTCCAATATCGTTCCATACTGGTAGGGCCAAATCAAGGGTTCCGATGCTGGAGGATCACTGTGCACGACGACACCCCGAACGACGCCGATCCCTCCGCACCCGTCGCGCGCCGGTCGCCGGCGATGCTGGGGCTGCTCGCCGTGGTCGGCCTCGAGTTCCTCGCGCTGGTGGTCGTGACGGTCGTCCTGGTCGTCGAACTGCTCGTCGCCCCGGCCACGAGCATCGCCTCCGGCATCGCCCTCACCGTCCTCGTCGCCATCGCTGCGCTCTGGCTCGGTGCGCTGCTGAACGGCCTGTGGCAGGGCCGTGCGTGGGTGCGCTCCGGCATCATCGTCTGGCAGGTGCTGCAGGGCGCCATCGCGATCGGGGCGTTCCAGGGCGTCTTCCGGGTCGCCGCAGTCGGCTGGTTGCTGCTCGTCCCGGCCCTGCTCGGGATCACACTGGTGCTGTCGCGGTCGGTGACGGCCGCACTCGCGCGCCCGGCCGAGTAGACGGTCTGGTCCGGACGCACTGGAGGCCCGGTGCCGGTTCCGAGAACCGGCACCGGGCCTTGCGGTGCGTGGCCGGTCCTCAGACCAGGCCGAGCTTCTTCCGCAGGCTCGCCACGTGACCGGTCGCCTTGACGTTGTAGAGCGGCAGCTGCACGGCGCCGTCCTCGTCGACCACGATCGTGGACCGGATCGTGCCGGTGACGATCTTGCCGTAGTTGTTCTTCTCGCCCCAGGCCGCGTAGGCCTTGTGCACGGTGAGGTCGGGGTCGCTCAGCAGCGGGAACGTCAGCGCCTGCTCGTGCTGGAACGTCTTGAGCTTCGCCTGCTCGTCCTTCGAGACACCGAGGACCTCGTAGCCGGCGGCCTGCAGCGAGGACATGTTGTCGCGGAAGTCGCAGGCCTCGGTGGTGCAGCCCGGGGTGGACGCTGCCGGGTAGAAGTACACGATGACCTTCTTGCCGCGCAGGGCAGCCAGGGAGTGCCGGACGCCGTCCTGGTCGGGCAGCGTGAAGTCGGGGGCGGTGTCGCCGGGGACGAGACGGTCGGTCATGGTGCTCCTGTTCGCGTCGTGCGCCCACGAGTGGTCGTGGGCGCGCGAAACCCATGCTATTGTTGATTCCCGTTGCGGCACGGAAGCCGGAACATGCACCTCTAGCTCAATTGGCAGAGCAACTGACTCTTAATCAGTGGGTTCTCGGTTCAAGTCCGAGGGGGTGCACCGTAGGACGAACGCCCCGGCTCATCGAGTCGGGGCGTTCGTGCGTTCCGGGGGTGTGGACGCGTCGACGTCGAGACACGCCCGGGGTGCGTCGAACCGGGGAATCCGGTCCACGGAGACGTCGGTCCGCGCGGACGTCAGTCCACGCGGAATTCAGTCCACGGGGACGTCGACGATCCGCTCCTCGCCGACGACGGGTTCGAGCGAACCGGCCGACGCGGCGGCGAGGTCGGCGGTCAGGGCTCCGAGCGCCTCGTGGGGGACCCACACCTCGAAGGTCGCCGACTGCCCGTACTCGGTCGGACCGAGCGTCGCGTGGTGGTGCCGGACCCAGTCGCGCAGCACGTTGTCGAGCCGTCCGGCGTCGGCGTGGTCGACGTCGAAGCGCACCTGCGTCAGGGCCTCGCGGCGGACGAGGACCGCCGTGTCGAGCGCCTCGGACACCGAGGTCGAGTAGGCCCGGACCAGTCCGCCCGCACCGAGCTTCACCCCGCCGAAGTACCGCGTGACGACCGCGACGACGTCGGTCAGGTCGCGGCGTCGCAGGACCTCGAGCATGGGGACGCCCGCGGTGCCGGAGGGCTCGCCGTCGTCCGAGGATCGGGCCTGGTCGCCGAGCACGCCGGTGACCATCGCCGTGCAGTTGTGCCGGGCATCCCAGTACCGCCGCCGGACCTCGGTGATCACGCGGTCGGCGTCCTCGACGCCGGAGACCGGTGCCACGGTGGTGATGAACCGCGACTTCGTGATGACGATCTCGTGCTCGACCGGTGCCGCGACGGTGGCGGGGAAGCGGCGGGGCATGCCCACGAGGGTAGCGGCGCGGGTGTCGGGCGCCCGCGCTAGCATGGCGTCCACGCGCCGGACCCACACCTCGCGCGGACACGGCTGGGGAGGAGTCCGACATGGACACGGGTGATCTGAAGGGCGGGGCGCTCGACGCCGCCGAGCTCGCGCGCCGCCTCAACCTGCTCCTCGACTTCGAGGAGTCGCAGCGTGGCGCCCCGGTGCCGTTCTCCTCGATCGAGGAGTACGTCGCGGCACACGGCGGGTCGCTGTCGCGGGCGAAGTGGACCTACATGCTCTCGGGCGACGGCCGCCGCAACCGCGACACCGAGCTCCTGCGCCTGCTGGCCGGGTACTTCGAGGTCGACGAACGCTTCCTGCTCGAGGACAGCGAGGTACCGGAACGGATCGGGGCCCAGCTCGCCCTCGTCCGCTCCCTGCGCTCCGCCCGCGTGAGCGGCTTCGCGGCCCGGACCTTCCCCGGTGAACTCTCACCCGACGCGCTGCGGCGCATCGCCGAGGTGCTCGAGGAGGAATCGCAGCGGGGGAGCGTCGCATGACCGACGCCCTCGTCGAGGCGTTCTGGGCTCGTGGCGCCGCCGAGGGGTGGTCGGACGTCGACCAGGCCGTCGCCGCCGCCGCCGACGTCGTCGGCAAGCCGATCGTGGTGCGCGAGGAGTCGTTCCTGGCCGCCGAGCCCGTCTGCGGCTTCGTGGCCACGCTCGAGCACGCGCACCTCGTGATGATCTCACCGACAGCCTCGCCGACGTTCCGGTCGTTCGTCATCGGCCACGAGCTCGGGCACGTGCTGCACCGGCACCAGGAGCACGCCCCGCAGAGCGCGTACATCCGCGATGTCATCCCCGACCTGCCCGAGTACAAGGTCGAGCGTGCGCTGGCCCGCGGCATGTTCTCGAACACGTACGAGCACGAGGCCGAGGTCTTCGCCGACCGCCTGGCCACCGTGATCCGCCAGCACCGCGGCCGCCCGAGCGCCTTCCGAGGGGTCTTCGGGTGATCATCGCCGTCGTCCAGGCGGTGCTGCTCATCGTCGGGACGATCGTGCTGTTGGTCCTGCAACGCGGGCAGGACCGCACGCTGGCGTTCACGTTCCTGCTCTTCGCCGCCACCATCGTGACGAACGTCGACCCGCTGTACCGGTGGCTCGACCCGCTGCTCGGCGGGTACAACGTCGTGACCGTCATCAGCGACTGCCTCATGGTGGCCGGCACGAGCACGCTGCTGTGGGGCGTGGCGAAGGCGGTCGGCGCGGCGCGGCCCTGGCTCCGGAACGCGGTCGTGGTGTCCTTCGCCGTGGTCGTCGTGGTGGTCGTCGTCGCGTTCACCGTGCTCGACAAGCCCGCGACCACGACGACCTTCATGCTCGACGCCGGCTCGCACCCGGCGGCCACCGTCTACTCGATCGCGCAGACCGTCTACCTCGGGGTGGCCCTCGGCGCGACGGGGTTCATCTGCGTGCTCCGGCTGCGCGAAGCCCGGACGACCACCGACCTGGTGGGGCTGTGGGTCCTGGTCCTCGGTGGGGTCCTCGGGGTCGTCCGCATGGTCGTGGTCGTCGTGATGGACGTCGCGCACGTCGCCGGTGACCTGGACGTCACGCACGCGCTCTCGCTGCCCTACGACGTCACCACGCCGGGAGCCGTGCTGTGCGTGGCGTCCGGCATGCTCCTGCTCGTCGTCGGGCACCGGATCTCCCGCCGACGCCGGGCCCGCCTCGTGGACGATGCGCTGCGCCGCCTGGCGCCGCTGCACGACCGGATCGGTGTGGACAACGCCTACCCGCCGACCGACGACCCCGCGACCCGGCTCAGTCGCCGCATCGTCGAGATCAACGACGGCGTGCGGGGTGCACGGGCGTCGCTGACCGACGCCGAGCGTGTCGCCCTCGCCGACGCCGAGGCCGCCCTCGAGACCGCGTAGTCCCTCGACGCTGCCGAACAGGCCGTGTACAGTCTGTAGCAGGTGCTACAGATCCTGTGGCCTGCCGGGTCGGGACTCGGCCGCGTTGGGGGCGGCCGAGCACCACCCGCCCGGCAACCCCGTACCAGCATCGTCGCCCCCGGCGTTCACTAGGATCGTCCCGTGCTCGTCTTCGCCGCAGTCGTCCTGTTCATCGGCGCCGTCTTCAACGTCGTCACCTGGCCGCGCTTCTTCCAGCGCGTCGCGAAGGACTCGCGTGCCCGCGACGCCGCAGGCAAGCCGACGACGTTCTACACGGTGCACCTCGTGCTCCTGCTCGTCGCGCTCGCGATCGCCGTCGCGTCCGTGATCGCAGGGATCCTGCTGCTGGTCTGAGCCGGCCGAGGCGGCGCGGCTCTGGTCCGGACCGCCACCGGACGGGAGGCCCGTGGCGCCGCCGCCACGGGCCTCCCGTCCGCCCCCGGTCACCGTCGCGAGCCGCGCTCGCGGGCCGCTTCAGCCCTGCTTCAGCGGGGCACGGCAGGATCGACCCCATGCGGGTGCTGGTGGTCGACGACGAGGTCCGGCTCGCCGACGGCGTGCGCCGCGGCCTCGAGGCCGAGGGATGGGCGGTCGACGTCGCGCACGACGGCGTGGACGGTCTGTGGCACGCGCGTGAGTTCCGCTACGACGCGATCGTGCTCGACCTGATGATGCCCGGCCTGAGCGGCTGGGCCGTGTGCGCGCAGCTCCGCTCCGACGGCGACTGGACCCCCGTGCTCATGCTGACCGCCAAGGACGGCGAGTGGGACCAGGTCGAGGCGCTCGACGCGGGGGCCGACGACTACGTCACCAAGCCGTTCTCGCACCCGGTGCTCGTGGCACGGCTGCGGGCGCTCGTCCGACGGGGTGCCCGCGAGCGCCCCACCGTGCTGACCCTCGGCGACCTGGTGGTCGACCCCGCGGCGCGCACCGTGGCGCGCGGCGAGACCCCCGTCGAGCTGACCAGCCGCGAGTTCGCCGTGCTCGAGTACCTCGCACGGCACCCGGGACAGGTCCGGTCGAAGCGCGACGTCATCGAGAACGTCTGGGACGTCGACTTCGAGGGCGACCCGAACATCGTCGAGGTGTACGTCGGACACCTCCGCCGGAAGCTCGACCGGCCGTTCGGGCGTGCCGCGATAGAGACGGTCCGCGGCGCCGGGTACCGCTTGGCGGCGGACGGTGGCTGAGCGGCCGAACCCCCGTGCGAGCGGGGCCGCACGAGGAAGGCCACGGCGCCCTCGGTCGGTCCGGGCCCGCACCACCCTCGGCGCCGGGGTCGTCGTCCTCGCGGCCCTGGTCATCGGTGCCGTCGCGTTCGTCGTCGTGCTGCGGCTCGTGCTGCTCGACGGCGTGCGCACCTCGGCCGAGGCCGGTCTCGAGCAGGTGTCCTCCCGGGTCGAGGCGGACGGTGCGGCCGCGGTGACCGGCTACGAGGACGTCCTGGTGCAGGTGATCGGCGACGGCGGGGCGGTCCTGGCGCACGGCGAGGACGCCGACGGCGCTGCCCTGCCCACCGCCGACGAGTCCCGGTGGACCCACGACGGCGAACGCTGGCTGCTCGTGGCGGACGACGTGGACCTGCCCGGCGGCGGCGAGGCGACGCTCGTCTACGGTGCCACGCTCGACCAGGCCGACACCGCGGTCCGCACCGCCGTCGTGCTCCTCGCCGTCGGGGTGCCCGTACTGGTGCTCCTGCTGGTCGCGGTCACCTGGGCCGTCACCGGACGCTCGCTGCGGCCCGTGGAGCGGATGCGCACCGAGGTCGAGACGATCCGGACGGCCCGTCCGGACGCCCGGGTCGAGGTGCCGGACACCGGCGACGAGGTCGCCCGGCTCGCGAGCACCATGAACGCCATGCTCGACCGCCTCGAACGGTCCGCCGAGAGCCAGCGGCGGTTCGTGTCCGACGCCTCCCACGAACTCCGGTCGCCGATCGCGTCGATCCGGCAGCACGCCGAGGTCGCCGTCGCGCACCCGGAGCGGACCGAGGTGGCCGACCTCGCCGACGTCGTCCGGTCCGAGGCGGTGCGCCTGCAGGACCTGGTCACCGGGCTGCTCGAGCTCTCCCGCCTCGACGAGGGCGGGATCCGCACGCGGCGCCCCGTCGACCTCGACGACCTGGCGTTGGACGCGGTGGCGCGGGCACGGTCGACGACCGGTGTCGCGCCCGCGCGGGACGGCGACGCCCCGGCGGTCCGGGTGGACGGTTCGGCGATCTCCGCAGCGCGGGTCCTCGGCGACGAGCGCGTGCTGGCGGGGGTGGTCCGGAACCTCGTCGACAACGCCGTCCGGCACGCGAGCACACGCGTCACGGTGTCGCTCACCGAACACGACGGGTCCGCGGTGCTCACGGTCGACGACGACGGCACCGGCGTCCCCGAGGACGAGCGCGAGCGCGTCTTCGAGCGGTTCGTCCGTCTCGACGAGGCCCGCAGCCGGGACGCCGGCGGCGCGGGGCTCGGCCTCGCCATCGTCCGCGACGCCGTGCGGGCTCACGGCGGCGACACGACCGTGGTCACGTCCCCGCTCGGCGGCGCGCGCTTCGTCGTCCGCATCGCACTCGGCGGCTGAACAGGCGGCTTCAGGGCTGCTTCAGCACCCCGACGCGATGCTCGTCCACATGAACCTCCGTACCCAGCACCAGAAGCCCTCCGCCCGCCGCATCGCCGCGTTCGCCGCCCTGCCGATCGTCGCGGCGCTCGCACTCACCGGTTGCGCCAGCGACGACTCGGACGACGACACCGGCTCGGCCGGCTCGTCGGCGACGGACTCGTCGGGCTCCGCTTCGTCTTCGGCCGGTGCGTCCGGCGCGGCGTCCGCCGGCTCGAACAAGGCCCTGCTCGCAGCGGTCGCCACCGCGCGCGGCGAGGTCGGCTCGGGCACCGTCATCTCGGTCGAGCAGGAACAGGGCGCCTCCGCCTACGAGGTCCTGGTCGTGACGAAGGACGGCACCGAGCACGAGGTGCACACGAACGCCGACGGCACCTCGGTCGCCGGCACCCCGCAGACCGAGGCCGCCGACGCGGACGACAAGGCCGAGCACGAGCGCTTCGTCGCAGCCGCCGACCTGAGCGTCAAGCAGGCCGTCGACGCATTCCAGGACCTGCACGCGGGGACCGTGACCGAACTCGGACTCGACGACCACGTCGGCACGGTCGTCTGGGAGGGCGACGTGCTCGACTCGTCCGGCACCAAGCACAGCGTGCGCATCGATGCCGGCTCCGGTGACGTCGTCACCGACCGCGTCGACACCGACGACTGACCCGGGTCCCCGTGGGCCCGGCACCGGCGTCCTCAGGACTCCAGCGGCGGGCCGAGCACCTTCCGGATCGCCAGCGCAGCGAGCTGCTCGTCCGGGGTGTCGAGCAGCACCCGGTAGGTGTCCGGCCCGGCGAGGAACTCGACGCAGACGGCGTCCTCGTCGCACGGTCCGAGGCGCCACCCCTGCACCGCGTCCATCGGCACCGCCGTGCGCGTCTCGCGCTGGTAGTCGGTCTCGGCCTCGAGACGATCCGCGAACACCCGGAGGCGTCCGTAGGCACCTCGCCAGCTGAGCTGCAGGTCGAGGGTGGGAGAAGCAGAACGGTCCGGCACCCGCTGATGGTAGCGACGGTGCCGGACCGCTCGTGTTCGGCGCTGAGGGCCTTGCGTTCCGGGGACAAGCGGAGCGTCAGCTCCCGTCGCCGTCGCGTCGCACCGAGGCGGCGGGGTCGCGGACACCGATCGGGTAGGGCCCCGTGACGCCCTCGCGCAGGGCGGCGATGCGCAGGATGCGGTCACGCTGCAGGAACCACCCGACGATGAGCAGCGGGATCACGATGACGAGCGACGCGATCGTGTACGTGCCGACGGGGTAGTCGATCGCCATCAGCACGATGACCGAGGCGAGGAACGCCAGGGTGAGCCAGGCGGTGACCGGCGCCCCGGGGAGCTTGAACGAGGGTTCCTTCGCGAGCCCCTGCTTGGCCCACTGACGCAGCCGCATCTGGCACAGGATGATCGTGCCCCACGCCGTGATGATGCCGAGGCTGGCGATGTTCAGGGCGATCTCGAACGCCTGGCTCGGCACGAAGTAGTTCAGCACGACGCCCGCGACGGTGAACGCCGCGGTGAGCAGGATGCCGGCGTAGGGCACGCCGCCCTTCGACATCTTCGTGGTCCACTTGGGCGCCGAACCGTTCATGCCCATCGAGTGGAGGGCTCGTCCGGTGGAGTACAGGCCGGCGTTCAGGGACGACAGGGCCGCGGTGAGCACGACGAAGTTCATGATGCCGCCGACGATCGACCCGACCTGCGGGTTGCCGAGCGACGAGAAGAACGTCACGAACGGGCTCTCGCCCTCCTTGTAGGCCGTGTACGGCAGCAGCAGGGAGAGCAGGATGATCGAGCCGACGTAGAAGACCGCGATGCGGAAGACGACGGAGTTGATCGCGCGGGGGATGACCTTCTCGGTGTTCTGCGTCTCGCCCGAGGCGGTGCCGACGAGCTCGATGGCCGCGTACGCGAACACGACACCCTGGATCACGATGACCGCGGGGAGCAGCCCGTTCGGGAACAGCCCGCCGTTGTCGCCCCAGATCGTGAACCCGGTGCGCACGGCCTCGCCGCCGGCCTCGACCGGGAACGCGAAGACGAGCCAGATGATCGCGACGACGAGGAACGCCACGAGCGCGGCGACCTTGATCAGGGCGAACCAGAACTCGAGCTCACCGAACACCTTCACGGCGACCATGTTCGCTGCGAGGACGACGACCAGGGCGATCAGCGCCAGCAGCCACTGCGGTGCGGCGGTGAAGGCCGACCAGTACTGCAGGTAGATCGCGACGGCGGTGGTGTCGACGATCGAGGTCATCGCCCAGTTCAGGAAGTACATCCAGCCCGCGGCGTACGCGAACTTCTCGCCGTAGAACTCGCGGGCGTACGAGATGAACGACCCCGAGGACGGGCGGTGCAGCACCAGTTCGCCCAGGGCCCGCAGGATGAAGAAGGCGAAGATCCCGGCGACCAGGTAGGTCAGCGCGAGCGCGGGGCCCGCGGTGTGCAGGCGTCCACCGGCACCGAGGAAGAGGCCGGTACCGATCGCGCCGCCGATCGCGATCATCTGCAGTTGCCGGGGCTTCAGACCGTGCTGGTAGCCCTCCTGCTCGTGCGAGAAGTCGTTCGCCGGCGCTCGGCTGCCACCCGTGTCGTTCTGCGCTGTCATGCGCGACAACCTACATGCGCACCGGACCGGGCCGTCACGCAAACCCCGGTTCGATCGAACCGCAGCTGCTGAACGTCCGCACAGCCGACGGCGGCCCGATCCTGAACGACGACCGTCGTCCGTTGCTTGCATGGAGGGATGGACATCCTCCTCCGACTCCTCGTCGCGATCGGGTTCGCCCTGCTCGTCACCGCCGTCGTCGCCCTCGTCCTGCACCTGGTCCTCCGGGCGATCGCACGCCGGGAACGCTGGGCCGGCGTGCTCTCGCGCCGGACGAGGCACCCCTTCCGCACCGTGCTGCTGGTGGTCCTGCTCTGGATCGCCTTCACGTCGAGCATCCCGGGGAACGCCGACGCCTACCCGTGGCGCGACGAGGTGGTGCACGCCTTCCTCATCGTCACGATCGCGACCGGATGCTGGCTCGCGTGCCAGGTCGCGATCTTCCTCGAGGACCTCGGGCTGCACCGCTTCCGCATCGACGTGCCCGACAACCGGCAGGCGCGTCGCATCCGCACCCAGGTGCTCATCATCCGGCGGCTCACCGTCGCCCTGCTCGTCATCATCGCGGTCGGCGCGATCCTGCTGACCTTCGACGGGGTCGAGGCGGCGGGCGCGAGCGTCCTCGCCAGCGCCGGCCTCATCTCCGTGGTCGCGGGCCTCGCCGCGCAGTCCACGCTCGGCAACGTGTTCGCCGGCATGCAGCTGGCCTTCTCCGGGTCGATCCGGGTGGACGACGTCGTCGTTGTCGAGCAGCAGTGGGGCCGGATCGAGGAGATCACCCTGACCTACGTCGTCGTGCACCTGTGGGACGACCGTCGGTTCGTGCTGCCGTCCACGTACTTCACGAGCACGCCGTTCGAGAACTGGACGCGGACCGGCAGCGAACTGCTCGGCGCCGTCGAGTTCGACCTCGACTGGCGGGTGAGCCCGGCCGACATGCGGGCGGAGCTCGACCGGATCCTCGACACCTCGACGATCTGGGACCGCCGGGTCAAGGTGCTCCAGGTCACGGACGCCGTCGGGGGACTGGTCCGGGTCCGCATCCTCGTGACGGCACCCGACGCCGGCGGGCTGTTCGACCTCCGCTGCTACGTCCGCGAGGAGATGGTCGAGTGGCTCCAGCGCACCCACCCGGACGCCCTGCCGGTCCAGCGGGTGCAGCTCACCGAGCCGAGCGCGACGGCACCGCGCCGACGCGGACGCCCGTCAGAGGGGGACTCGCAGCTGTTCGGCGACGACGAGCGCGGTGCGCTCTTCACCGGACCGATCCAGACCTCCGGCATCCCGGAGTCCGAGCGCTGACCCGGTGACGGGAGCGGCGTGCCCTGCCCGGCCAGGACGACGAACGGGAGGCACGGTGCCAGCTGGCACCGTGCCTCCCGTTCGTCAGGCCGGTCGCGTCGACGACCGCCTGCGTCTCGACCTACTGGCGCGCCTTGACCGCGCGGTCGTCCTCGACGACCGTGCCGATCGCCACGATCGTCGTGGCGAGCCACGCGACCCAGGTCAGCGCGAGCCGCCAGTCACGCGGTCCCTGGCGGGTGGTCTGCAGCACGCTGTAGCCGCTGATGAGCGAACTCCACACCGCACCGTTGAACATGAACTTGCGCACAGAGGCCTCCTGTCGTCGTGCTGACAACGCTACCGGCCCGTACATTGGAGCGCCGCCGGTCACCCTGGCGCGGTGTCTGCCGGAGGAGTGTTCGTGCGTCAAGCGGTCATCGGAGCGGCCCTGCTCGTGGTCGGCGCGGTCTGCGTCGTGTTCGGGCTGCTGCCCCTCGACGACCTCGCCGTGCTCGCCGACCGGGTCCTGCCGGTCCTCGGGTTCGTGCTCGGGCTGACCATCGTCGCCGAGCTGGCCGCGGACGCCGGGGTGTTCGACCGCCTCGCCGACGTCGCCGCCCGGGTCGGTGGCGGGCGCACCATCGGTCTCTGGGGTGCGGTCGTCGTGCTCGCCGTGCTCTGCACCGTCTTCCTGTCGATCGACACGACCGCGGTGCTCCTCACCCCCATCGTCATCTCGCTCGCACGGCGTGTGGGACTGCCCCCGATGCCGTTCGCCCTGACCACGGTCTGGCTCGCGAACACGGCCTCGCTGCTGCTGCCGGTGTCGAACCTGACGAACCTGCTCGCCGTCGACCGGATGGGGCTCGGCGGCCCGCTGCCGTTCGCCGGGCTGATGGCCTGGCCCGCGGTCGCCGGGGTGGTCGTGCCGTGCGTCGTCCTGCTCGTGGTGTTCCGGAGCAAGCTGTTCGGTCGCTACTCGCCGGTGTCCGTCCGTACGCCGAGCGACCCCGTGTTCTTCTGGGCGGCCTCCGGAGTGCTCGTCGCGCTGGTCGTCGCCCTGACGGCCGGGGTGACCGTGTGGATCGCTGCGGTCCTGGCCGCCGTGGTGCTCGTCGTGGTCGCGGCGTTCCGGTCCCCGTCCGAACTCCGGGTGTCCCGCGTGCCGTGGTCCACGCTGCTGTTCGCCGCCGGGCTCTTCGTGGTGGTCGAGGCGCTGCACACGACGGGCATCACCGACCCGATCGTGCACGCGCTGCAGAGCGGCACCGGGACCGGCCCGCTGCTGCTGCTCGGCGGTGCGGGCGCGGTCGCGGCGAACGGCATCGACAACCTGCCGGCGTACCTGGTGCTCGAACCGGCCGCCGGGCACGAGGCCGTGCGGTACGCGGCGCTGCTCATCGGCGTGAACGCCGGCTGTCTCATCACGCCGTGGGCCTCGCTCGCGACGCTCCTGTGGCACGCACGGCTGTCGGCGGAGGGCGTGCACCTGTCGTGGGGCCGGTACATGGCGCTCGGGTGCGTCGTCGCGCCGCTCACCGTCGTCGCCGGGGTCCTGGCGCTCGCGCTCTGACGTCGGCGGGGCCTCGGACCGTTCGGGTGCCGGAGCCGTGCGCGCGGTCAGAGCCAGTCGCGGGTCTTGAAGACGCGGTAGAGCACGAGCGACGACGCGGTGATGATCGCGAGCGATGCCCAGAGCCCGCTCCAGGCACCCTCGCCCGGGAACTCGACGTTCTGCCCGAAGAAGCTCGTCACCCCCGTCGGGATCGCGATGATCGCCGCCCAGCTCGTGACCTTCTTCATGACGGTGTTCTGGCGGTTCGACGCCAGGTTCAGGGTCGTGTCGAGCACGCTCGACACGGCGTCGCGGAGCTGTTCGACGGAGTCGGCGATCGAGACCAGGTGGTCCTCGACGTCGCGGAAGTACGGCCGGATGCCGTTCGAGATCGTCTCCGCGTCACCGTGCAGCAACGAGGCGACGCTGTCCCGCGTCGGGACGACCAGTCGCCGGAGCACCCCGAGCGTCTTGCGGAGCCGGAAGGACCGCCGCTGGATCTGCTGCTCACGGGGGTCGCCCGGCTCGAACAGGTCGTCCTCGAGCGCGTCGATCTGCCGCTCCAGGTCCTCGACGGTGTCGGTGGCCCGATCGACGACGGCGTCGAGCAGCGCCCAGACGAGCCACGGCACGCCGTGTTCGGCGATGTCGGAGTTCGCCGTGAGTCGGTGTTCCATCGGGGTGGTGTCGACGTCGGACCCGTGGATCGTGACGAGGGCCCGTTCGGTGACGAAGGCCTTGACCTCGTGCGTGATCAGGTCACCCTCGTCGTCCGTGCCGCCCACGTCGTAGACGACCAGGAACAGACTGTCCCGGTACCGGTCGAGCTTCGGGCGCTGTCCGTGCTCGACGGCGTCCTCGACCGCGAGCGCGTGGATGCCGAGCTCCTCCTCGATCTGCTCGAGGTCGGCCGGCGTCGGGTCGGTGTAGTCGATCCAGACGAAGGTGTCCGGGTCGGCGACGAGGTCGGAGATCCGGTCGACGGGGAAGTCCCGCTCGACCGTGTCGCCCTTGCACCACGCCCGTGTCCTGACCATGCTCGTCAGCCTACTGAGACGGCCGACCCGGAAGATCCCGGGACGGCCGTCGTGGTGCTGCGGAACCGCTCAGTCGGCTCCTGCTCAGTAGGCGGAGACGAGCTTGCCGTCCTCCACCTTCAGGTACTGGTTCACATCGAACGAGTCCTCGCCGCGCTTCTCGTCACCGAGGTACGACGTGTACGCGTACGAGACGCTCCCGTCCTTCGTGCTCGTCACCATCACGGTGCCGGCGCGGGACGCCTCGACCTCCAGCTCGGGCATCGACGTGACGTCGTACTGCACGCCGCCGTCGGCGTCGTAGGGGCCGTACCAGGGGCAACCGCTCAGGGCCCGGAGCTCGGTCTTCTCGGCGCAGTCGTCGATCAGGTCGGTCACGTACTGCTCGGCGTCCTGCTCGAGTGCCTTGGTCGCCTTCGGTGTGAAGTCGACGTAGCCGGACGTGGCCGCGCCCACGGAGACCTTCTCGGTGCCGCCGGTGAAGTACTTCGTCCCGCCGACCGAGACCTGGTAGGTGCCGGGGTAGGCGAGGGACGTGAACGTGCCCTCGCTGATCTTCCCGATCTCCTTGCCGCCGACGGTCACGGGTGCACCCTCGAGCACGTCGGAGGCCGTCAGGGTGACCTGCTGGGCGAGCGGCTGCGTGACGCGCCACTCGTCCTTCACCAGGAACGAGGTGCCCGTGCGCCGCAACGACACCTGGCCGGAGCGGTTCTTGCCGTCCTGCGTGTAGCTCAGGGTGGCGATCGCGGTGTCACCGGTCCGGGCGACCCGGCCGACGCGGATGTCCGACGGGCGGTCCTTCGCGCTCCCGAGCACCGTCGAGTCGAGCATCGCGGCGTCGTCGGGGACCTCGCTCAGGTCGGCGGCGGTGTCGGCGTCACCGCTGGCGATGGCCTGCACGTAGGACTCGACGGTCGGGGCCGGACCCCACACGCCGGCGCGGAGGACGCTCGTCGTGACCGCGCCGGCGATGACGACGACGATCACGGCGCCGCCGGCGATGAGCGAACGGACCAGGATCTTCCTGGACCGCGGGGACATCGGGGCCGGAGCGGGGGCGCCACCGCCGATGAACGGCTGCGACCCGGAGGCGGGTTGTGCGCCGTACGGGGGCTGTGTGCCGGAGGGCGGCTGCACGCCGGAGATCGACTGCACGCCGTCCGCGGGCTCCCGGCCAGAGCCGGTCGGCGGGTACGGCGCCTGCTGGCCGGCGGCCGGGGGAGTGTTCCACGCAGCGGCGGCCGGAGCGTCGGCGGCGACAGGCGCGCCGGGCGCAGCGGGAGCACCGGGAGCGGCCGGGCCGACGGGGGCGGTGGGCGCCACGG
>NZ_QKSE01000010.1:0-172093 GCF_003234595.1 Curtobacterium sp. MCPF17_051 | reverse complement strand
CCCCGGAACCAGCCCCCGGCGGCTGACCCCCGCCGCCCGGACCCGCCCACGCCGCCCTCCCGCCACGACCGAAGGACCACCCCGCATGAGCATGACCCCGGAGCAGGCCACCTGGTTCGCCGACGTCGCAGGCCGCATCGTGACCAACGTCGAGCAGGTGCTCCTCGGGAAGACGTTCGTGATCCGCCTCGCGGTCACGGCGATGCTCAGCGAGGGGCACCTGCTCCTCGAGGACGTCCCCGGCACGGGCAAGACGAGCCTCGCCCGAGCGATGGCGCAGAGCGTGCAGGGCTCCACGAACCGCATCCAGTTCACCCCCGACCTGCTGCCGGGCGACATCACCGGCATCAGCGTCTACGACCAACGGACGCAGGAGTTCGACTTCCACCGCGGGCCGGTCTTCGCGAACATCGTGCTCGCCGACGAGATCAACCGTGCGAGCCCGAAGACCCAGTCCGCGCTGCTCGAGGCGATGGAGGAGTCCGCGATCACGGTCGACGGCGTCAACCACCGTCTCGCTGCGCCGTTCATGGTCATCGCGACCCAGAACCCGATCGAGCAGGCCGGCACCTACCGCCTGCCCGAGGCGCAGCTCGACCGCTTCCTCATGAAGACGTCCATCGGCTACCCCGACCACGCCGCGACGGTGAAGATCCTCGAGACCTCGTCGGCTCCGTCGGCGTCGGTCCCGCTGGCGAGCGTCGTGCCCGCCGCGACCATCACCGAGATGGCCGCCCTGGCGCGCACCGTGCACGTCGACGCCGTGATCGCCGACTACGTCGCCCGCCTGGTGGACGCGACCCGCTCCGCGAGCGAGGTCCGGCTCGGCGTCAGCGTCCGCGGGGCGATGGGTCTGATCCGTGCTTCCCGTGTCCTCGCGGCGCTGAGTGGTCGCCACTACGTCACACCGGACGACGTGAAGGCGCTGGCCGTCCCGGTCCTCGCGCACCGCCTGGTGCTCGACGCTGAGGCCGAGTTCGACGGCGTCAGCGCACCGAGCGTCATCGCGCAGCTCCTGGTGGAGACCCCGCCGCCCGCCGACCGAGTCACGACGTGACGGACCGCCGGCCCGTCTCCACGCGCTCACGCCGTCCGTCCTCGACGCGGTCGCGTCGTGGCACGGCGGCGTACGAGCGCACGGGGACGGTCACCGGCATGACCAACGTCCGGACGCGGATCGTCGGTGACCGCGAGGGTGTCGCAGCGGATGCGGTCATCGGGATCGTCCGGCTCTGGGCAACGGCCTGGAGGCTCGTCCTGCGTCTTTGGGGCGAGGTCTCGTCCGTCGTCACCGGGCTCGGGTGGACGGTCGCCGCGCTGACGCTCGTCGCGTTCGTGGCCGGCTACCGGTTCGGCCTGCGGGAGGTCGTCGTCGTCGGGTTCGCCGGCGCCGTGCTCGCGGTGGTCGCTGCGGTGGCGTTGATCGGCCGGTCGCGGCTGGCCATCCGGATGCGGCTGCCGCAGCACCGTGTGGCGGTCGGCGACGACGCTGGCGTGATCATCACGGCCGAGAACCCCACGCGCCTGCCGTCGGTGCCGACCACCGTCGAGGTGCCGGTCGGATCAGGCCTGGTCGACGTCGCGATCCCGGCCATCGGGCCGCACGGCACCTTCGAGCGCCAGGTCCCGGTCCCGACGCTCCGCCGCGGGGTGCTCGACGTCGGGCCCGTGACGGGGGTCCGCGCAGACCCGGTGGGACTCGTCCGCCGTGAGCTCGTCTGGACCGCCCGCGAGCAGGTCATCGTGCACCCGCGCACCATCGCGATCCCGTCGACGAGCACAGGCCTGGTGCGCGACCTCGAGGGGCAGGCGACGACCGACCTGTCGCCCGCGGACATCGCTTTCCACGCCATCCGCGAGTACATGCCCGGCGACGACCCGCGCACCATCCACTGGAAGTCGACGGCGAAGTCCGGCGCGCTCATGGTCCGGCAGTTCGAGGACACCCGTCGCTCGCACCTCGTCGTCGCGCTCGGCATCGCGCGCGGAGAGTTCGCCGACGACGAGGAGTTCGAGCTCGCGGTGAGCGCGGCCGCTTCCCTCGGCGCGCGGGCGATCCGCGACGGCCGTGAGGTCTCGGTCGTGGTGTCCCAGCGCACGCCGGAGTTCGCGAAGCGTGCGGTGTACGCCGTCCGGACGCTCCCCACCGTCACGCCGACGCGCCTGCTCGACGACTTCGCCTCGGTCGGCCTCGCCGACGCGTGCCTGCCGATCGCCGAGGTCTCCCGGATCGTCGGGAGCGACACCGACGGCATCTCCGTCGCGTTCCTCGTCGTGGGCTCGACCGTCGGCCTGCCCGCGCTCCGACTCGCCGCCACGCGGTTCCCCGTCGGGGTGGAGGTCGTCGCGGTGATCTGCGAGCCCGAGGCCCAGCCGCGGTTCCTGCGTGTCGCGGGTCTGACCGTGATGACCATCGGCTACCTGGACGACCTCCGGCACGCCCTGCACCGATCGGCGTCGGCAGCATGAGCGCCGCACCCGTGACCAACCCGGCCCCTGCGGCGGACCGGGCGAGACGCTCGACCCGGCGATCCGACCGTCGCGGTGCCCGTCGGCTCGTCCCGTTCCGCCTCGCCGGCGGCACGCTGGCGGTCTGGCTGTTGCTGGCCGTCGCGAGCACGTCCTGGTGGCCGGTGTACCGGGACGGCGCGATGATCACCGCCGCGGTCACCGCGATCGTCATCGGCACGATCGTCGCGCTCCTCGGCACCCTGCTCCGGCTCCCGACGGCCGTCGTGGCGATCGCGACCGTCGCCGCGTTCACGCTGACCGGCGTCCCCGCCGCCGTGCCGAGCCAGGCGAACGGCCTGCTGCCCACCGGACACGGACTCCTCGACCTCTTCGCCGGCGTCGCCCTCGGCTGGAAGCAGCTGGTGACCATCAGCCTCCCGGTGGGCTCCTACGAAGCGCTCCTCGTGCCCTACTTCGTGACGTTGCTCGTGGCGACGGTGACCGCCGTGAGCGTGGCGACCCGCGCCTCCCGGCAGGAACTCGCGAGCATCCCGGCGCTGGTGCTCTTCGCGGTGGGGGTGGTCGTCGGGCCGAGCCGGCTCGACACGTCGATCGTGACGGCGGTCGTCCTGGTCGGTCTCGCCCTCGTCTGGGCGCTGACGGTCCGGCACGCGCGTCGTGCGGTCGCCGTGGCGACCACCATCGGTTCACGGGTGCCGGTCGCACGGTCCATCGTCCGACCCGCGCTCGTGGGCACCGGCACCATCGTGGCCGCGGCGGTCGTCGCGACCGGCCTCGGCCTGGTCGCACCGCCCTCCGGTGACCGCACCGTCGCGCGCACCGACGTCGTGAAGCCGTTCGACCCCCGCGACTACGTCAGTCCGCTCAGCGGATTCCGCGCCTACGAGGAACCCACTGCCTCGGACGCGATCCAGCTCCGGGTGACCGGCCTGCCCGAGGGCGGGTTCGTCCGCATCGCGACGCTCGACACCTACGACGGCGTGGTCTACCGGGTCGGCGGCGCCGACGGCTCGGCGGGCTCGGGCACCTTCGAACGCGTGCCGACCGCCGTCGACGTCCGTGGCGTCCGGGGCACCACGGTCGACGTCGGTGTGACGGTCGACGGGTACCGCGGTGTGTGGCTGCCGACGGTCGGCGCCCTGGAGCGCGTGGAGTTCACCGGGCAGGACGCGGACGACGAGCGCGGCGCCTTCTTCTACAACGGATCGACCGGCACCGGCGCCGTGGTCGGCGGAGTGGGGGACGGCACGTCCTACGACCTGACGGCGGTGCTGCCCGACCAGCCGACGGAACGGCAGCTGGCCACCGCGCGGCCAGGGAGCGCCGCGGTTCCCACCGCACGGGACGTCCCCGACGCCGTGCGCGACACCGTCGAGTCGACGACAGAGGACGTGTCGGCACCCGGCGCGAAGCTCCTCGCCGCGGTGCAGGCACTGCAGCGGAAGGGGTACGTCAGTCACGGTGTCGGTGACGACCGGATGAGTCGGTCCGGCCACGGCGCCGACCGCGTCCAGGAGCTCCTCACCGCGCCCCTGATGATCGGTGACCAGGAACAGTACGCCGCGGCGGCCGCGCTGATGGCCGACCAGCTCGGGTTCCCCGCGCGGGTCGTGATGGGCTTCACGGCCGGGGGTGACTCGGGCAGCGACGGCACCGCAGCGCGTGGCGGGACGATGACCTTCCGTGGGTCCGACGTCACGGCACGCGTCGAGGTGGACACCGCGCAGTGGGGGTGGGTGATGCTCAACCCGAACCCCGAGGTGCGTGAGATCCCGGACGAGCAGCAGCAGACCCCGCAGCCGGTGACCCGACCGGAGACGGTCGTGCCGCCGCCCCCGGTGGACCAGCAGGACCAGGACCAGCAGACGCCGCCCGAGAGCGACCGGAACACGCCGCCGGTGCAGCCGCTCTGGCTCCGGATCCTGCTCGCCGTGCTGCCCTGGGCCCTCGGGACCCTCGGCGTGGTCGCACTGGTCCTGTTGCCGTTCGCCGTGATCGTGCTGCTGAAGCGACTGCGACGGCGACGACGACGGAACGCCACCACGCACCGGGGTCGCATCGTCGGTGCCTGGGACGAGTACCGCGACGCGCTGCTCGACCGCGGGCACGACGTGCGGCGTTCCGCCACCCGACGTGAAGCCGTGGTCGGTGCACCGGGTGACGGCGGCGCCGGACTCGCGGCACTGGCCGACCGTGCGGTGTTCGGCCCGAGCGACGCCGACCAGACGACCGCCGATCGCATGTGGGCGGCGACGGACGACGCGATCGCTTCGCTCCGGACCGGGCGGAGCCGTCGGGAGCGGTTCCGCACCGCCGTGTCACTCCGGTCGCTGCGGGGAACCGGGCGTCGTCCGACGCCACGGTCCCGTCGTGTGACCGACGGCCAGACTGCGTCGGGGCACGGCGACTACGATGTCCAGAGGCCGGACGAGCGTCGTGGACGGCCGAGTGAGGACAGAGGCACCACGTGATCAGATGCGAACACTGCGGATCGATGCTCCCGGACGGAGCGATCTTCTGCGGTGAGTGCGGACGCGCGGTCACCGCCGCGGCGAGCCGTCGCCCGGTCGCGCCGACCCCCGTCGAACAGGCACCGCCGCCACCGTTGCAGCAGCCCGACGCCCATGGCCGACGGTCCGACCCGGCCTCCGACGCCTGGTTGCCCGAAGCCACGCTCGATCCCGCCACCCGCGCCTGGCTCACCGGTGCCGACCGCCGTGGAACCGAACCGCCGGCACCCGTGCCGGTGCAGCGTCCCGACGACTTCGCACCGCGCCAGGCGCCCTCACACGTGCACGGCGCCGGATCCGGACTCGGGGACTGGTCGGGTGCGCCGGGCCAGTCGGATCCGGAGCCGGCTCTCGACCCCGACGCCTACCCGTCCGAGCCCCTCGACGCCGACGATCCCGAGCGCACCCGCATCGCCCCGGCTCCCGGTCGCCCAGCGACGCCCGCGACCCCGGTGCGTGATGCCGCGTCGCCCGCTCCTGAGCAGACGGCGCAGCAGCCCGTCGCACCTCCGCACACCGCGGAGCCCGCTCTGCCCGTGTGGGCGCCGCCAGCCGCCACCGCACCCCCAGCGGCACCCGCCGGTCCTTCCTGGTGGGTGGGCCGCGGTACCCCGGCTGCCGAGACGCCGTCGGAGCCGGTCGTTCCGCCGGGGCCAGGAGCAGCTGCCGAACCGGCCACCGAGCAGGGCGCCGCGGCTCCTGCGTCGGAACCACAGGGCGCACAGCGGGAACAGGATGCCCAGGCCGGCTCCGAGCCGGAGCGCGACGACGTGATCGTGGCGGCGTCGGAGACGAGTGCCGCGGACGACCGCCCCGCCGTCGTGTCGCCCCCGCAGCCCGGGGACACCGCCGTGGTCGAGCCGCTCATCGATCGACGGCCGCCGCGTCCGGCCCCGCTCGTCACCCCCGGCATGCACGAGACGACCATCTGCCACGTCTGTGGCAACCGGCTCGAGCCCGACGACATCTTCTGCGGCGAGTGCGGAGCCGTCCGCCCGGCGGTCACCGCGGCCTTCACCGGCCCCGTCATGCCCTTGCCGATGACCCGACCCGACTGGGCAGCAGAGGGATCCGACGGCACCCAGGGGTCTGACGGCGCCCAGGGGTCTGACGGCACCGAGACGTCCGGAACGACCGACGATGCGGACGAGCCGGCCGGTGGATCGTCTGAGCCCGCGGGCTCGGACGAGTCCGACGAGAGCGGCTCCGACGAGAACAGCTCCGACGAGATCACTGCACGCGACGAGCAGGGCGACGAGCCGAACGACGAGGCCCGGGTGGACGACGAGTCGCTCCGCGCCGGGGTCGAGCAGTCCGGTGCGGGCCGTCGCCCCCGAGGGGCGCACGCTGCCCCGGTGGGCGAGCCCGAGGCGTCCGCCGTGCCGCGCACCCCACTCCCGCCGGTGCCCGGTTCCGCGACCGTCCCGTCCTCCGCGCCGTCCGCCACCACCACCGGTGCGCCCGTGGCTGCACCGCTGCCCCCGATCCCCGGAGCGACCGGACCCGCGCTGCCGTTCCCGCCGGCGAGCCGGTCGGAGTCGAACGCCGGAGCCGATGCGCTCCACGACGCCGATGACGACGCCGACGACGACGTCGACGAGACCCGCATCGTCGCGAAGACCCCGACCCGGGCGCCGTTCGTCCTGCACTTCAGCACGGGTGAACGGCTCGGGGTGCACGGCACCGGCCTGCTCGGACGCCTGCCGCGACCGCAGCCGGGGGAGCGGTACGACGACCTGCTGACCGTGCACGACCCGGGCAAGTCCGTGTCGAAGACCCACCTCGAGCTCGGCCGCGACGGCGACGACCTGTGGGTCTCCGACCGGTTCTCCGGCAACGGCACGGTGGTCCGGCACATCGATGGATCGATCCGCCGCTGCGAGCCCGGTCGGCGGTACCGCGTCGAGCGTGGCGCCCGCGTCGACATCGGTGAGCAGTTCTTCCTCGTGCAGTAGGCGACTTCTCCACAGATCCGTCGCGGACCAGCGCTGGGCCCTTCGTACCTGGTGCGATGGGGACATGACCCGCTTCACCGCCCGCTGTGTGATCGTGGGGGCCGCGGTCGCGCTCGTCGTGGCCGGCGTCCTCGCGCCGATCGGTGGCGCGGGGCAGACCGTCCTGCTCGGGGCGGGTGCGTGCTGCGCCCTGGTCGACGTGGTGCTGCACCAGTCGGCGCCGCCGGATCCCGGAACCCGTCCGGCCCAGGTCGTTGCGCCGCACGGGCCGGACCAACCCGCCGCGGCCGATCCGCTCGGCGCGCCGGAGCAGCCGATGGGACCGACCCCCGAGGACGGTGACGGCCTGCCGGCACTCGTCCTCGGGCACGGGCCGGGCGGTGACCTGCTCCGCGTCGACGCCGGGTCCCACGTGGTGGTCGTCGGTGCCGGAGCACTCGCCGTCGCGGTGTTCCGCGGGCTCGCCGAGCAGCTCCGAGCCGCTGCCGTCCACGCCGACGACGATCTGCGATGGGCCGTCGCGCCAGGAGTCCTCGACGCAGCGGGCTCCGGCAGCGACGATCCGGCCCCGACCACCCCGAGCACGCCGTCAGCGGAGACCCTTCCGTCGGGGACCTCGATCGCGGTGTGGATGGGCGCCGACGGCCGACCGCTCGGCACGGTGGTGCTCGTCCCCGGACTCGGAGCAGCGCCCCGACACCGGGACGTCACCGTCGAGGTCTCGCGGTACGGCTGCTCCGTCCGTCGACTCGACGGCCACGGGGTCGTCCGCGTGTCCCCGGCGCTGCCGGTCCTCGCCCCCGACCCCGTCAGTGCGGACCGATGACCAGCGCGGTCCGGGTATCAGCGCCGACCGAGGAACAGCACTCGCGACGGATCAGCGCAGCCCGGCGCCGGCGCGCACCGCACCGACGGGGACGCCACCACCGAGCACCCGCTCACCGGTCGCCTCGAGCACCTCGGCCACACCGTCGGACGCCACGAGGCCGTTCCGCTCGAGCAGGGCCAGTGCTGCCAGGGTGCCGGCCCGCTGCGAGCCGTCGAGCACCTTCACCGCCACCGCGGCGCCGCCGGGCAACCCCATGACCATGACGCCCTCGGCACCGAGCTTCGCCAGCACCTGCAGCCGCTCGATGGTGACCGTGTTCGCGCGCCCGACGCCATCGATCGCCCACGGGTGCGCCAGGACCGCGTCGGTCAGCGCGGCGGAGTCGTCGTCGGCCCGTGCCACGACGCCGGCGAACCCGCGTGCCAGCCCCGTCAGGGTCAGCGGGAACACGGGGGCGCCGCAGCCGTCCGTGCCGACCAGGTCGACGGTCTCGTGCGTGTACTCCTCGACCACGGAACGCACCCGCTGCTGCAACGGGTGCTCGATGTCGAGGTAGGTGGCCTCGTCCCACCCGTTCACCCGGCAGGCCGCGAGCATGCCGGCGTGCTTGCCGGAGCAGTTCATCGCCAGTCGGCGGGGTCCGTCCATCGTGCGGGCGGTGCCGCGGTCGAACGGCATGTCGGGCGGGCAGCCGAGGTCGGCCTCGACGTGGTCGAAGGACTCGAGCATGTGCAGGGCGAGCGCCTGGTGCGCCGCGGTACCGGCGTGGCTCGCCGTGGTGAGGACGAGCTCCTCGTCCGAGAACAGCGCACCGGCACGTCGGACCGCCAGGGCCTGGAACGGCTTCATGGTGGAACGCGGGTAGATGCTCGCCGTCACGTCGCCCACGGAGTCGATCACCGTGCCGGTCGCGTCGACGACGACGCCGGCGCCGATGTGTCGGCTCTCGTCGAACCCTGAGCGTTCGAGCACCGCCAGCTCGACGGAACCGTCGGCGGTGAGAGGATGGCGATCACTGCGGACTTCGGGGCTCACCGTCATGCCGCCATGCTAGCCAAGGCGAAGGGGCGCACCCGTGCACGACCACTCCTACGAGGTCTCCGTCAGCTGGACCGGCGACCGCGGGACCGGCACGTCCGGGTACCGCGACTACGGCCGCGAACACGTGGTCTCGGCGACGGGCAGGCCCGACATCCCCGGCTCCGCCGACCCGACGTTCCGCGGGGACCGTGACCGCTGGAACCCCGAGGAGATGGTGCTCGCGGCGCTCGCCCAGTGCCACATGCTCAGCTACCTGCACGTCGCGGTCACGAAGGGCTTCACCGTCGTGGACTACCAGGACACCGCGACCGCGTCGCTCCGCCTGAACCGTGACGGTTCGGGCGAACTGACCGAGGCGACCCTGCACCCGGTCGTCACGATCCTCGAGGCCGACCGCGTCGAGGACGCCGAAGCCGCACACGTCACCGCGAACCAGCTCTGCTTCATCGCGCGGTCCGTGGCGTTCCCGGTGCACCACGAGCCGCAGCTGGTCGTCCGACCTGCGTCATTGGCAGGGGACTCTTCGACTGGTGGGGCAGACTAGGTCCTCGTGAAGCGTCTCCGCCTGCTCCCGATCGCCATCGTCCCCGCCGTCGTGCTGGGACTCGCCGCCTGCTCCGGCTCCGGCTCGGACGGGTCCTCGGCCTCGCCGACCCCGTCGGCCAGTGCCACGGCCTCGGCGATCACCTCCTGCCCAGACCCGGGGAAGTCCTCCGACGCCGTCGAGGCGACCGGGTCGTTCGGTGGCACGAAGGCCCCGACGGTGAAGTTCGCCTCGGGCCTGTCCGCGAAGACGCCGCAGGCCACCCGGCTCGTGAAGGGGAAGGGCGCGGCGCTCGACGAGGGCGACTACGCGCAGGTGTCCTACAGCGTGTACGAGACGTCGGACGCCAAGAAGCTCGGTACCGTCGGCTTCGACGAGGGCAACCCGCAGGTCCTGTCCGTCGGCGGGTCGGGCTTCGGCGCGCTCCTCGCCTGCTCGAAGGTGGGCGACCGGATCGCCGCGGTCGGACAGTCCTCCGCACTCGGTTTCAACACCGGCGGCGAGATCGTCGTGGTCGCGGACGTCGTCGCGCAGACGCCGACCAAGGCGACCGGCACCCCGCGGGACCAGGACCCGGCCCTGCCCACGGTCGAGGACAAGGCCTCGGGTGAGCCGGAGATCACGGTTCCCGACGGCGTGAAGGCGCCCACGAAGACCACGGTCGAGGTGCTGAAGCAGGGCGACGGCACCGAGATCGCCGACGGCGACACCGCACTCGTGCAGTACAAGGGCATCGTCTACGACACCGGCAAGGAGTTCGACTCCTCGTGGTCGAAGGGCGTCCCCACCACCTTCACCGTGTCGGAGAGCGCACTCATCAAGGGCTTCGTCACCGGGCTCGTCGGGCAGAAGGTCGGCTCACAGGTCCTGATCGTCGCCACGCCGGAGGACGCCTACGGCGCCAACCCGCAGGAGGGCTCGGGCATCCCGAAGAACGCCACGCTCGTCTTCGTGGTCGACATCCTCGCCAAGGGCTGACCGTGACGGACGGCCGCCCCGGCAGCACCGGTCCGGACCGCAGACGCATCGTCGTCCTCGGCAGCACCGGCTCGATCGGCACCCAGGCGCTCGACGTCGTCGCCCGCAACCCCGACCGGTTCGAGGTCGTCGGCCTCACCGCCGGCAGCAACCGCGATCTCGTCGCCGAGCAGGCCGCCCGCTTCGGCGTGCGCGACACCGCGTTCGGAGCGGCCGACTCGGAGCGGCTCGTCCGGAGCGTCGAGGCCGACGTCGTGCTCAACGGCATCACCGGTTCGGTCGGGCTCGGTCCGACGCTGGCCGCACTCGAGAGCGGTGCCACGCTCGCCCTCGCGAACAAGGAGAGCCTGATCGTCGGCGGCTCCCTCGTGCAGCAGGCCGCGGCGCCCGGTCAGATCGTGCCCGTCGACAGCGAGCACTCCGCGATCGCGCAAGCGCTCCGCGCCGGCGTCGACACCGAGGTGCAGCGGCTCGTCCTCACCGCGAGCGGGGGCCCGTTCCGCGGGCGCACCCGCGAGCAGCTCCGCGACGTCACCCCTGCCCAGGCGCTGGCGCACCCCACCTGGGACATGGGGCTCGTCGTCACGACGAACTCCGCCACCCTGGTGAACAAGGGGCTCGAGGTCATCGAGGCCCACCTGCTCTTCGACGTGCCGTACGACCGCATCGACGTCACCGTGCACGCGCAGTCCATCGTGCACTCGATGGTCGAGTTCGTCGACGGTTCCACCATCGCCCAGGCGTCGCCGCCGGACATGCGCCTGCCGATCGCGCTCGGCCTGGCCTGGCCGGACCGGGTGCCGGGTGTCGGCGTGCCGCTCGACTGGACGACCGCGAGCACGTGGACGTTCGAGCCCCTCGACCAGGACGCCTTCGGCGCCGTCGCCCTCGCGAAGCGGGTGGGCGAGCTGGGCGGGACGTTCCCGGCCGTGTTCAACGCCGCGAACGAGCAGGCCGTCGCCGCGTTCCACGCCGGCGCGATCGGTTTCCTGGACATCGTCGACACGGTCGAGCGCATCGTCGAGGAGCACACCGCGGGGGAGCCGTCACTCGACGGCGTGCTCGCGGCGGAGCAGTGGGCGCGCACCGCTGCGGACCGCGCGCTGACCCGCTGACGCGAGTCGCGCCTCCCGTCCGACGCGGAGGCGGCAGACCGCGGACGGCGACGGACGGGAGGCCCTGATCACCTCTCAGACGGCGCTCGGCTCCGTCATGGAATCAGTCCCGTACTCTTTCCCGGTGACCGTCGAATCCGTCCTGCTCTTCGTCCTCGGCGTGGTCGTCTTCATCATCGGCCTGCTGGTCTCGATCGGACTCCACGAGCTGGGGCACCTGTCCTTCGCGAAGCTCTTCAACGTCAAGGTGACGCAGTACTCACTGGGCTTCGGCAAGGCGATGTGGTCGTTCAAGCGGGGTGAGACCGAGTACGGGATCCGTCCGATCCTGCTCGGTGGGTACATCTCGATGGTCGGCATGCTCAAGCCGCGCGCCTCGGGCCGGGCGAACGCCATCACGAACACCGGCATGTACGGCGCGTTCGTGCAGGACGCCCGTCAGGCCAGCGCCGAGCAGATCGCGGACTCCGGTGGCGACGACTCCCGCGCCTTCTACCGCCTGACGCCGTGGAAGCGGATCATCGTGATGGTCGCGGGCCCGGCCATGAACCTGGTGATCGGCATCGTGCTGTTCGGTGTCCTGCTGTGCGGGTTCGGGGCGCCGACCACGACCTTCACGTCGAGCGTCGAGTGCGTGCTGCCGAACAGCCGGACGACCGAGTGCTCGCCCGGCGACGCCGTGTCGCCGGCGAAGCAGGCGGGCATCGAGTCCGGCGACGTCGTGCTCTCGGTGAACGGCGAGCAGGACCCCACGATCACCCGCGTCTCCGAGGTCTTCCAGGAGTCCGCCGGTGAGCAGGTCACCGTGGTGGTCGAGCGCGACGGCGCCCGCAAGACCCTCGAGATCACCCCGACGACCGCCACCCGCGACGTCTACGACGCCGAGGGCAAGGTCGTCGAGAACGACGACGGCACCACGAAGACCCAGCGCGTCGGCGTGGTCGGCGTCAGCATCGGGCAGTCCCTGGTGCGGCAGTCCCCGGCCGAGGTGCTGCCCGCGACCGGCGCCCAGATCGCGGCGTCGGCGCACCTGATCATCGACCTGCCGCAGCGCCTGGTCGCGGTGTGGAACGCCGCGTTCGGTGCCCAGGAGCGGTCGCAGGACAGCCCCGTGTCGGTGGTGGGCGTGGGCCGTGCGATCGGCGAGGTCTCGTCGATGAGCGGTGTCCCCGTGGTCGACAAGGCGTACACGATCCTCGGGCTGCTGGCCTCGCTCAACATCGGCCTGTTCGTGCTGAACATGGTGCCGCTGCTGCCCCTCGACGGCGGACACATCGCGGGTGCGCTCTGGGAAGCGATCAAGCGACGCTCGTTCAAGCTCGTCGGCAAGGCGGACCCGGGGCCCATCGACCTGGCGAAGACGATGCCGCTGACGATGGTGGTCGTGGTGCTGCTGGCGGGCATGAGCGCCCTGCTCATCTACGCCGACATCGTTCGACCGGTGAACCTCTTCGGGTAGGGCTGCCGAGCCACTACGCTCAGCGCATGAGCACAGCCGCCACGAACCCGCCCGAGGTTCGCGCCGTCGAACGCCAGGGGCTCGACGTCATCGCCGAGTCCGACCGGAAGGGCACCCCGAGGGGGTTGTTCTGGCCGTGGTTCGCCGCCAACATCTCCGTCCTCGGCCTGAGCTACGGCTCCTTCGTCCTCGGCTTCGGCATCTCGCTGGCCCAGGCGACGATCGTCTCGGTCATCGGGGTGGTGTTCTCGTTCCTGCTGTGCGGCGTCGTCGCGATCGCCGGCAAACGCGGGTCCGCGCCGACGATGGTGCTGAGCCGCGCGGCCTTCGGGGTCCGTGGCAACCGCGTGCCGTCGTTCCTCAGCTGGGTCCTCACCGTCGGGTGGGAGACGTCGCTCGCCGCGCTGGCGGTCCTGGCGACCTCGACGGTGTTCACCGAGCTCGGCTGGGACGGCGGGGTGCTGACGAAGATCGTCGCGCTCGTCGTGGTCGCCGCACTGATCGTCGGAGCCGGCATCGCCGGGTTCGACGTCATCATGCGCCTGCAGACCGTGATCACCGTCGTCACCGCCGTGTTGACCGTTGTCTACATCGTGCTCGCCGCGCCGACGATCGACTTCGCAGCGCTCGGTGCCCTCCCGTCCGGCAGCGGGCAGAACGTCATCGGGGCGCTCGTCCTCGTGATGACCGGGTTCGGACTCGGCTGGGTGAACGCCGCCGCTGACTACTCGCGGTACCTGCCACGGAACGCCTCGACGGGCGGTGTCGTCGGCTGGACGACGTTCGGCGGTGCCCTCGCACCGGCAGTCCTCGTGGTGATCGGCGTGATGCTGGCGGGGTCGTCACCGGACCTGAACGACGCGATCGGAGCCGACCCGATCGGCGCGCTCACGACGGTGCTCCCCGTCTGGTTCCTCATCCCGTTCGCGATCGTGGCGATCCTCGGGCTCGTCGGGGGAGCCGTCCTCGACATCTACTCGTCGGGCCTCGCACTGCTGAGCGTCGGTGTGAAGATCTCGCGTCCGGCCGCCGCGGGTGTCGACGGTGTGATCATGGTCGCCGGTGCCGTCTACGTCGCCTTCTTCGCGCAGGACTTCATCTCGCCGTTCCAGGCCTTCCTCGTGACCCTCGGCGTCCCGATCGCCGCGTGGGCCGGGATCTTCGTCGCCGACGTCCTGCTCCGTCGACGCGCCTACGCCGAGGCCGAGCTCGACGACCGCCGCGGGCGCTACGGCGATGTCCGATGGCTGCCGATCGCGCTCGTCGTGCTCGGTACCTTGCTCGGGTGGGGCCTCGTGACGAACACCTACGGCGTCCCCGCCTGGCTCAACTGGCAGGGCTACCTGCTCGGCCCGTTCGGCCTCGGTGGCCGCGAGGGGCCGTGGGCGTACGCGAACCTCGGCGTCCTCGTCGCCCTGGTCGTCGGGTTCCTCGGCACGCTGCTGTTCGCGCGCGGGTCGATCCGCCGTCAGGAAGCACTCGGCACCCCGGACAACCTGCGATGAGCGCTGCGATCCGCGACGACGCCTGGCTCGTCGTCATCGACATGCAGCAGGTCTTCACCGGCGAGAACCCGTGGGCCGCACCGCGGTACGACCACGCCGGCGCCGGCGTCGAGCGGCTCCTGCCGCGGTTCACGGGCCGCACGGTGTTCACCCGCTTCGTGGCACCGGCGCAGCCCGAGGGCGCGTGGGTGCCGTACTACCGCGACTGGCCCTTCGCACTGGTCCCGGACGCCGACCCGCTGTACGCGCTCACCGAGCCGTTCGCGTCGGCCGCCGCGGACCGGAACGACCCCGTCGTGACGGAGCCGACCTTCGGCAAGTGGGGGACGAGCCTCCGGGCCGTCGTCGGCGACCACCCGCACCTGGTGCTGACGGGGGTCTCGACCGACTGCTGCGTGCTGTCGACCGCGCTGGCGGCGGCCGACGCCGGTGCGACGGTGACCGTCGTGGCCGACGCCTGCGCCGGCGGGACCGACGCGGACCACGACCGTGCGCTCGCGGCGATGCGGCTCTACGCCCCGCTCATCACCGTCGTGGACTCGGTCGGGGACCTCTGAACGGACCCACGGGGACCGGACCCGGCACGGTCAGACCGAGCGCGTAGAGTGCTCACGTGCCCGCAGTCAACCTCGGTATGCCCAAGTCCCCCGAAACCCTCGCTCCGCGTCGCAAGTCGCGGCAGATCCGGGTCGGCAAGGTGCTCGTGGGCGGCGACGCCCCGGTGTCCGTGCAGTCGATGACCACGACGCAGACCACGAACATCAACGCGACGCTGCAGCAGATCGCCGAGCTCACGGCCTCGGGCTGCGACATCGTCCGGGTCGCCGTGCCCACCCAGGACGACGCCGACGCGCTGGCGATCATCGCGAAGAAGTCGCAGATCCCCGTGATCGCCGACATCCACTTCCAGCCGAAGTACGTCTTCCAGGCGATCGACGCCGGCTGTGCCGCCGTCCGCGTCAACCCGGGCAACATCCGCAAGTTCGACGACCAGGTCGGCGCGATCGCCAAGGCCGCCAAGGACGCCGGCGTCTCGCTCCGCATCGGCGTGAACGCGGGGTCGCTCGAGCCGAGCCTGCTGCAGAAGTACGGCAAGGCCACCCCCGAGGCGCTCGTCGAGTCCGCCGTGTGGGAAGCCTCGCTGTTCGAGGAGCACGACTTCCACGACTTCAAGATCTCGGTCAAGCACAACGACCCGATCGTCATGGTCAAGGCCTACCGCCAGCTCGCCGCCGCCGGCGACTGGCCGCTGCATCTCGGCGTGACCGAGGCCGGCCCGGAGTTCCAGGGCACCATCAAGAGCGCCACCGCGTTCGGCATCCTGCTGGCCGAGGGCATCGGCGACACCATCCGCGTGTCGCTCTCCGCCCCGCCCGCGCAAGAGGTCAAGGTCGGCCTGCAGATCCTGCAGTCGCTCAACCTGCGGGAGCGCAAGCTCGAGATCGTCTCCTGCCCGAGCTGCGGTCGCGCGCAGGTCGACGTGTACCAGCTCGCGAACGACGTCACCAAGGGGCTCGAGGGCATGACCGTCCCGCTCCGAGTCGCCGTCATGGGCTGCGTCGTGAACGGCCCGGGCGAGGCACGCGAGGCCGACCTGGGCGTCGCCTCGGGCAACGGCAAGGGGCAGATCTTCGTCAAGGGCCAGGTCGTCAAGACCGTGCCCGAGGCCGAGATCGTCCAGACCCTGATCGACGAGGCGAACCGCATCGCGGACGAGATGGGTCCGGCCGCCGCCACGGGCACGCCCCAGGTCGTCACGACCGTCTAGCGCCGGTTCTCGCGCGGTGGGCGCCCGACGCGTCGTTCTCGCGCGTGGCGCGCGACGCGTCGTTCTCGCGCGTGGTGCGAGGGGCCGCACGCACCGGGCAGGCACCGCCACTAGGCTTGCCCCGTGGTCACACGGCTTTCGCATCTGTTCCTCCGTACGCTCCGCGACGACCCCTCCGACGCCGAGGTGACGAGCCACAAGCTGCTCGTCCGCGCCGGGTACGTCCGTCGCCAGTCCCCGGGGATCTTCGCCTGGCTGCCGCTCGGACTCCGCGTGCGCGCCAAGATCGAGGCGATCATCCGCGACGAGATGGTCGCCGCCGGTGCGCAGGAGGTCCTGCTGCCGGCGCTGCTGCCGCGCGAGCCGTACGAGGCGACGAACCGCTGGACCGAGTACGGCGACGGCATGTTCCGCCTGCAGGACCGCAAGGGCTCCGACTACCTGCTCGCGCCCACGCACGAGGAGATGTTCGCGCTCCTGGTGAAGGACCTGTACTCGTCCTACAAGGACCTGCCGGTGACGCTGTTCCAGATCCAGGACAAGTACCGCGACGAGGCCCGGCCCCGCGCCGGACTCCTGCGCGGCCGCGAGTTCACCATGAAGGACGCGTACTCGTTCGACCTCACCGACGAGGGCCTCGAGCGCAGCTACCAGGTCATGCGCGACGCGTACGAGAAGATCTTCGCCCGCCTCGGCCTCGACTACGTCATCGTCAAGGCCGACGCCGGTGCGATGGGCGGCTCCAAGTCCGAGGAGTTCCTGCACCCGATCGGCGTCGGCGAGGACACCTTCGTCCGCAGCGCCGGCGGCTACGCGGCCAACGTCGAGGCCTACGTCACCCCCGTCCCCGAGTCGCTGCCGATCGAGGGCCAGCCCGAGCCCGTGCTGCTGCCGGCGTCGGACACCCCGACGATCGACACGCTCGTCGCCCACGCGAACCAGGTCGCGCCGCGCGATGGTGCTCCGTGGACCGCGGCCGACACGCTGAAGAACGTCGTCCTCGCGCTCACCCACCTCGACGGCACGCGCGAGGTCGTGGTCGTCGGCCTGCCCGGTGACCGCGACGTCGACCTGAAGCGCGCCGAGGTGTCGTTCGCCCCGGCCGAGGTCGAGGCCGCCGGCGACGACGACTTCAAGAAGCACCGGGGCCTGGTGAAGGGCTACATCGGCCCGCAGGTCCTCGGCGCCGACAGCGCCACCGGCATCCGCTACTTCGTCGACCCCCGTGTGGTCGACGGCACGAGCTGGATCACCGGCGCCAACGAGCGCGGCGTGCACGTCTCCGGCCTCGTCGCCGGCCGCGACTTCGTGGCCGACGGTGTCGTCGAGGTCTCCGACGTCCGCGCCGGTGACCCGTCCCCGGACGGCTCCGGCCCGCTCGAGACCGCTCGCGGCATGGAGATCGGGCACGTGTTCCAGCTCGGTCGGAAGTACGCCGAGGCGCTCGGTCTCAAGGTGCAGGACGAGAACGGCAAGCTCGCCACGGTCACGATGGGCTCGTACGGCATCGGCGTGACCCGCATCCTCGCGATCCTGGCCGAGTCCCACAACGACGAGAAGGGCCTGGTCTGGCCGAAGAACGTCGCGCCGTTCGACGTGCACATCGTCGCCACCGGACGTGACCAGGTCGCCTACGACCTGGCGGCCTCCGTCGTCGCCGAGCTCGAGGGCGAGCGGTTCGACGTGCTGTACGACGACCGCCCGAAGGTGTCGCCCGGCGTGAAGCTCCGCGATGCCGAGCTGCTCGGCATGCCGATCGTCGTCGTCGCCGGCCGCGGCGCCGCCGAGGGCGTCGTCGAGCTGTGGGACCGCGCGACCGGCGACCGCCGCGACGTGCCGGTGGCCGACCTGCTCGACGCGGTCCGGGCGATCTAGACGCGACCCCTGACGGACAGGAGGCCCGTGGCGACGCCGCCACGGGCCTCCTGTCCGTCTCCTGGTTCTGGGGTAGGCTTGTGGCCGACTTCTGCGCAGTTCCACCCCGCAGGAGCGACTCATCTGAATACGGAGGCACCTCGGTGAAGATCGATCTCGCAGTCCTGCGACTCATGGAGCGCGAGCGGGAGATCCCGTTCGACGAGCTCGTCCAGATCATCGAATCTGCCATCCTGACCGCCTACCAGAAGCACGCCGACGAGAACGGCGAGCCGGCCCACGCGCAGTCGCGTGTGGAGCTCGACCGCAAGTCCGGCGAGGTCAGCGTCTACGTCCCCGAGCTCGACGACGAGGGCACCGTCATCGGTGAAGCCGTCGACCAGCCGAGTGACTTCGGACGCATCGCGGCCTTCGCGGCGAAGCAGGTCATCAACCAGCGCCTGCGCGACATCGGCGACGACAAGATCCTCGGCGAGTTCCGCGGCAAGGAAGGCGACATCGTCGCGGGCGTGGTCCAGCAGGGCCCGAACCCGAAGATGGTGCACGTCGACCTCGGCACGATCGAGGCGATCCTGCCGCCCGAGGAGCAGGTGCCGGGGGAGTCCTACACGCACGGCTCCCGCATCCGCGTCTACGTGACGAGCGTGGCCCGTGGCAACAAGGGCCCGCAGATCATCGTCTCGCGCACGCACCCGGGCCTCGTCCGGAAGCTCTTCGCGCTCGAGGTCCCGGAGATCGCGTCCGGTGTCGTCGAGATCACCTCGCTCGCCCGCGAGGCCGGGCACCGCACGAAGATCGCCGTCAAGGCGAACGAGCCCGGTGTGAACGCGAAGGGTGCCTGCATCGGCGAGCTCGGCGCACGTGTCCGCGCCGTCACGAACGAGCTCGGTGCCGAGAAGATCGACATCGTCGACTACTCGTCCGACCTGGCGTCGTTCGTCGCGAGCGCCCTGTCGCCGGCCAAGGTGACGAGTGCGTTCGTGCTCGACGCCTCGACGAAGGCCGTCCGCGCGCTCGTGCCGGACTACCAGCTGTCGCTCGCGATCGGCAAGGAAGGGCAGAACGCCCGCCTCGCCGCGAAGCTCACCGGTGCCCGCATCGACATCCAGCCGGACTCCATCCTGGACGGCGAGGACTAGGACGATTTCGCTCCCGGCGCGCCCTGCGAGGGCGCGCCGGATCGCGCACGTCCGAGGCAAGGAGTAGAGTGGTTCCCGTCAGAACGTGCATCGGCAGTCGTCGTCGCGCTTCCCGATCCTCCCTCCTCCGAGTCGTCGCCCTGAGCGACGGCCGTGTCGTGGCGGATCCGAAGGCAGTCATGCCGGGGCGGGGAGCGTGGCTCACACCGACCGTCGATGCCTACGATCTGGCCGTCAAGCGCAGGGCTTTCCGCCGTGCGCTCCGGTTGGATCGCGATCCCGACACGTCCGCGGTGCTCGACCACATCGTCGGTCTCCCACAGGAACCGGCCGAGCGCCCGGACATGACAGAACAGGCTGAACGGCTTATGGACAACTGATGAGCGGCTCGAAATGAGACCCGTCATCCATTGAGTCCTGCCCCTTCACGGGGTGGGACCCGTGAAGGAGAACAGTGGCTAAACCACGCGTACACGAGATCGCAAGCGAACTCGGCGTCGACAGCAAGACCGCACTCGAGAAGCTCAAGGAGCTCGGCGAGTTCGTCCGGGGTGCCAGCTCGAGCATCGAGCCCCCCGTGGCACGGAAGCTCCGTGCCGCCCTCCAGGCAGACGGCGCCCCCGCGGCGAAGCCCGCCGCCTCGGCCTCCGCGCCGAGCGCACCCGCCAAGGCAAGCGCGCCGAAGTCGAGTGCACCGAAGCCCGGCGGCCCCCGTCCGGGCCCGGCTCGTCCGGCACCGGCTCCCGAGCCCGAGGCCCCGGCAGCACCCGCTGCCGACGTGCCCGCACCGGCCGCACCGAAGTCCGTCGCCCAGCGACAGGCCGAGGCCGAGGCCGCGCAGAAGGCCCGCGCCGAGAAGCAGGCCGCTGAGAAGCAGGCCGCCGAGGCAGGCGGGTCGACCGACGCAGCGCCGAAGTCCGACGCCGTGAAGCCGGGCACCAGCCCGAAGGCTCCCGCGGCCGCCGGTCCGAAGCCGGGTGGCCCCAAGCCCGGTGCACGTCCGGGCAACAACCCGTACTCGTCGAACCAGGGCATGGGCTCGCGCCCGCCGCGCCCCGGCAACAACCCGTACTCGTCCAACCAGGGCATGGGCCAGCGCCCGGCCGCCGGCGCAGCCGGTGGCGGTGGCATCCCGCGTCCGCAGCCCCCGCGTCCGGGCACGCCCCGTCCGGGTGCTCCGCGTCCCGGTGGTCCCGGTCAGGGCAACCGTCCCAACGGCTTCGGGCAGCGCCCGGGCCAGGGTGGTGGCCGTGGCGGCCCCGGTGCCCGTCCGGGTGCCGGCGGCGGTGCCGGTGGCGGCTTCCCCCGTCCGGCCTTCAGCGGCCCGCGTCCCGCCGGTGGCGGTGGCCGTGGTCGTGGCCCCGGTGGTGGTACCGCCGGTGCGTTCGGTCGCGGTGGCGGCAAGAGCCGTGCCCGCAAGTCGAAGCGGACGAAGCGCGCCGAGTACGAGATGCGTCAGGCACCGTCGCTCGGCGGTGTGCAGGTCCCTCGCGGCGACGGCAACACGGTCGTCCGACTCCGTCGTGGTGCGAGCATCTCGGACTTCGCGGACAAGATCGACGCCATGCCCGGCAACCTCGTGACGGTGCTGTTCCACCTCGGTGAGATGGCGACCGCGACCGAGTCGCTGGACGAGGCCACGTTCGAGGTCCTCGGTGACGAGCTGGGCTACAAGATCCAGATCGTCTCGCCCGAGGACGAGGACAAGGAGCTCCTCGAGGGCTTCGACATCGACCTCGACGCAGAACTCGAGGACGAAGACGACGACGTGCTGCAGCAGCGGCCGCCGGTGGTCACCGTCATGGGTCACGTCGACCACGGCAAGACCCGCCTCCTCGACGCGATCCGCAACTCGAAGGTCGTCGAGGGCGAGGCCGGTGGCATCACCCAGCACATCGGTGCGTACCAGATCGTCGCCCAGCACGAGGGCATCGACCGCCCGATCACCTTCATCGACACCCCGGGTCACGAGGCCTTCACGGCCATGCGTGCCCGCGGTGCCCAGGTGACGGACATCGCGATCCTCGTGGTCGCGGCGGACGACGGCATCATGCCCCAGACCATCGAGGCGTTGAACCACGCGCAGTCGGCCGGTGTGCCGATCGTCGTCGCGGTCAACAAGATCGACAAGGAAGGCGCGAACCCCGCCAAGGTCCGCCAGCAGCTCACCGAGTACAACCTGGTGGCCGAGGAGTACGGCGGCGACGTCATGTTCGTCGACGTGTCGGCGCGGCAGAACATCGGCATCCAGGAGCTCCTGGACGCCGTGCTGCTCACCGCGGACGCCGGTCTCGACCTGCGTGCGAACCCCGACAAGGACGCCCGTGGTGTCGCGATCGAGGCCCGGCTCGACAAGGGTCGCGGTGCAGTCGCCACGGTCCTCATCCAGTCCGGCACGCTCCACGTCGGTGACGCCATCGTGGCGGGCACGGCCTACGGCCGAGTCCGTGCGATGACGGACGAGAACGGGGTCGCGGTCAAGGCCGCGACGCCGAGCCGCCCGGTCCAGGTGCAGGGTCTGTCCTCGGTGCCCCGCGCCGGTGACACCTTCCTCGTCACCGAAGAGGACCGCACGGCTCGTCAGATCGCCGAGAAGCGTGAAGCCGCCGAGCGCAACGCCCTGCTGGCGAAGTCGCGCAAGCGCATCTCGCTCGAGGACTTCACCCGTGCTCTCGAAGAGGGCAAGGTCGAGTCGCTCAACCTCATCATCAAGGGTGACGTCTCCGGTGCCGTCGAGGCACTCGAGCAGTCGCTCCTGGACATCGAGGTCGACGACAGCGTCCAGCTCCGCATCCTGCACCGCGGTGTCGGTGCGATCACGGAGTCGGACATCGACCTCGCCACGATCGACAACGCCATCGTCATCGGCTTCAACGTCCGTCCGGACGTCAAGGCCCGCGAGCGTGCGGCGCGTGAAGGCATCGACGTGCGCTTCTACTCGGTCATCTACAACGCACTCGACGACATCGAGCAGTCCCTCAAGGGCATGCTCAAGCCCGAGTACGAAGAGGTCCAGTCGGGCGTCGCCGAGATCCGCGAGGTGTTCCGTTCCTCGAAGTTCGGCAACATCGCGGGTGTCATCGTCCGCTCCGGCACGATCACGCGCAACGCCAAGGCGCGCGTCATCCGCGAGGGTGTGGTGATCGCCGATGGCCTGGCCATCGAGTCGCTGCGTCGCTTCAAGGACGACGTGACCGAGGTCCGCACGGACTTCGAAGCCGGTATCGGTCTGGGCAAGTTCAACGACATCCAGATCGGCGACGAGGTCGAGACGACCGAACTCGTCGAGAAGCCGCGCGACTGATCGCGTGACTCCTCTGGGCCCCGGCCTCCCCGTGCGGGAGGCCGGGGCCCGACCCCTTTCCCACGCAGGACCACCGGCGGGAAGCGTCCCGCCACTGCCTCAGGAGGCACCAATGGCCGATCCGCAGCGCGCACGCAAGATGGCGGACCGCATCAAGGAAGTCGTCGCACGTCGACTCGACAAGGGTCTGCGGGACCCGCGACTCGGGTTCGTCACGATCACCGATGTCCGTGTGACCGGTGACCTGCAGCACGCGTCGATCTTCTACACCGTGTACGGCACCGACGAGGAGCGTGCGGACTCCGCCGCGGCGCTCAAGGCGGCGACCGGCATGCTCCGGTCCGAGGTCGGCAAGAACATCACCGCCCGGCTCACGCCGTCGCTCGAGTTCATCGCCGACGCCCTGCCCGAGACCTCGGCACACATGGAGGACCTGCTCGTGCAGGCCCAGGTGCGTGACGAGCAGGTGCGGGCAGCCTCGGTGGGCGCGACGTACGCCGGCGACGCCGACCCGTACAAGCGCGACGAGGACGACGAAGCCGACGACGCTGCCGAGACCGACGGCTCCGCCGAGCCGCGTTCCTAGGTCCCGGGCAGCTGGTAGCCGCTCGCGTCGTCGCCGACGGCCAGTCCGTCACGCAGGAGCGACGCGAGCGCCCGGTCGCGCTGGTCGGCGTCCGGCCACACCGGTTCGATCTCGGACCGGGTGACCGGCACGTCGCTGGCGCGCAGCTCGGCCATGATCAGGCCGCGCACCTGGCGGTCACTGCCGGCGAACTTCGCCTGCCGCGGAACTCGCGGCCCGTCGTGCTCCGGGTACCCGGCCGCACGCCACACGCAGCGGTCCGCGATCGGGCACGCGTCGCAAGCGGGGGAGCGGGACACGCACACGAGCGCGCCGAGCTCCATCACGGCGGCGTTCGTGGCGGCTGCGTCGTCGCGGTCCGCCGGCAGCACGGACTCCATCAGCGGGAGGTCCTGCTTCGCCTTCGCCGGCCCGGGTTCGCCCTGGCCGAGGACCGCACGTGCGAGCACGCGGCGCACGTTGACGTCCACGACCGGGTGCCGGTCGCCGTACGCGAAGACCGCGACGGCCCGCGCGGTGTAGTCGCCGATGCCCGGCAGCGCGAGCAGGACGTCGACGTCGCGCGGCACGACGTTGCCGTGGTGGGTCGCGATGGCGGTCGCCGCCGCGTGCAGCGCGAGCGCGCGTCTCGGATAGCCGAGCCGGTCCCAGGCACGCACCGCCTCGGACGGCGGCGAGTCCGCGAGGTCGCGAGGCGTCGGCCACCGGGTGAGCCACGCCTCCAGACGGGGGATCACGCGCGCGACCTGCGTCTGCTGCAGCATGATCTCGCTGACGAGCGTCCCCCACGCGGGGAAGCCGGGGCGCCGCCACGGCAGGTCCCGCGCCTGCTGCCGGAACCACGCGATCAGCGGGGTCGCGATGTCGGGCCGTTCCGGCGTGGCCGGCTCCTGCACGCCGCGTCGCGCGGTCGGTTCGTCCACATCCGGTCTGGAGGCCCGACGCGCGTTCACCTCGACAGCCTACGGTGGACGCATGGCACGCTGGGCACCAGAAGAGACCGACACGATGGCTGCGATCGCTGCAGAGGCGATCGCGCAGGTCGGCACGAACCGCACCGTCATCGGCGTCGACGGGCAGGACGGCACCGACCTCGAACGGGTCGCGGCCGCGCTCGTCACCGGTTTCGAGCAGCACGGGGTCTCCGCGATGGCGGCAGCCGCGCCGTCCGCCGACCAGGACACGCTCCGGTCCGACCTGGTGACGCCGTTCCGCACAACCGGAGCCGGTGACGGTGTCCTGGTCGTGCACGGGCGGGGCGTCCTGGCCCCGGGGGTGCGTACCCTGTGGCGCTGGTCGCTGTGGGTGGAGCAGGAGTCCGGCCGGCTCGAGCGCCGTGCCGACGTGAAGATCGCGGCCTCCGCCGTGCTCGACGTCACCGATCCCGAGCACCCCCGTCGCGAGTGGAACGACGCCTGCTGACCGGCGCTGGTAATCTCGCCTGGTGCTCGAAACCGCGCCGGACGGCATCCTCCTCGTCGACAAACCGCAGGGGATCTCCAGCCACCGGGTGGTCTCCATCGCCCGTCGGCGCCTCGGCCTGAAGAAGGTCGGCCACGCCGGGACCCTCGACCCCATGGCCACCGGGCTGCTGCTGCTCGGCATCGGGCCGTCCACCCGGTTGCTGACGCACCTGGTGGGCCTGGACAAGACCTACACGGCGACCATCCGGCTCGGTGTCTCGACGGACTCGGACGACGCCGACGGCACGCCGACCGCTGCCGTCGGTGTGATCGCTGCCGACGTCTCGGACGACGCCGTCGAGACCGCCGTCGCAGCACAGCGGGGTGTGATCGACCAGGTCCCGTCCACGGTCAGCGCGATCAAGGTCGACGGGCGCCGTGCCTACGACCTGGCGCGCAAGGGCGAGGCGGTGGAGCTCAAGTCGCGCACGGTGACCGTCTCGCAGTTCGACGTGACGACGCGGAACGAGCGGACCGTCGCCGTCGACGGCACCGACATCGCCGTGGTGGACCTCGACGTCGTCGTGACCTGCTCGTCGGGCACCTACGTCCGCGCGCTCGCGCGTGACGTCGGCGCTGCCCTCGGCACCGGAGCGCACCTCGTCGCGCTCCGGCGGACCCGCGTCGGACCGTTCGACGTGCAGGACGCGATCGACCTCGAGGACGACACCGTCGACGTCCGCGCCGCGCTCGCACGTCCGGCGGACATCGCCCGGCGGCTCTTCTCGTCCGTGACCCTCGACGCAGCCTCGGCGAAGGACCTCAGCGACGGCAAGCGCGTCGCGGCCGAGCACCCCGACTCGGACGGTCCGGTGGCAGCGGTCACCGCGTCCGACGACCGGCTGGTCGGCCTCGTCTCCGTCCGCCGTGGACTGCTCCGGGTCATCACGAACTTCCCGACGCCCGGTGCGTCGTCCTCCTCGCAGACCGGAGCCCGCGCGTGATCGAGTGGTACATGTGGGTGCAGCTGGTGCTCGCCGTGGTGGTGGGGCTCTTCGCGGTCGTCGTGGGGTTCATCGGTTGGAAGCCGAACGACTACACCGTCGGCGCCCTCGTGCTCATCGAACTGCTGCTCCTGGTGCAGGGCGTCATCTCGATCGTGCTGCCGGCGACGGGCAGTCCGCCCGACGGCAACGCGCTCGAGTTCGGGGTGTACGCCGTGTCGGTGCTGCTCGTCCCACCGGCCGCGGTCGTGTGGGCACTGGTCGACCGCACGAAGTGGAGCACCGTGGTGCTCGGCGCCGGGGCCTTCACCGTCGCGGTGATGGTCTACCGGATGTACCAGATCTGGTTCGCGCTGAACTGACGCCAGAGGTCATGCGCGGAGCCGCGCGTCGGTAGAATCGGTGCAATGGCGACCAGATCCTCACTCGCGACCGGCATCGGCCGCGTCCTCATCGCCGTGTACGGCATCCTCGCGCTGGCGGCGACCGGACGCAGCGTCGTGCAGATCATCGAGAAGTTCTCGTTCGCACCGTTCGCCTACACGCTCAGTGCCATCGCTGCCGTCGTCTACATCGTCGCGATGATCGCCCTCATCGTGCCCGGCCGGTTCTGGTACCGGGTCGCCTGCGTCACGATCGTGTTCGAGATGACCGGCGTGCTCGTCATCGGCACCCTGTCGCTGTTCGACCGCCAGTTGTTCCCCGACGACACCATCTGGTCGTACTACGGGATGGGCTACGCCTTCGCGCCGCTCGTGCTGCCGATCGCCGGGCTCTGGTGGCTCCGCAAGCACCACCGCACCGCGGTCACCGAGTCGTCGGCACCGGTTGCGTCCTCGTCCACCGCCCCGGCGAGCGAGTAGGAGCAGCCGTGCAGTTCTACGAGGACACCGCCGACGTGGCGGACGGGTTCGGGCCGAGTGCGGTCACCATCGGCAAGTTCGACGGCGTGCACGTCGGGCACCGTGCCGTCATCGCACACCTCGAGCGTGCCGCTCGCGAGCACGACCTCGTGGCCACCGTGGTCACGTTCGACCGCCACCCGCTCAACGTCATCGACCCGCCGCACGTCCCGCCGGCCCTGACGAGCACCGCGCAGCGCCGCGAACTGCTCGAGGATGCCGGGGTGGACGCCACCCTGCTGCTCCGGTTCGACCAGGAACTGCAGTCGAAGTCGCCCGAGGCGTTCGTGTCCGAGATCCTCGTCGACACCCTGCACGCCCGGCTCGTCTTCGTCGGCAGCGACTTCCGTTTCGGCGCGAAGGGCGCCGGCGACGTCGCGCTGCTGCGTGCCATGGGGGAGCAGCACGGGTTCACGGTCGAGCTCATCGACGACGTGGACCTGATCGACGACGTCCGACCCGACGGTGAGCGCCGGGTGTCCTCCACCTGGATCCGGGAGCTCCTGGGTCAGGGCCGTGTGGCCGAGGCCGCACGACTCCTCGGGCGGGAACACGCCGTGCGGAGCGTCGTGGTGCACGGCAACCAGCGCGGCCGGGCGATGGGGTACCCCACCGCGAACCTCGACCCGGCGTGCGAGGGCTTCGTCCCCGCCGACGGCGTCTACGCCGCCCGGGTGCTGCACGACGGCACCGTCTACCCGGCAGCGGTGTCGGTCGGCAACAACCCGACGTTCGAGGGCGTGCCGGCGAAGCAGATCGAGGCGCACCTGCTCGACGTCGACATCGACCTGTACGGCGATCGCATCTCGGTGCTCTTCGTGTCGTACGTGCGCGGCATGGTGAAGTTCTCGTCGATGGACGAGCTCGCCGCGCAGATGCGGCAGGACGACCTCGACATCCGGCTGCTGCTCGGACTGCCCGCGCCGGTCTGACCTGCTGAGCACGCTGGATCGGCCAGCACGCTGGTCCGGCTCGCCCGCTGGTTCCCCCGGCACGAACGACGCCCCCGTGACCGATCGGTCACGGGGGCGTCGTTCGTGGTGCGGAGGCTCAGCCGCCCAGGGCGTCGAGCCAGATCTTGCGGGCGTCGAGGGCTTCCTGCGCGTCCTTGATCTTCCGGGCGTCGCCGGTGGCCTGCGCCGCGGCGAGCTCGGACTGGAGCTTGCCGATCGCGTCTTCCAGCTGGCTCGCGAGGCCGTTCTGACGGGCCTTGCGCTCCGGGTTCGATTCCTTCCAGTGCGCGTCCTCGAGCCCACGCACGTGGTCCTCGACGGCACGCAGGCGGTCCTCGACCCGACGGACGTCACCGCGGGGGACCTTGCCGATCTCGTCCCACCGGCGCTGGATCCCGGTGAGGGTCTTGCGCGCGGCCACCCGGTCGGTCGCCTGCAGGAGCGGCTCGGCCTCGGTCAGCAGGGCCTGCTTCGCCTCGAGGTTGGCGGAGAACTCTTCGTTCTCAGCTGCGCTCTCGGCGTGGCGCTGCTCGAACAGCACGTCTCCGGCGGCCTTGAAGCGCGCCCAGAGTGCGTCGTCGTGGCGCTTGCCTGCCCGCCCGGCGTTCTTCCAGTCGTCGAGGAGCTGGCGGTAGTCCGGGATCGCGTCGGAACCGCGGGGCGCGAGGGCCTCGGCCTGCGCCACGAGCTCCTGCTTGCGGGTCCGGGCGTCACGGTGCTGTGCGTCCAGCTCGGAGTAGAAGGCACGACGGTGCTGGTCAACGGTGGACCGCGCTGCGCGGAACCGCTTCCAGAGGTCGTTGGCCTCGTTCTTGGGGATGCGCGGGCCGTCGTGCTGGTGCTGCTGCCAGCGCGCGAACACGTCGTCGAGCTGCGCCGTGATCTGCTTCCACTGCGCGCGCGCCGGATCCACCGCGGCGAGTGCCTCGGCTTCCTCGACCAGGGCGGTGCGGTGCGCCAGGGCGTCCTGCAGCGCCTGCTGCGCCTGTTCCGCCTGCTCCTTGGTGAGCGAGCCGAGCTGCTCGGTGAGCGCGCCCACGCGGGTCTCGAGCGACTTGATGTCACCCACCACCCGCGCGTCGGCGACCAGAGCGGTCAGGTGCTCCACCGTCCGGGCGACGTCGTTCGCCGACGCACCGCGCTGGACGCGCTGCTCGGCGATCTTCACCTGCCCCTCGAGGTCGGCGTACTTCCGCGCGAAGTAGGCGAGGGCTTCTTCGGGGGTGGCGTCCGGGTACTCACCGACAGCACGTTCGGTCTCTTCGTACCGGACGTACACGGTCCCGTTCTCGTCGACCCGCCCCCAGGTCGTTGCTTCGTCAGATCCCACAGGTCTCGCCTCGATCGTGGTCGTGCATCGCCGACGTCACCGTCGGCACGGTCAGGTCGTCAGCCTATTGCACGGACGGGCTCCGCCGCCCGACCGGTGCGCCGGGTTGTGGACTACTTCTGCTCCGCGATGGTCGCGTCGGTGATCTTCGTCGCCACCTTCGGCTCGCCGGTGCCGTCGCCGCCGGGCGATGCGATGCCCTTCGCGGCGATTTTCGACTCGAGCTCGGACAGCCCGCTCGTGACCTTGCCGACGACCGTGTAGCCGCCCGTGGAGCCGTCGAGCGTGGTGTCCCCGTAGACGATGAAGAACTGCGTCGACTGCGAGTAGGGGGAGTCCGACCGCGCGATCGCGATCGTGCCCTCCTCGTAGACGCCGTCCTCCGGCACGTTCTCGAGCGGGCCGTACTCGAAGCCGGCGTCACCGGTGCCGTCGCCGTTCGCGGAGCCGCACTGCAGGAACTTCAGCCCGTCGCTGTCGGCGAGCCGGTGGCAGGTGGTGCCGTTGTAGAACTGCTCACGGATCAACGAGATCTCGACGCTCGTGGCCTGCGGCGCCTTCGCGCCGTCCAGCTCGATGCCGAGGTCGATGTCCTCGTTGAGCGTGAGGGTGCCGGTCCAGGTCGCGCCCTTCGCGATCGACTTGCTCGGCACGTCGCCGGTGTTGCCGGCCGCGGCGCTGGCCGACGGCGTGGCCGTCGACGACGCGGAGGCGCTCGGGGCCGGGGCGCCCGATCCCCGCGATCCTGCGAAGGCGAGCTGCGACCCGGTGACGAGGGCCGCGACGAGGACGAGGGCACCGGCGCCGATCAGGTTGTCCCGCACGCGGCGGCGTCGCTGCCGCTCGTGGAGGCCCTGGCGGGCCTGGTAGAGGCGGAGGCGCTCGCGCGCCTCACGGTTGTCACGCGCTGGGTTCTTCGGTGCCACGGTGCTGGTCTGCCCTCTCGTCGCAGTGTGCAACGAGCGTAGCCGAACGGTCGCCGCCACCAGCAGGGAGGCGCGGCCTGCGTCGGTGGACCGGCCTACGATTGCAGGATGGCAGCGGATCGTTCGGGAATGCACGCGCCCACCACGGGTGGTCGCGCCGGTCTCGCGCAGGGTTCCGTCCCGCTCGCCGTCCGGATGCGCCCCACCAGCCTCGACGAGGTCGCCGGTCAGCAGCACCTGCTCGGCCGGGGTTCGCCCCTGGTGCAGCTCGCCACCGGCACGCGTGAGAACCCCGGCGGGGTCTCCGTGATCCTGTGGGGACCACCCGGAACCGGCAAGACCACGCTGGCGCAGGCCATCGCACGGCAGTCCGGTCGCGAGTTCGTCGAGCTCTCGGCCGTGACCGCCGGTGTGAAGGACGTGCGCGAGGTCATGGAGAAGGCGCTGACCCACCGTGACCTGTACGGGTCGACCACGGTGCTGTTCCTCGACGAGATCCACCGGTTCAGCAAGGCCCAGCAGGACGCCCTGCTGCCCGGCGTCGAGAACGGGTGGGTCATCCTCATCGCGGCCACCACCGAGAACCCGTCGTTCTCGGTCATCTCGCCGCTGCTGTCCCGTTCGCTGCTCCTGACGCTCAAACCGCTCACCGATCCCGACCTCGGCATGCTCGTCGACCGCGCGGTGGAAGACCCCCGCGGGCTCGGCGGTGCCGTCGTCCTCGGTGACGAAGCCCGCAGCGCGATCATCCGGCTCGCGTCCGGTGACGCCCGACGTGCCCTCACCGCGCTCGAGGCCGCGGCGGCGTCGGCCAGCGCCGCGCAGGACGAGGACGATGACACCGTGCCCGTCGTCGATGCCGACACCGTCGCGGCAGCGGTCGACCGGGCCCTGCTGCGCTACGACCGACAGGGCGACGAGCACTACGACGTCATCAGCGCGTTCATCAAGTCGGTGCGGGGGAGCGACGTCGACGCCGCCCTGCACTACCTCGCGCGGATGATCGAGGCCGGCGAGGACTCCCGGTTCATCGCGAGGCGGATCATCATCTCCGCGTCCGAGGACATCGGCATGGCCGATCCGCAGGCGCTGCCCATCGCCGTCGCGGCGGCCCAGGCCGTCCAGCTCATCGGGATGCCCGAGGGGCGGATCCCGCTGGCCGAGGCGGTCGTCTACCTGGCGACGGCGCCGAAGTCGAACGCCGCCTACAACGGGGTCAACCAGGCGATGGCCGACGTCAAGGCGGGGCGCATGGGCACGGTCCCGATGCACCTGCGCGACGCGCACTACGCCGGGGCGAAGCGCCTCGGGCACGGCAAGGGGTACGTCTACTCCCACGACGCCGAGCACGGGGTCGCCGAGCAGCAGTACCTGCCGGACGCACTCGAGGGCACCGAGTACTACACGCCGACTGCCAACGGGTACGAGCGCGAGGTCGGGCCGCGGCTCGAACGGCTCCGGAAGATCACACGCGGCCACTAGCGTCGGTGCTTCTGCGCTCGCCCCGATGCTGCTAGCATTGCCGGGCCTACGTCCTGGTCCTCGAGCACGGCTGCGTCGAGGACAGAGTGCCACTCCGGTGGTACGGGGGCAGAGGTTCGGACTGTAGCCGTCCGATCCCACAGGCTCATCCCTCTGGATCCCGTCGTCGGGGCCACCGGCACTCGCGTGCCCGGCCTCCGGTGAGTATTCAGTTCGAACAGAGAAAAGGACCCTGTGTCTACCAAGTCACGTACCCGCAGCAAGACCCGCCTGTCGCGCGCACTCGGCATCCCGCTGACGCCGAAGGCTGCCCGTTACCTCGAGAAGCGCCCCTACGGGCCCGGTGAGCACGGCCGTACGCGCCGTCGTGCGGACAGCGACTACGCCGTCCGCCTCCGTGAGAAGCAGCGTCTGCGCGCCCAGTACGGCATCCGCGAGAAGCAGCTCCGCATCGTCTTCGAAGAGGCCCGCAAGACGAAGGGCCTGACCGGTGAGAACCTGGTCGAGCTCCTCGAGCAGCGCCTCGACGCCCTCGTGGTCCGTGCCGGCTTCGCCCGCACCACCGCGCAGGCCCGTCAGCTGATCGTGCACCGCCACATCCTCGTCGACGGCAAGCTCGTCGACCGCCCCTCCTTCCGCGTCAAGGAGGGCCAGCTGATCCACGTCAAGGCGAAGTCCGAGTCGATGGAGCCCTTCCAGGTCGCCGCTGCCGGTGGCCACCAGGAAGTCCTCCCGAAGGTCCCGGGCTACCTCGAGGTCGAGATCGAGAAGCTCCAGGCGCGCCTCGTGCGTCGCCCGAAGCGCGCCGAGGTCCCCGTGACCTGTGAAGTGCAGCTCGTCGTCGAGTACTACGCAGCTCGCTGATCCACTGATCACACCCGAACGGCGGGTCGTCCTCTCGAGGGCGACCCGCCGTTCGGCGTTCCGGCGCCGGAACACGCCGTCGTCTCGGCGAGGCGCCTCGGTGTGCGCGAGACGCCGTCGGTTTCGGCGGCGTCGCGCCGACACGACGGCGTCTTGCAGACGGGGACGCGCGGAAGTGCCCGGCGACTAAGCTTGTCCGGGCATGCACCGCCCGGGTGCACAGAGGGAGAGGCACCGTGAAACAGCTGTTCTTCGTCGCCGTCGGCATGGTCATCGGGTTCGCCGTCGCACACCGGGTCGCCCAGACCTCCGGTGGCGCCCGGCTCTTCGCCGAGGTGAACGCCAAGACGAAGGCCTTCACGGGTGCCGTCGCGGACGGCTACCGGTCGCGCGAGGCCGAGCTCCGTACCGACGTCTGAGCGCTCCGACCGAGCAGCCACGACCCTCCTCCACCCACGACCTGAACCCAGGAAGCACCATGCAGACCGCAGAGATCCGCCGCCGTTGGCTCCAGTACTTCGGTGACCGCGGCCACACCGTCGTCCCGTCCGCGTCCCTCGTCTCCGACGACCCGTCGCTCCTCTTCACGGTCGCCGGCATGGTGCCGTTCATCCCGTACCTGACGGGTCTCATCCCGGCGCCGTTCCCGCGGGCGACGAGCGTGCAGAAGTGCATCCGCACGAACGACATCGAAGAGGTCGGCAAGACCCCTCGCCACGGCACCTTCTTCCAGATGAACGGGAACTTCTCGTTCGGCGACTACTTCAAGGAGCAGGCGATCCAGTTCGCCTGGGAGTTCCTGACCAAGCCCGAGACCGACGGTGGGCTCGGCTTCTCACCCGACGACCTCTGGGTCACCGTCTACGAAGAGGACGACGAGGCGATCGGCTTCTGGAAGCAGCACTCCTCGCTGCCCGACGAGCGGATCCAGCGCCTCGGCAAGGACACCAACTACTGGTCGACCGGACAGCCCGGACCGGCGGGTCCCTGCTCGGAGATCTTCTTCGACCGTGGCCCCGAGTACGGCATCGACGGCGGCCCGGCGACGGACGACGACCGGTACGTCGAGATCTGGAACCTCGTCTTCATGCAGTACCAGATCGCCGACGTGCGGTCGAAGTACGACTTCGAGATCACCGGCGAGCTGCCGAACAAGAACATCGACACCGGCATGGGGCTCGAGCGCGTCGCCTTCATCAAGCAGGGCGTCGACAACATGTACGAGATCGACCAGGTGCGCCCGGTGCTCGACCGTGCGGCCGAGATCTCCGGCCGGCCCTACGGTGCCGTGCACGAGGACGACGTGCGGATGCGCGTCATCGCCGACCACGTCCGTTCCTCGCTGATGCTCATCGCCGACGGCGTGAGCCCGTCGAACGAGGGCCGCGGGTACATCCTCCGTCGGCTGCTCCGTCGCACCGTCCGCGCGATGCGCCTGCTCGGTGTCGAGGCCCCTACGTTCCCCGAGCTCTTCCCGGCGTCCCGCGACGCCATGCGCGACGCCTACCCCGAGGTGGCGTCCGACTACGACCGGATCTCCCGCATCGCCTACGCGGAAGAGGAGACCTTCCTCCGCACCCTGGCGCAGGGCACGACCATCCTGGACGTCGCGGTCGAGCGCGCGAAGCAGGACGGCGCCCCGTCGATCGGCGGCGACACGGCGTTCCTGCTGCACGACACGTTCGGGTTCCCCATCGACCTGACGATGGAGATGGCCGAGGAAGCCGGCGTGCACGTCGACCGCACGGCGTTCGAGACCCTGATGTCCGAGCAGCGTGCCCGGGCGAAGGCCGACGCGAAGAGCAAGAAGACCGCGATCGCCGACCTGAGCGTCTACAGCGCCTTCCGGGCGAAGGGTGAGACGACGTTCCTCGGCTACGACGCGCTCGAGGCCGAGACGCGCGTGCTCGGCATCATCGTCGGCGGCGTGAGCGTCGACCGTGCGGTCGCTGGTGACATCGCCGAGGTCATCCTCGGCGAGACCTCCCTGTACGCCGAGTCGGGTGGCCAGGACGCCGACCAGGGCTCGATCGTCGGCAACGGGTTCGACCTCGAGGTCCTCGACGTCCAGCGACCGGTCTCCGGGCTGTGGAGCCACACCGTGCAGGTCCGCTCCGGCGAGGTCGGTGTCGGCGACGCCGCGAGCACCGTCGTCGACGCGGAGTACCGCCGCGGTGCGACCCAGGCGCACTCCGCGACACACCTGGTCAACGCGGCCCTCCGCGACATCCTCGGCCCGGAGGCGCTGCAGGCCGGTTCGTACAACAAGTCCGGCTACATGCGCCTCGACTTCTCGTGGTCCCAGCCGGTCTCGCTCGAGACCCGCTCCGAGATCGAGGAGGTCGTGAACACCGCGATCCGCACCGACCTCGAGGTCTCCACGCGCATCCTGCCCATCGACGAGGCGAAGGCCCTCGGGGCGCAGGCCCTGTTCGGTGAGAAGTACGGCGCCGAGGTCCGCATGGTCGACATCGGCGGCCCGTGGTCCCGCGAGCTCTGCGGTGGCACGCACGTCGCCTCGAGCGCGCAGATCGGGCTCGTCAACCTGGTGGGGGAGTCGAGCGTCGGTTCGACGAACCGCCGCGTCGAGGCACTGGTCGGCCTCGAGGGGTTCCGCGACCTCGCCGTCGAGCGCACGATCGTGTCGCAGCTCTCCAGCGCGCTCAAGGCACCCCGTGCCGACCTGCCAGCCCGGGTCCAGAACCTGATGGAGGACCTCCGGTCCGCCCAGAAGAAGCTCGCCGAGTACGAGTCGGCGAACCTGCAGCAGCGCGTGCCCGCCATCGCCCGCAACGCCACGACCGTCGGCGCCACCACCGTGGTCGCCGAGACGGTCGACGGCCTGCAGTCCGGCGACGACCTGCGCTCGCTCGCCACCGGCGTGCGCGGCCAGCTCGGTGACGGCGCGGCCGTCGTCGTGCTCGGGGCGGTCGTCGGCGGCAAGCCGATCGTGATCGTCGCGACCAACGACGCCGCTCGTGCTGCGGGCGTGCAGGCGGGCCCCCTCGCGAAGGAGGCCGCCGGCGTGCTCGGTGGCGGTGGCGGCGGCAAGCCGGACCTGGCGCAGGGCGGCGGGACCGACGCGGCCGCGCTCCCCGCGGCGCTGCGTGCCGTGACCGCACGGCTCGCGGGCTGACCGTGGGCATCCGGTCCGGGCGGCGGCTCGGCGTGGACGTCGGGCGCGCCCGGATCGGGGTCGCCGTGTGCGACCGCGACGGTCTGCTGGCGACGCCGGTCGAGACCGTCCGTCGTGACGACTCGAAGGACCTCCGGCGGATCCTCGAGCTCGCGGACGAGTACGACGTGCTCGAGGTCGTCGTCGGGCTGCCCCTGTCGATGTCGGGTGGGGACACGGCCTCGACCGAGGACGCCCGCGTCTTCGCCGCCCGGATCGCGGCGCGTCGGCCGGTGCGCCTGGTCGACGAACGACTGTCGACCGTGACGGCCCAGCGGGGGCTGCACCAGGCCGGCAAGAACACGAAGAAGTCCCGGGCCGTGATCGACCAAGCAGCCGCTATTATCATTCTGCAACACGCGCTCGACCACGAGCGCAGTGCCGGTGCCCCTCCGGGCACCACGCTTCCCTGACAGGGCTGCCCGGTACCGCACATGGGTGCTCTCGTCGTCAGCTGCGAGGACGACGGTGCCCAGGTGGAGTTCCCGACCGAGAGACCGAGGACGTTGGCAGACGATCTGGACTGGAACGCGATCATCGCGCCCGGCAACGACGCCGAGCGGCGGAAGGCGACTTCCGACCGCACGACAGGCACCGATGACCGCGACGACGCTGGTCAGGTGACCCCACCCCCGGCGCCTCCGATGTCCCGACGCGAAGCCCGTGCCCTCGAGGCCGAACGAGCCCGTGTCGCAGCGATCGACGAGCCACCGGTCCCCGAACGGACCACCGATGCGTCGGCAGCCGCACACGACGAACGCCCTGCGGCCCCCGCAGACGCGCCGATCGCCACCCGTCCCGAAGACCTGCACCCCGAGGTTGCCGCACTGCTGACCGGCGAGCTGCCGACCGAGCCCGCGGCGACCGCTGCGGGCGGCGGATCCGGGGTCGACGGGACGGACGACGGTGACGTGACCGGCGGCGGTGGCGCCGCGGGAGGCGGCGGCCGCGGAGGACGAGGCGGGGGAGGACGCGCCTCCAGGCCGCCCCGTGAGCCACGGCCGAAGCGCCGACGCGGACCGCTCATCGCGGGGCTCGTCATCGTCGCGGTCGTGCTCGCCGCCGGCGTCGGGGCGTACACCTTCGCCGCCCCCAAGATCCAGCAGCTCATCGCGGCGATCAGCGGCGCGCAGGAGCCCGACGACTACACGGGCGACGGCACCTCGAAGGTGACCATCACCATCAAGCAGGGCGACATCGGCGAGAACGTCGCCGCGACGTTGCAGCGCAGCGGCGTCGTCAAGGACTCGAAGGTGTTCTACAAGCTCCTGCTGGCCTCGCCGGACGTGCAGTTCCAGCCCGGTTCGTACGCGCTGAAGAAGCAGATGAGCTCGAAGTCCGCGCTCGCGGCACTGCAGGACACGAAGAACCGCGTGCAGGCGTCGATCATCATCCCGGAGGGCACCGCTCTCGCCGACATCGAGGCCGGGATGGTCTCGAAGGCCGGCCTGACCGCGAAGGAGGTCGACGCGGCCGCGAAGGACCTGTCGGCCTACGACCTGCCGTCCGGCGTCACGACGCTCGAGGGCTGGCTCTTCCCCGCGACCTACCCGATCAACCCGGGCTGGACCGCCGAGCAGTACTTCAAGTCGATGGTCGACACCATGAAGGAGCACCTGTCCGCCGCCGGCGTCAAGGAAGCCGACCAGGAGCGCACCATCGTCTTCGCGTCGCTGGTGCAGAAGGAAGCCGGCCTCGCGGCCGACTACCCCAAGGTCGCGCGGGTGTTCCAGAACCGCCTCGACCAGGGCATGCGCCTGCAGTCCGACGCCACCGTCGCCTACGGCACGGGCAACACGCACACCGTGACGACGACCGACGCCGAACGGGCCGACGAGTCGAACGCGTACAACACCTACGTGCACGAGGGGCTGCCGCCGGCACCGATCTCCAACCCCGGGGACATCGCGATCAAGGCCGTGACGAACGAGGCCCCGGGCAAGTGGCTGTACTTCGTGACGGTGAACCTGGAGACCGGCGAGACGGTGTTCTCGAACACCTACAACGAGCACCTCGTCGCGGTGAAGCAGTTCCAGGCATGGCTGCGGGCGCACCCCGACTACCAGTAGGACGGCGACGTCGCACGGCGGTGCGCTGTGGGAGGATTGCGGCATGCTTCGTTGGTTGACTGCTGGTGAGTCCCACGGACCCGAACTGATCGCCATGCTCGAGGGCCTGCCCGCGGGAGTCCCGGTGTCGTTCGAGTCCATCCGTGCCGATCTCGCGCGCCGCAAGCTCGGCTACGGCCGTGGCTCGCGGATGAAGTTCGAGCAGGACGAGCTGCACGTGTCCGGCGGCGTCCGGCACGGCTACTCGCTCGGCAGCCCCATCGCGATCCGCATCGGCAACACCGAGTGGCCGAAGTGGGTCGAGGTCATGAACCCCGAACCGATCGAGTCCACCGAGATGTCCCGCGGTCGGAGCGCCCCGCTGACCCGACCGCGTCCGGGTCACGCCGACCTGGTCGGCATGCAGAAGTACGGCTTCGACGAGGCCCGCCCGATCCTGGAGCGTGCAAGCGCCCGCGAGACCGCTGCCCGGGTGGCGCTCGGCGCCGTCGCGAAGTCGTTCCTGGCCGAACTCGGCATCCGCTCGGTGGCGCACACGCTGCAGGTCGGGACCGTCCGGGTCCCGGACGGCACGCGCCTGCCGCTGCCCGACGACGTGGACCGCCTCGACGAGGACCAGCTGCGCTGCTTCGACGCCGAGACCTCCGCACGCATGGTCACCGAGGTCGAGGCCGCGAAGAAGGACGGCGACACCCTCGGCGGCGTCGTCGAGGTGCTGTTCTACGGCGTCCCGCCGGGCCTCGGCTCGCACGTGCACTGGGACCGCCGGCTCGATGCCCGCCTCGCCGCGGCGATCATGGGGATCCAGGCCATCAAGGGCGTCGAGGTCGGCGACGGCTTCGCGACCGCCGGGCGCCGGGGCTCCGCCGCCCACGACGAGCTGTACCGCGAGGACGGCGAGATCTACCGCACGAGCGACCGCGCCGGTGGGACCGAGGGCGGGATGTCCACGGGCACCGTGCTGCGGGTCCGCGCCGGCATGAAGCCGATCGCGACCATCCCGCACGCCCTGCACACGGTGGACGTCGTCTCCGGAGAGGACGCCTCGGCGCACCACCAGCGCTCGGACGTCTGCGCCGTGCCCGCGGCGGGTGTCGTCGCCGAGGCGATGGTGGCCCTGGTGCTCGCCGACGCGGTGCTCGAGAAGTTCGGCGGCGACAACGTCGTCGAGACGAAGCGCAACCTCGACGCCTACCTCGCCGCGATCCCGGAGACCCTGCGGACGCGCCGGACCGAGCCGTCGGCGACCTCGACCGACCTGTGAGCACCGACGTCGGACGCGCCGACGCGCCCGTGGTCGTCATCGGCCCGATGGGCGCCGGCAAGTCGAGCGTCGGCAAGCGGGTCGCGAAGGCGCTCGGCGTCCCGTTCACGGACACCGACCGGGTCATCGTGCGCGAGCACGGGCCGATCCCCGGGATCTTCGCCGACCGCGGTGAGCCGGCGTTCCGCGCGCTCGAAGCCGAGGCCGTCCGGGGAGCGCTCGCCATCGGCGGCGTGATCGCCGTGGGCGGGGGAGCCGTCACCCACGCGGACACCCGGCAGGCCCTGAGCGGGGCGCGCATCGTCCTGCTCACCGTGTCGCCCGAGGCCGTCGCCGACCGCATCGCCGGGTCCGACCGGCCGCTGCTGGCGAACGGCGGGATCGACGCCTGGCAGACGATCATGGACGAGCGGGCCGCCACCTACGCCGAGCTCGCGCACGTGGTGGTCGACACGTCTCGCCGGCCGATGTCCCGGGTGGTCGACGAGGTCGTCACGTGGCTGCGCAGCGACGCCGGCACCACCGAGCGCAGCGACGCAAACGCCTCCGAGCGCAACGGCACCACCACCACCGCGCCCGGCAGCACCACCACCGCGCCCGGCAGCACCACCACCGCGCCCGGCAGCGCGACCACCAGCACCGAAGGAGCACCGTGACCGAGTCGACCCTGCCCGCCGGGACCACCGAGATCCGGGTCGGCGGTGACGACGGCTACACGGTGGCCGTCGGCACGGACCTGCTCGGCGCCCTGCCCTCGATCCTGGGCCCGCGCGTCGCCAAGGTCCTCATCGTGCACTCGCCGACGCTCGGTGCCCGGGCGAACGAGCTCCGTGCGCTGCTGGTCGAGGCCGGGCTCGAAGCCCTGATCGCCGAGGTCCCCGACGCCGAGGGCGCCAAGCGCGTCGAGGTCGCGGCGTTCTGCTGGCAGATCATGGGGCAGGCGGACTTCACCCGCACCGACGCGGTCATCGGCCTCGGTGGCGGTGCCGTCACCGACCTGGCCGGCTTCGTCGCCGCGACCTGGCTGCGCGGTGTGCCGTACGTGGCCGTCCCGACCAGCGTGCTCGGCATGGTGGACGCCAGCGTCGGCGGGAAGACGGGCATCAACACGAACGAGGGCAAGAACCTGGTCGGCGCCTTCTCCGCCCCGCGTGCCGTCGTCGTGGACCTCGACCTCGCCCGCACGCTGCCGCGCAACGAGATCCTGACGGGCTTCGCGGAGATCGTGAAGGCCGGGTTCATCGCCGTGCCCGAGATCCTGGACATCGTCGAGGCCGACGTCGACCGGGTGACCGACCCGACGACGCCGGAGTTCCGGCGGGTCGTCGAGCTCGCCATCGCGCTCAAGGCCGAGGTCGTCTCGGACGACTTCACCGAGCAGGGCCGACGCGAGATCCTGAACTACGGGCACACCCTCGGGCACGCGATCGAGCACGCCGAGCGGTACCAGTGGCGCCACGGGGCAGCGGTGTCGGTCGGCATGGTGTTCGCCGCCGAGCTCGCCCGGCTCACGGGCCACCTGGACGACGCGACGGTCGACCGGCACCGGACGATCCTCGAGTCGCTCGACCTGCCGACCTCGTACGGCATCGGGCGGTGGCAGGGGCTGCTCGCCACCATGCGTCGCGACAAGAAGGCCCGTGCCGGCATGCTGCGGTTCATCATCCTGGACGGCGTCGGCAAGCCCGTCGTGCTCGAGGGCCCCGAGGACCACCTGCTCTTCACCGCCTACCAGGAGGTCGGCGTCTAGCCACCTCGGTCAGCGCAGGACCCGTCGCGTCCTGCGCCACCACCAGGTGACACGCATCGAGACGGTGACCACACCGGTGCGCTGGGACTCCCGCCACTCGTCGACGGTGGCGCCGTGGTCCCAGGCGAAGAGGACGTCGTCGTCCTCGTCGATGTCCGGAGCGTCCGGAAGCGGTCGCAGGATCGACATCAGCCGGGTCCTTCCTGCTCGTTCTGGCCGTCGGGCGGTGTGCGGCCGGACGCCGGACGTCTGCGGAGCGCGCGCCCTGCGAGTCGGCTCTCGAGTTCGCGGAGCACAGTCGTCAGTGCTGTCTCCACGGCACGAGTGTCCGCCGCAGGACCGAGGCCCGCGCCGGGCCCGCGCCGACCTGTGGAAGCCGCGCCGGGCCTCCAGGCTGTGGAGGAGGACGGGGCGACGCGACGGACCGGGCCACCCGCACGCTGCGGACCCAGCGCCGGGGAGCAGACTGGCGGGCGTGCCCACCCCACCCCGACTGAGCGACCTCTCCGGCCCGCGCGATGCCGACACCGGCACCCTGCGCTCCCGTGGTCGACGCTTCACCGAACTCCTCTCCATCGCCCGCCGCCACCACCTGGTGCCGTTCCGTCGTCTCGACTTCTCGCACGACCCGGCCACCTCGGACCTGCGTCGCGACCAGGCCGAGCACCTGCGCCGGGCGCTCGAGGAAGCCGGTGGCGGGTTCGTGAAGATGGGCCAGCTGCTCTCCACCCGCGACGACCTGCTGCCCGAGGAGTGGACCGAGGGACTCGCCCACCTGCAGCGGAACGTCACGGCGGCGCCGGCGGACGAGGTCCGTGCGCTCCTCGAGCAGGAGCTCGGTGCCCCGGTCGACCAGGTGTTCGCGACCTTCGACCCGGTGCCCGTCGCAGCGGCGTCCATCGCGCAGGTGCACCGCGCCCGGCTGCCCGACGGCACCGCGGTCGCCGTCAAGGTGCAGCGGCCGGGGATCGACGCCGCGGTGCGCCGCGACGTCGACATCGCGCTGCGGGTCGTCCGGTTCATGGCCCGGTGGTCGACCGAGGCGCGACAGGTCGGCGTGCAGGACATCGCGGGCCAGTACGCGGACGACCTGATCCGGCAGGTCGACTTCGTCTCGGAGCTCCGGAACCTCACCGCGCTGCGTGCTGCCCAGGCCCGCAGCGCGCGTCCGGACGAGGTCCGGTTCCCGGACCCCTACCCGGACCTGTCCGGCCGGCGTGTGCTCGTGATGGAGTTCCTGGAGGGCGACACGCTCAGCGCGATCCGCGCCGAGCGTTCCGAGCGCGACCTCGACGCGCCGATGCGCGCGATCCTCCGCGCCTTCCTGCGCCAGGTCGTCTTCGACGGCCTGTACCACGCGGACCTGCACCCGGGGAACGTCCTGGTGCTGCCCGACGGGCGGCCCGCGTTGATCGACTTCGGATCGGTCGGGAGGCTCGACCCGGGTCTCCGGGACACGGTCCAGGACCTGTTGGCCGCCTACCTGCAGGACGACACGTCGCGGATCGCCGATGCGGTCCTGCGGATGGCGCCCGTGCGCGATGCGCACGACGAGCCCGACTTCCGTCGGGACATCGCCCGCTTCGTCGCGGACGAGCTCGGCCCGGGTGCGCGCATCGGTGTCGACACCGTGGACGACGCGGTCGAGGTCTTCGGGCGGTACCGGTTGAAGCCGCCGCCGGACTTCGTCGCCGCGGCTCGTGCCCTGGCCATCTTCGAGGGCACGCTCCGCACGCTCGCACCGTCGTTCGACCTCCTCGAGGAGTCCCGCGGACTCGCCCGGGAGCAGATCACCGACCAGCTCCGGCCCGGCAAGCTCCGGGACCTCGCGGCGAAGGAGCTGCTCGGCGTCGTGTCGGCTGCCCGCCGCCTGCCCCGCCGGGTGGACCGCATCGGCGAGGCGATCGAGACCGGCCGCTTCACGGTGAACATCCGGCTCTTCGCGGACAGCCGCGACCGGCGGCTCGTGTCCGGCATGATCCGGCGCATCCTGCTCGTGCTGCTCGGCGCGGGGGCGGGGATCCTGGCGATCGTCTACCTGTCGTTGCCGGCGCGACCGACGGCGGCCCTGTCCACCGGGGTCGCGGGCGGGTTGCTCGGGGGAGCGGCGGTGGTGCTGCTCGGCTGGGCGGCGATCGACGCCTGGCTCGCCCGACGGCGACGCTGACCGCGGCGCGCACCGCTCCGGCCGCCGGGCGGGCGTCCGCTACACTCGTCCGGGGCCGTCCGCGGCCCGAGGACACTTCACAACACGACCGAACGGGACACCGACGACTCATGGCCAGTACCACAGACATCAAGAACGGCGCCGTTCTCATCATCGACGGCCAGCTGTGGTCGGTCGTCGAGTTCCAGCACGTCAAGCCGGGCAAGGGCGGCGCGTTCGTCCGCACGAAGCTCAAGAACGTCGTCTCCGGCAAGGTCGTCGACCGCACGTTCAACGCCGGCGCGAAGATCGACACCGCGACCGTCGACCGTCGTGACTACCAGTTCCTCTACGAGGACGGCGACTCCTACGTGTTCATGGACACCGACACGTACGACCAGATCCCGGTCTCCGCGACCGTGGTCGGCGACGCCAAGAACTACCTGCTCGAGTCCGCGATGGTCACCATCGCGATGAACGAGGGCAACCCGCTGTACGTCGAGCTCCCGACGTCGATCGTCACCGAGGTCGAGACCGAGCCCGGTCTGCAGGGCGACCGTTCCTCCGGCGGCACCAAGGACGCGACCATCATCGCGACCGGCCACCGCATCCAGGTCCCGCTGTACCTGGAGAGCGGCACCCTGGTGAAGATCGACACGCGCGACGGCAGCTTCCTCGGCCGCGTCAACTCCTAGGCGCTGACCGTATGAGTGCTCGTTCGAAGGCCCGCAAGCGCGCCCTCGACATGCTGTACGTGGCCGAGGTGCGCGAGCTGCCGATCGCGGACGTGCTCGCCACCGAGACGGTCCGGCACCTGGACCAGCCGGAGCGTGCCTCCAGCTGGGACTACGCCCGTCAGATCGTCACCGGTGTCGACGACGCTCGTCACGAGATCGACTCCGTCATCGTCGACCACGCCCAGGGCTGGTCGATCGCCCGGATGCCGGTCCTCGACCGCTGCATCCTGCGGATGGCCGTGTGGGAGCTCCGGTTCAACCCGGAGGTGCCCGACGCCGTCGCCATCGCCGAGGCGGTCGAGCTCGCGCAGTCGCTGTCCACCGAGGACTCGGCGGGCTTCGTCAACGGCGTGCTCGGGGCGGTCGCCGGCGGTCGCGCACCGTCCGGTCGGACGGTCGCAGGAGACCAGGAGTCCCGGTAGGGTTGACCACGTCAGCATCCTTTAATGCCGTCCAGTGAGGCGGGGAAGGGGGTCGACGTGGGAACCAGAACGGTCCTGCAACAGCCCGACATCACGCGTGCCCTGACACGCATCGCGCACGAGATCCTCGAAGCCAACCACGGGGGCTCGGATCTCGTGCTCCTCGGCATCCCGACCCGCGGTGCTGTCCTGGCGGAACGCCTCGGCCGGATCCTGGCAGGCATCGAGCCGGAGTGGTCCTCGGCCGCCGGCGGCATCGGGACGGAGCGTGTCGGCACGCTCGACGTCACCATGCACCGGGACGACCTCGGCCACGGCATCGGTCGCGCGCCGCACCGGACGGTCATCCCCGCCGGCGGCATCGACGGCAAGGTCGTCGTGCTCGTCGACGACGTGCTCTACTCCGGCCGCACCGTCCGCGCCGCGCTCGACGCGCTGCAGGGCATCGGGCGGCCGCGCGCCGTCCGGCTCGCCGTGCTCGTCGACCGCGGCCACCGCGAGCTGCCGATCCGTGCGGACCACGTGGGCAAGAACCTGCCGACCGCGTCCGACGAGCGGGTCACGCTGCACCTGGCCGAGACCGACGGCGACGACACCGTGTTCATCGAGCAGGGGGTGGCGTGATGCGGCACCTGCTCTCGACCGCCGACCTGTCCCGCGACCAGGCCGTCCACATCCTCGACGTCGCCGAGGAGATGGCCGAGGTCAACACGCGCGAGGTCCGGAAGCTCCCGGCCCTGCGCGGCAAGACCGTGGTGAACCTGTTCTTCGAGGACTCCACGCGCACGCGCATCTCGTTCGAGGCCGCCGCGAAGCGCCTGTCCGCCGACGTCCTGAACTTCGCCGCGAAGGGCTCGAGCGTCTCGAAGGGTGAATCCCTGAAGGACACCGTGCAGACCCTCGGCGCGATGGGCATCGACGGCATCGTCATGCGCCACGGTGCATCGGGCGCCCCGCGGGTGCTGGCCGACGCCGACTGGATCGACGTGCCGGTGGTCAACGCCGGTGACGGGACCCACGAGCACCCGACGCAGGCGCTGCTCGACGCCTTCACCATGCGCCGCCGCCTGCACGGCGCCGGTTCGCGTGGCCAGGGCCTCGACGGCGTGCGCGTCCTGATCATCGGCGACGTGCTGCACAGCCGGGTAGCCCGGTCGAACGCGTGGCTGCTCCGCACCCTCGGGGCGAGCGTGACCTTCGCCGCGCCGCCGACGCTGCTGCCCGCCACCCCGTCCCCGTTCGGCGCCGCGGTGCACCACGACCTCGACACCGCCCTGGCCGAGGACCCGGACGTCGTCATGACGCTCCGCATCCAGCAGGAACGCATGAACGACGCCTTCTTCCCGAACCCGCGCGAGTACACGCGGCACTGGGGCCTGACGGCGGCGCGCTTCGGGCGACTGTCCGAGCGCACGCTGATCATGCACCCCGGTCCGATGAACCGCGGTCTCGAGATCGCCGGCGTCGCCGCCGACGACCCCCGCTCGACCGTCGTCGAGCAGGTCGAGAACGGCGTCTCGGTCCGGATGGCCGTCCTCTACCTCGCCCTGACGGGCAGTGCCGGCAACGGCACCGATGCGAAGGAGTCCGCCGCATGACCGCTCACCTGATCCGTGGCGCGCAGCTGGTCGACGGCTCGCGTGCCGACATCCGCCTGCAGGACGGGCGAATCACCGCGGTCGGGTCCGGTCTCGACACGGCCGGCGCCACCACCGTGGACGCGGACGGCCTCATCGCCCTGCCCGGTCTCGTGGACCTCCACACGCACCTGCGCGAGCCCGGTCACGAGGAGTCCGAGACGGTCCTCACCGGCTCGCGTGCCGCGGCTGCCGGCGGGTTCACCGCCGTCAACGCCATGGCGAACTCGAGCCCCGTCGCGGACACCGCCGGGGTCGTCGAGCAGGTCCAGGCGCTCGGTGACGACGCCGGCTACGTGACGGTCCGCCCGATCGGCGCCGTGTCACAGGGGCTGCAGGGCACCCACCTGTCCGAGATCGGCGCGATGGCGACGTCCCGGGCGAAGGTCCGGGTCTTCTCGGACGACGGCTCCTGCGTGGCCGACCCGCTGCTCATGCGTCGCGCACTCGAGTACATCAAGGGCTTCGGCGGGGTGCTCGCGCAGCACGCCCAGGAGCCCCGGCTGACCATCGGCGCGCAGATGAACGAGGGCCGACTGTCCTCGGAACTCGGCCTCGCCGGCTGGCCCGCCGTCGCGGAAGAGGCGATCATCGCCCGCGACGTCCTGCTCGCCGACCACGTCGGAGCACGCCTGCACGTCTGCCACGTCTCGACGGCCGGCAGCGTCGAGGTGATCCGGTGGGCCAAGTCCCGCGGCATCGACGTCACGGCCGAGGTCACGCCGCACCACCTGGTGCTCACCGAGGACCTCATCGCCGGCCACGACGGTGCCCCCGGGTACGACGCCCGCTACAAGGTGAACCCGCCGCTCCGGGCCCGCGAGGACGTCGAGGCACTCCGCGCTGCCCTGGCCGACGGCACCATCGACATCGTCGCGACCGACCACGCACCGCACACCGCCGAGGCGAAGTGCTGCGAGTGGCCCGCCGCCGCGAACGGCATGGTCGGCCTCGAATCCGCGCTGAGCGTGGTGCAGGCCGCGGTGGTCGACGACGGCCGGCTCGACTGGGCCGACGTCGCCCGGGTGCTGTCCGAGGCACCGGCGCGGATCGGCCAGGTCGAGGGGCACGGGCAGCGGATCGCCGAGGGCGCCCCCGCCGAGATCACCCTCTACGACCCGTCAGCCAGTCGCGAGTTCGCGGTCACCGACCTCGCCGGGCAGTCGCAGAACTCGCCGTACCTCGGCATGACGCTGCCGGGCCGGGTCGTCGCCACCTTCCACCAGGGGTACGCGACCGTGCTCGACGGCCGCGTCGTCGACGCGGAGACGACCGCGGCGCACGCCGCGGCGCACGCCGCGGCGCACGCCGCGGCGCACGACGCGGCGCTGCGGACGGGGGCGCGCGCATGAGCGGCGACGCCCAGCGCTGGCTCCTCGGCGCGGTGATCCTGCTCGCGGTCGCCGCCCTGTTCGTCGCGATGGCGCGCACCTGGCGGACGCGGACCAGGAAGCAGGCGGAAGCCGTGCCTCCGGTCCGGGTGCCCGCCGACCTGGCACCGGCGGTCGGGTCGTGGGACGGGTTCACCGTCGCGACGACCCGTGCCGACCAGCCGTTGGAACGCATCACCGCAGGCGGCCTCGGGTTCCGCGGCCGCGGCGGGGTGACGGTCCACGCGACCGGCGTGGTGATGCGCCTCGCCGGCACCGACGACCGCTGGATCGCGCGCGACGCGGTCCGCGGCGCCGACCGGTCCACGTGGGCGATCGACCGAGTGGTCGAACCCGGGGGACTGGTCCGTCTGCGATGGACGGCGACCGGCGCCGCAGGTGCGACGGACCTCGACACCTACTTCCGGTTCCCGGAGGGCGACGCAGCCGCGCTGCACGCCCTGCAGGGACTGACCGAGACCGGGCCGCAGGCGACTGCGGCCGATGCTCCGCGAACCGCGGGCGAAGGGAAGAAAGCATGACACGCGAACGGGCCGTCCTGGTCCTCGAAGACGGCACCCGGTACGACGGCTGGGCCTACGGCGCCCGTGGGCGCACGCTCGGTGAGGTGGTCTTCGCGACCGGCATGACCGGCTACCAGGAGACGCTGACCGACCCCTCCTACGCCGGACAGATCGTGGTGCAGACCGCGCCGCACATCGGCAACACGGGCGTGAACGACGAGGACCCCGAGTCCCGTCGCATCTGGGTCGCCGGGTACGTGGTGCGCGACCCCAGCCGCGTGGTGTCGAACCACCGCGCGAACGCCACGCTCGACGACCACCTGGTGCGCGACGGCATCGTCGGCATCGCAGGGCTCGACACCCGCGCACTCACCCGCCGCATCCGTGACGCCGGCGCCATGAAGGGCGGCATCTTCAGCGGTGCGGACGCCGCACTGCCGGCGTCCGAGCAGGAGCAGCTCGTGCGCGACCAGGCCGGCATGGCCGGGGCGAGCTTCTCGTCGGTCGTGTCCACCCCGGAGACCTACGTCGTCCCCGCCGAGGGCGAGCAGATCGGCACCCTGGCCGTGCTCGACCTCGGCGTGAAGGCCTCGACCACCCGCTACCTCGCCGCCCGCGGCTTCGAGGTGCACGTGGTGCCGCAGGACATCTCCGCCGCCGAACTGTCGGCACTCGACCCGGACGCCCTGTTCTACTCGAACGGCCCCGGCGACCCCGCCGCGTCGGACGCACAGGTGGAACTGCTGCAGGACAGCCTGCGCACCGGTCGGCCGTTCTTCGGCATCTGCTTCGGCAACCAGCTGCTCGGCCGCGCGCTCGGCTTCGGCACCTACAAGCTGCCCTTCGGCCACCGCGGCATCAACCAGCCGGTGCTCGACACGACCACGGGCAAGGTCGAGATCACGAGCCAGAACCACGGCTTCGCGGTCGACGCGCCCCTCGGCGAGGTCCTCGAGTCGCCGGCCGGGTTCGGTCGGGTCGAGGTCTCGCACTACTCGCTGAACGACAACGTGGTCGAGGGCCTCCGCGCGCTCGACGTGCCGGCGTTCAGCGTGCAGTACCACCCCGAGGCCGCCGCCGGACCGCACGACAGCATGTACCTCTTCGACCGGTTCGCGGACATGGTGCGCGAGCGTCGCGACGGGGAGCCGCTCGACGCGGCCACCGCAGACGCCACGACCCCCGCAGCAGACATCACCAAGGAAGCGAACTGATGCCCAAGCGCGCAGACATCAACTCCGTCCTCGTCATCGGTTCCGGCCCGATCGTCATCGGTCAGGCCGCCGAGTTCGACTACTCCGGCACCCAGGCGTGCCGCGTCCTCCGCGCCGAGGGCGTCCGGGTCATCCTGGTCAACCCGAACCCGGCGACGATCATGACCGACCCCGACTTCGCCGACGCGACCTACATCGAGCCGATCACGAACGCGTCGCTCGAGGAGATCATCCGCATCGAGAAGCCGGACGCCGTCCTGCCGACCCTCGGCGGTCAGACGGCCCTGAACGCGGCCATCGCGCTCGACGAGGCCGGCATCCTCACCAAGCACGGCGTCGAGCTCATCGGTGCCAAGGTCGAGGCGATCCAGCGCGGCGAGGACCGCCAGCTCTTCAAGGAGCTCGTCCTCGAGTCCGGTGCCGACGTCGCCCGCAGCCACATCGCGCACACGCTCGAAGAAGCCAAGGAGTTCGCGAAGGACCTCGGGTACCCGCTGGTCGTCCGCCCGTCCTTCACCATGGGCGGCCTCGGCTCGGGCTTCGCCTACAACGAGGCAGAACTCGTCCGCTTCGTCGGCGACGGGCTGCAGTCCAGCCCGACGACCGAGGTCCTGCTCGAGGAGTCCATCCTCGGTTGGAAGGAGTACGAGCTCGAGCTGATGCGCGACAACTACGACAACACCGTCGTCATCTGCTCCATCGAGAACGTCGACCCGGTCGGTGTCCACACCGGTGACTCGATCACGGTCGCCCCCGCGCTGACCCTGACCGACCGCGAGTACCAGAACATGCGGAACATCGGCATCGACATCATCCGTCGCGTCGGTGTCGACACCGGCGGCTGCAACATCCAGTTCGCCGTCGACCCGTCCAACGGCCGCGTCATCGTCATCGAGATGAACCCCCGCGTGTCCCGCTCGTCGGCCCTCGCATCGAAGGCCACGGGCTTCCCGATCGCCAAGATCGCGGCGAAGCTCGCCATCGGCTACCGGCTCGACGAGATCGAGAACGACATCACGAAGGTCACCCCGGCGAGCTTCGAGCCGACGCTCGACTACGTGGTCGTGAAGACCCCGCGGTTCGCGTTCGAGAAGTTCCCGGCCGCCGACGCCACCCTCACCACGACGATGAAGAGCGTCGGCGAGGCGATGGCCATCGGCCGGAACTACGCCACCGCACTGCAGAAGTCGCTGCGCTCGCTCGAGAAGCGCGGGTCGAGCTTCCACTGGGACACCCCGGCGGCCGAGCTCGACAAGGACGCCCTGCTGACGAAGTCGTCGATCCCGACCGACGGTCGCATCGTGACGGTCCAGCAGGCCCTGGTCGCGGGTGCCACCGCGGACGAGGTCTTCGAGGCCACGAAGATCGACCCCTGGTTCATCGACCAGATCGTGCTCATCAACGAGGTCGCGGACGAGGTCCGGGCCGCCGAGTCCCTCGACGCGGACACCCTGCGGTGGGCGAAGGAGCACGGCTTCAGCGACACCCAGATCGCGAGCCTGCGCAGCTCAGACGCGGCACCGGTCTCCGAGCAGCAGGTCCGTGACGAGCGGCACGCCCAGGGCATCCGGCCCGTCTTCAAGACGGTCGACACCTGCGCCGGTGAGTTCCCGGCCCTGACGCCGTACCACTACTCGTCGTACGACACCGAGACCGAGGTCGTCCCGAACGATCGCAAGAAGGTCGTCATCCTCGGCTCCGGCCCGAACCGCATCGGGCAGGGCGTCGAGTTCGACTACTCCTGCGTGCACGCGTCCTTCGCGCTGAGCGCCGCCGGGTTCGAGACGATCATGATCAACTGCAACCCCGAGACCGTGTCGACCGACTACGACACCTCGGACCGCCTGTACTTCGAACCGCTGACCGCCGAGGACGTCCTCGAGGTCATCGAGGCCGAGGCGGCGTCCGGCGAGCTCGTCGGCGTCGTCGTGCAGCTCGGTGGCCAGACCGCCCTGGGCCTGGCGAAGCCGCTCGAGGCCGCGGGCATCCCGATCCTCGGCACCAGCCCGACCGCGATCGACTCCGCCGAGGAGCGCGGGCAGTTCTCCGCCATCCTCGACGCAGCCGGTCTGCTCGCACCGCGGAACGGCACGGCCCACGACCTGGCGAGCGCGACCACGGTGGCCGAGGAGATCGGGTACCCCGTCCTCGTCCGCCCGTCGTTCGTGCTCGGCGGCCGCGGCATGGAGATCCTGTACGACTCCCCGTCGCTGGCGGACTACTTCGACCGGATGGCCGACCAGGCGATCATCGGCCCGGAGCTCCCGCTGCTGGTGGACCGGTTCCTGGACGACGCCGTGGAGATCGACGTCGACGCGCTCTTCGACGGCGAGCGACTCTACATCGGCGGCATCATGGAGCACCTCGAAGAGGCGGGTATCCACTCCGGCGACTCGGCGTGCACCCTGCCCCCGGTCGGCCTCGGCCGCGCGGAGATCCAGGGCGTCGTCGACGCGACCGAGAAGATCGCCCGCGGCATCGGCGTGCAGGGCCTGCTCAACGTGCAGTTCGCCATCGGCGCCGGCGTGCTCTACGTCCTCGAGGCGAACCCGCGCGCCAGCCGCACGGTGCCCTTCGTCTCGAAGGCGCTCGGCATCCCGCTGGCCAAGGCCGCGTCCCGCATCATGACCGGCACCACGGTCGCCGAGCTCGTCGCCGAGGGCATGCTGCCCGAGCGTGACGGCGCGTTCGTGCCCGCGCAGTCGCCGGTCGCCGTGAAGGAGGCCGTGCTGCCCTTCCGTCGCTTCCGCACCCGCGAGGGCCAGGTCGTCGACTCGGTGCTCAGCCCCGAGATGCGCTCCACCGGCGAGGTCATGGGCATCGACCGCGACTTCCCGCGGGCGTTCCTCAAGTCGCAGGACGCCGCGTACGGCGGCCTGCCGACCAGCGGCACGGTCTTCGTGAGCGTCGCCGACACCGACAAGCGCGCGATCGTGCTGCCGGTGCACCGCCTGCAGCAGCTCGGCTTCACGATCATCGCGACCGAGGGCACGGCGGAGATCCTCCGCCGCAACGGCATCGAGGTCGGGATCGTCGGCAAGTACAGCCAGGGCGGCGAGAGCGTCGTCGACCTCCTGGCCACGGGCGAGGTCGACATCGTCATCAACACGCCGTCCGGTGCCGCCGGTCGTGCGGACGGGTACGAGATCCGCGCGGCGACGGTGGCGGCGGACAAGCCGCTGTTCACGACGATCGCGCAGATCGGTGCGGCCGTCGCGGCGATCGAGACGATCGGTTCGCCGCTCAACGTCCGCAGCCTGCAGGACTACGCGCGCGAGCGCGCGACCTGGTGACGGCTGCCAGCGTGGGCACGACCCGGTCGGGAGGCCCGGCCTCCTTCGGCGTCCGCCTCGCGTCCGCCTTGGGGGAGCGTTCACCGCTCTGCGTCGGGATCGACCCCCACGCCGCCACCCTGGCGGCGTGGGGGCTCGCCCGCGACGAGCAGGGCCTCACCGCCTTCGGAGCGATCCTGGTCGACGCGGCCGCCGGCCGCGCGGCGATCGTGAAGCCGCAGGTGGCCTTCTTCGAGGCGGCGGGGGTGGCGGGCTACCGTGCGCTCGACGCGACGATCCGCCGGGCACGGGATGCGGGCCTCCTGGTCGTCGCCGACGTGAAGCGGGGCGACATCGGGACCACCGGTGACGACTACGCGCTCGCGTGGCTCGACCGCGACGGGCCGTTCGCGGCCGACGCGATGACGGTGTCGCCGTACCTCGGGTACGGCTCGCTCCGGGGCACGGTCGACGTCGCGCGCCGGAACGGTGCGGGGGTCTTCGTGCTCGCGGCGACGAGCAACCCCGAGGCCCGGTTGCTGCAGACCGCGGTCGTCGCGGAGGGGCCGCGTACCGGCCGGACGGTCGCGGCCGGTATCGTCTTGGACGTGGCAGACGACAACCGGTCCGTGGGCGATCAGGCCCTCGGCGACGTCGGGCTCGTGCTCGGCGCGACCCTTCACCTCGACGACTTCGGCATCGACGCGGACGCGATCGGCTCCGCGCCGGTCCTCGCCCCGGGCTTCGGTGCCCAGGGTGCCCGCATCGAGGACCTCCGTGCGCTGTACGGCGCCCGTGCCGAGCAGGTGCTCGTGAGTGAGTCGCGCGGCCTGCTGACCGACGGTCCGGACGGCGTCGCGGCGCTCGTCACCGACCGCGCCGACCGCATCCGCACCGCACTGGCGGCGGCAGCGTGACCGACGACCACGAGGGCCTGCCCGCCCACCGCACCCCGCCAGAGGTCGACCGCGTCGCCGCGGCGAAGGCCGCCGTCGCCGCGCGACGCGCCCGGGCCGCGGTGAAGGCCGCGATCGCGTCGGGGGAACGCTCCGCGCTCGACGTCGCCCGTGCCGCGTGGGACGACTCGCTGGTCGAGACGACTTCGGCGGAACGCTCGCTGCGGGTCCGTGACCTGCTGGTGAGCCTGCCGGGCATCGGCCCCGCGCGTGCGGAGGCGATCATGGGGTCCCTGCGGATCGCGCCGTCGAAGCGCCTCGGTGGCCTGGGGACCCGGCAGCGCGCCGCCCTGGCCGACTGGCTCGCCGCCCGCGGTCGCAAGCGTGGTGCCTCGAAGCTCGTCGTGCTCGCCGGACCCACCGCGGTCGGCAAGGGCACGGTCAGCGCCCACATCCGCGAGCAGTACCCGGACGTCAACCTCAGCGTCTCCGCCACCACCCGGAAGCCGCGCCCCGGCGAGGTCGACGGCGTGCACTACTACTTCGTGGACGACGACGAGTTCGACCGCATGATCCGCGACCGCGAGCTGCTCGAGTGGGCGACCGTCCACAACTCGTACCGCTACGGCACCCCGCGCCCGCCGATCGACCGCGCGCTCGACGCCGGCGAGAAGGTCATGCTCGAGATCGACCTGCAGGGCGCCCGGCAGGTCCGCGACGCCATGCCCGAGGCGGTGCTCGTGTTCCTGCTGCCCCCGACGTGGGAGGAACTGGTGCGCCGGCTCATCGGCCGCGGTACCGAATCCGCGGAGGAACAGGCGCGTCGCCTCGAGACCGCGAAGGTCGAGCTGGCTGCCCAGGACGAGTTCGACGTGCGGATCGTGAACTCCGATGTCGGCACCGCGGCACGTGAGGTCGTAGACTTGTTCTCTGCGCCCTGACGGGTGCACTGACTTCGAGGAGACACCATGGCCAACCCCCAGGGCATCATCGACCCGCCCATCGACGACCTGCTCAGCAAGGTCGAGTCGAAGTACGCGCTCGTCATCTTCGCGTCCAAGCGCGCCCGCCAGATCAACGACTACTACGCCGACCTGCACGAGGGCTCGCTCTTCGACAACGTCGGACCGCTCGTCGACTCGACGATCGACGACAAGCCGCTGTCCGTCGCGCTCCACGAGATCAACGAGGACAAGCTCACCGTCACCAAGCAGCAGCAGCCCACCGACTGATCCCGGTGACTGCAGCTGCTCTCCGCCTCTTCACGTCCGAGTCGGTGACCGAGGGGCACCCCGACAAGATCTGCGACCAGATCTCGGACAGCATCCTCGACGCACTGCTGACGGTCGACCCGAACGCGCGCGTCGCCGTCGAGACGATGGTGACCACCGGGCTCGTGCACGTCGCCGGCGAGGTCACGACCTCCGGTTACGTCGAGATCCCCAAGCTCGTCCGTGACGTCATCACCGGCATCGGCTACAACTCGTCGGACGTCTCGTTCGACGGCGCCACGTGCGGTGTCGAGGTCTCGATCGGTGCGCAGTCGCCGGACATCGCGCAGGGTGTCGACGAGTCGCTCGACTCCCGCACCGGTGCGGTCGACCCGCTCGACCGCCAGGGTGCCGGCGACCAGGGCATCATGTTCGGCTTCGCGACGAACGAGACCCCCGAGTACATGCCGGTCGCGATCTGGCTGGCCCACCGCCTGGCCGAGCGCCTGGCCGCGGTCCGCAAGTCGGGCGAGCTGTCGTTCCTCCGCCCCGACGGCAAGACCCAGGTCACCATCGGGTACGACGGCGTCGTGCCGAAGACCGTCGAGACCGTCGTGCTCTCCACGCAGCACTCGCCGAGCGTCACGCTCGACGAGCTCACCGCGGCGATCACCGAGCACGTGATCCGTCCGGTCCTCGACCTGGTCGACCTCGACTCGTCGCACGTCGACGTCATCGTGAACCCGACCGGTCGCTTCGAGATCGGCGGCCCCCAGGGCGACGCCGGGCTCACCGGCCGCAAGGTGATCGTCGACACCTACGGCGGGGCCTCCCGTCACGGTGGCGGCGCGTTCAGCGGCAAGGACCCGTCGAAGGTCGACCGTTCGGCGGCGTACGCGCTGCGCTGGGTCGCCAAGAACGCGGTCGCCGCGGGGCTCGCCGACCGGCTCGAGGTGCAGGTCGCGTACGCGATCGGCCGTGCGAAGCCCGTCGGGCTCTACGTCGAGACCTTCGGCACCGGACACGTCGACGACGCCACGATCGAGGCCGCCATCCGCCAGGTGTTCGACCTGCGTCCGGCCGCGATCATCCGCGACCTCGACCTGCTCCGGCCGATCTACGCGCAGACCGCGACCTACGGCCACTTCGGCCGCGAGCTCCCCGGGTTCACGTGGGAGCAGCTCGACCGTGTCGAGGAACTCCGCGCCGCCGCAGGACTCGTCGCCGCGACCGTCTGAAGCACCGCGTGACCACCGTCGCGCGCGTCGTCCTCGACTCGCCGCTCCCGCAGTTGGACCGTCTGTTCGACTACCGGGTGCCGGCCGAGCTCGAGGACGACTGCGTCGCGGGGGTCCGCGTCAAGGTGCCGCTGCGCACCGGGGCCCGGATGTCCGACGGCTACGTGGTCGAGATCGTCACCGAAGGTGAGTACCCGGGGGAGCTCAGCCAGATCGAGGCCGTCCTGTCCCCGGTGCCCGTCCTGGCGCCGGAGATCTGGACCCTCGCGCGCGCCGTCGCCGACCGGGCCGCGGGTGTCGCCTCCGACGTCCTGCGCCTCGCCGTGCCCCCGCGGCAGGTGCGCGCCGAGAAGGCCTGGCTCGCCCGGGACACCGCGTGGTCGCCCCCGCCGGTGAGCGCCCCGCCCGTCACCGGCTACGCCGACGGCGTCCTGGAGGCCGTGGTGACGGAGCACGGACGCGCCGCGGTCGCCGCCGTGCCCCAGCCCGTGGCGGTGGGCGACGCGGGCGAGCCGGTCTGGGTCCCGGGCTGGGCCGCGACGCTCGCCCAGGCGGCCGCGCACACGGTGGCGGCCGAGCAGTCCGCGGTGATCGCCGTGCCGGACTTCCGCGACGTCATCGACCTCGAGCGTGCTCTGCTCGCCGTGCTGCCACCGGAGCGGGTGGTGCGGTTCGACGCCAAGCAGACGAACGGGCAGCGCGCCAAGGCCCTGCTGCAGGCCCGCACGCACCCGGTGGTCGCGATCGGCAACCGCACGGCCATGTACGCGCCGGCGACCGAGCTCGGGCTGATCGCCATGTGGGACGACGGCGACGCCTCGTTCATCGAGCAGCGGGCGCCCTACGTGCACACGCGCGACGTCGCCCTGGTGCGGGCCGCCCAGTCCGGTGCCGCCCTGCTGTTCGTCTCGCACGCGCGCAGCACCGACGTGCAGCGACTGGTCGAGCTGCACTGGCTGCAGGACGTCGTGCCCCACCGCGTGAAGACCCCGAAGGTCATCCCCACCGTCCAGCAGACCGGGGCCGAGGGGTTCGCCGCGCAGGCGCGCATCCCGAGTTCCGCCTGGCGTGCCGCGCGCGAGGCCAGCCAGCACGGTGCCGTCCTGGTGCAGGTCGCGAGCCCGGGCTTCGGCACCGGGCTGGTCTGCGCCGAATGCGGCGAACGCGCGCACTGCCGCGTCTGCGGCGGGCCGCTCGGCAGCCCGCACCGTGGCGCCACGCCGCAGTGCCGGTTCTGCGGCGCGCTGGCCGTCGGGTTCCGCTGCCCGACGTGCGGCAACGGCACCGTCAAGCCGGTCGGCCAGGGGGCGCAACGGACGGCCGACGAACTCGGGCGGGCGTTCCCCGGTACCCGGATCGTCGTCGCCGACGGCTCACGCCCGCTCGACGAGGTCCCCGCCCGGCCCTCCGTCGTCGTCGCCACCCGTGGGGCCGAGCCGTCGGTGCCGGGGGGCTACGCCTGCGTGCTGCTGCTGGACGGTGAGAAGATGCTCGCCCGCGAGGGGCTGCGCGTGCAGGAGGACGTCCTGCGCTTCTGGACGAACGCGGCGGCGAAGTCGGCCCCCGGTGCCGAGGTGTACCTGGTCGGGATCGGCGGTCGGCTGGCCTCGGCGATGGCCCTGTGGCGACTCGACGGGCCCGCGCACGACGAGCTGACCGACCGCCGCGAACTGCACTTCCCGCCGGCGGTCCGGGTCGCGACGATGACCGGCACCGACGAAGCCGTCACCGCTGCGGTCGAAGCGCTCGGCGACGCCGTCGTCGGTCCGGTGCTCGGTCCGGTCCCGGTCGAGGACGACGCCCTGCCGGGCACGGTCCGGGCGATCGTGCGGTTCCCGTACGCGCACGGGGCCGAGGTCGCCGCGACGCTCAAGGCCGAGGTGATCCGGCGCTCGTCGACCAGGCGGGTGCTCAAGGGCGGCAACCGCCGACGCGCCGCTCCGACGCTGCGGGTGCGGTTGGACGACGCCGAACCGTTCTCCGAGGTCTGACCCGGCCGGGCCCGCGTGGGCCCGGCCGCGTGTGCCCCGACGCAGAACGACACCGCCGACGGACGTCGGCGGTGTCGTTCGGGGTCTGCCGCCGAGTGGCGACGGGCTGGTGCGGGTCGGTCAGGCGTTGGCGGGCCGGCGACGCTCGCGGGGCAGCACGACGCCGAGGGCGACCATGCCGATGGCGAGGACGAGGTGCAGCCAGTTGTCGGCGTTGTTCAGCGGGACGAAGTTCGCACCCGAGCTGTGACCGGCGGTGAAGAGGCCGTAGATCCACAGCACGAAGTAGACGATCCCGCCGATCACCAGGTACATCCGCGAGCCGGAGGCACGGTTGGCGGCGATCAGTCCGACGACGCCGAACAGCAGGTGCACGATGTTGTGCAGCACGGACACCTGGAAGATGCCGAGCAGCATGCCCATCGACTCGTGTCCGGCCCCGGCCAGGTCGCCGGTCGTGATGCCGGGGATGAACCCGGCGATCCCGACGAGCAGGAACACGATGCCGACCACGAGGGCGGCCTTCTGGACGGACGAACCGGCGTAGCGGTTGGTGGCGGTGGTGACGTCGCTCATGGTGTCTCCTGATCTCAGCGCGGTTGCGCGGGGTTGGTGGGCACGCCGTGGGACGGCGGGTTGATCGTCGGACCGGCGGTGGCCGGCGTGACGTCCGCGGGTGCCGAGGCCCCCGCAGACGTCTCGGGGAGGTGCTCCGGCACGGAACCGGTCGGCTCCGCACCGCCGTCCAGGGCCTCGATCCGGTGACGGATCCGCTCCAGCACCGGCAACCGTGCGCCGTGGGCGTTCTCGTGGTCGAGCAGCACCTCGAGCTGCTCGCGGTCGAGGGCCGTCAGGTGCTCCGTCAGGTTGCCGAGCGGGACGTGGTCGAAGTCCGGGATGGGCAGGTCTCGGTCGGTCATGGTGCTCCTTCCGTCGATGCAGCCACAACGTACGCAGCCCACGCTCTGCTGGTGCACAGGCAGTGCCGAGCACCGCGTGCCCCGGACAGGCGTCGGGGTCGGGTGGGCCCGTCGGCGTGGGAGGATCGAACCCATGCGTCTCGTCGTCGCCGGCAGCCCCGCTGCGGCCGTCCCCACCCTCCGCCGTCTGGCGGCGTCCGACCACGAGATCGTCGCGGTGCTCACGCGGCCGGCCACCCCGCAGGGCCGCAAGCGTGTCCTCACCCCGACCCCGGTGGCCGTCGTCGCCGCCGAGCTCGGACTGCCCGTCATCGAGGCCTCGCGCGTCGACGACGCCGTCACCGCCCGGATCGCGGACCTCGACGTCGACCTCGGCGTCATCGTCGCGTACGGCGCCCTGCTCCGCCGCCCGGCCCTCCACGCCCCGCGGCACGGGTGGATCAACCTGCACTTCTCCGACCTGCCGGCGTACCGCGGTGCGGCTCCCGTGCAGCGTGCGGTGATGGCCGGCGACACCCGGACCGCCGCGACGGTCTTCCAGCTGGTCGAGGCGCTCGACGCCGGCCCCGTCCACGCCGCGCGGCCCTTCGAGATCGACCCCGAGGCGACCTCGGGCGAGGTCCTCGCCGCGATGGCCGAGGTCGGCGCCGACGTCGTGGCGGACGTCGTGGATGCCATCGCCGCCGGCACCGCCGTCGCGACCGAGCAGTCCGGCGAGCCCACGGTCGCCCCGAAGCTCACGATCGACGACGGCCGCATCGACTTCGCCGTGCCCGCCACCGTCGTGCACGCGCGGCTGCGCGGGGTCACGCCCGAGCCCGGCGCGTACGCCCACCTGGGCGAGACCCGCGTGAAGCTGCTCCGCAGCACACTCCAGCCGGGAGGCACGCAGGACCCCGCCCCGTCGCTCGCGCCGGGTGCGCTCGCACTCCACGGCGGTCGGCTGCTGGTCGGGACCGCCGACACCCCGCTCGTGCTGCTCGAGGTGCAGCCGGCGGGCAAGAAGGCGATGGACGCCGCCGCCTGGGCCCGTGGCCTCGGCGAACTGGACGGGAAGGTCCTCGCATGAGCCCCCAGACGAAGCCCCAGGGCGCCCGCCGCGGCCCGCGTCCGGCCAGTGCCCGCCGCGTGGCGTTCGACGTGCTCCGCGCCGTGCAGGTCGACGACGCCTACGCGAACCTGCTGCTGCCGACGCGCATCCGCCGCGCCGGTCTCACCGCTCGCGACGCCGGGTTCGCGACCGAGCTCACGTACGGCTCGATCCGGATGCTCGGCCGCTACGACGTGATCATCGCGCTGGCCTCCGGTCGCCGGGCCGAGAACATCGAGGCGGACGTCCTCGACGTGATGCGCCTCGGTGCGCACCAGCTGCTCGCCATGCGCACGCCGACGCACGCGGCCGTCGACGCCACGGTCGAGCTCGCCCGCGAGGTCGGCGCCCGCCGCGCCACCGGGTTCGTGAACGCCGTGATGCGCAAGATCGCCGCCCGCACCGATCAGGAGTGGGACGCCCTGATCACCGAGGGCCGCGCCGGGGACGCCCTGCTCGCCACCCGCTGGTCGCACCCGGTCTGGGTCGTCTCGGCGCTCCGCGACGCCCTGGCCGCCGAACGCTCGCGCGACGAGCTCGCCGCCCTGCTCGCCGCCGACAACGCAGCACCCCGGGTGCAGCTCGCGGCCCTGCCCGGACTCGCCACCGACGAGGACATCGCCACCGCGACCGCCCGCACCACGCCGGACGACGACACCGACGCCGCGTTCGCCGACGCGACCGGTGCGGACGACGTGCCCGCGGCCCTGGTGCCCGCGGACGACGAACCGGAGGCCGACGGCGTGACCGGCACCGTGCCTCCCGTCCGGGCCGACGAGCCCGTCGTGCAGGCGGATGCCGCGCCGGTGTCGCCCGTCGGCATCCGCGGCATCAGCGGCGACCCGGCGCGCGTGCCGGGCGTCGCCGCCGGACGCCTGCGCGTGCAGGACGAGGGGTCGCAGCTCGCCGCGCTGGCGCTGAGCCGCTCGTCGGACGTGCGTGCGGGGGAGCGGTGGCTCGACATGTGCGCCGGGCCCGGCGGCAAGGCCGCGCTGCTCGCCGCCGAGGCGCAGCAGGGCGGGGCGACCCTGGTCGCCAACGAGCTCGTGCCCGCCCGCGCCGGACTCGTGCGGAACGCCCTCGGCGTGTTCGGTGACCACGTGCGGGTCGTCGAGGGCGACGCCCGTCGGTACGGACGCGACGGCACCGGGATGACCTTCGACCGCATCCTGCTCGACGCTCCGTGCACCGGGCTCGGAGCGCTGCGTCGCCGGCCGGAGGCACGCTGGCGGAAGCTCCCCGAGGACGTCGAGGAGCTCGCTGGCCTGCAGACCGAACTGCTCGACGCCGCCGTGCGGGTGCTCGCACCGGGCGGGACCCTGGCGTACGTGACGTGCTCGCCGCACCTGGCCGAGACCCGCGGGCAGGTCGACGCCCTGATGGGGCGGCACGGTGACCGGCTCGAGCAGCTCGACACCGCCACGATCGTCCGGGGCGTCGCCGCACGGGACCCCGAGATCGCGGACGGTGCGACCGCGCAGCTGTGGCCGCACCGCGTCGGGACGGACGCGATGTTCATCGCGCTGTTCCGTCGCGTCGACTGAGGCCCCAGCCCACGGCGCGCCGGTAGGCTTGCCCGGTGACGATCCGCATCTCGCCGAGCATCCTGTCCGCCGACTTCGCGAACCTCGAGCGCGAACTCCAGCGCATCGAGACCGCCGACCTGGTGCACGTCGACGTGATGGACAACCACTTCGTCCCGAACCTGACGCTCGGGCTGCCGATCGTGCAGCGGCTGCAGCAGGTGTCGCCGGTGCCGCTCGACGTGCACCTGATGATCACCGACGCCGATCGCAACGCGCCGAAGTACGCCGAGACCGGTGCGTCGAGCGTCACGTTCCACTTCGAGGCAGCCGACGACCCGGTGGCCACCGCCGCCGCGATCCGGTCGAACGGTGCCCGCGCGGCCGTCGCCGTGAAGCCTGGCACCCCGATCACGCAGGTACTGCACCACCTCGACGCCTACGACATGATCCTGCTGATGACGGTCGAGCCCGGGTTCGGCGGACAGTCCTTCATGCCGTCCGTGATGCCGAAGCTCGCCGACGCCCGCGCCGCCGTCGACGCCTCGGGGCTCGACGTCTGGCTCGAGGTGGACGGCGGGATCGCGGTCGACACCGTGCCCGAGGCCGTCCGGAGCGGTGCCGACACCCTGGTGGCGGGCTCCGCGGTCTACGGCGGCGAACCCGCCGCGCGCATCGCCGACCTGCGTGACGCTGCCGCTCGGGCGCGCTCGTGACCGGGGGAGCGCCGGACGGCACCGGCGTCACCGGGGCGACCACTGCCTCCCGTCCGGACGGTGCGTCGGGAGCGTCGGCGGAGACCGGTAGCCTGGACCCCGTGAAGACGTTCGACGACCTGTTCCAGGAGCTCACCGAGAAGGCGCGCACGCGCCCCGAGGGCTCCGGCACCGTCGCCGAACTGGACGCCGGCGTGCACCAGATCGGCAAGAAGATCGTGGAAGAAGCCGCCGAGGTCTGGATGGCGGCCGAGTACGAGGGCGACGAGCGCACCTCGGAGGAGATCTCGCAGCTGATCTACCACCTCCAGGTCCTCATGGTCGCCAAGGGGCTCACCCCGGCGGACGTCTGGCGACATCTGTAGGAAGCGCCGCCCGGCGCACCGACGACCGCCGACGACCCCACAGAAAGCAGACCCACTGATGCTCCGCATCGCCGTGCCCAACAAGGGCTCCCTGTCCGAGACCGCGTCCGACATGCTGCGGGAGGCCGGGTACGCCGGCCGCCGCGACCCGAAGGCGCTGCACCTGCTCGACGAGCGCAACGGCGTCGAGTTCTTCTTCCTCCGCCCGCGGGACATCGCCACGTACGTGGGGTCCGGCGCGCTCGACGTCGGCATCACCGGCCGCGACCTGCTGCTCGACTCCGGGTCCGAGGCGCACGAGGTCGACGCGCTCGGCTTCGCCGACTCCACCTTCCGGTTCGCCGGCACCCCGGGTCGGTTCGCCTCGCTGCAGGACCTCGACGGCGTGCGCGTGGCCACGAGCTACCCCGGCCTGGTCGGTGCGTTCCTCGCCGAGCACGGGGTCAGCTCCACGCTCGTGAAGCTCGACGGCGCGGTCGAGAGCGCCGTGCGGCTCGGGGTCGCCGACGCCGTGGCCGACGTCGTGTCGACGGGCAGCACGCTCCGGCAGGCGGGGCTCGAGATCTTCGGCCCGGTGATCCTCGAGTCGACCGCGGTGCTCGTCTCCACCGACGAGACCATCCCCGGCATCGACGTGCTGCGCCGGCGTCTGCAGGGCGTGCTCGTCGCCCGTGGCTACGTGATGCTCGACTACGACGTCCCCACGGCCCTGCTCGAGCAGGCGACCGCGGTGGCGTCCGGCATCGAGTCGCCCACCGTGTCGCCGCTGCACGACCGCGACTGGGCCGCGGTCCGCGTGATGATCCCGCGCGACGACGCGAACCTCATCATGGACGCGCTCTACGACCTCGGCGCCCGGGCGATCCTCGTCAGCCCGATCCACGCCGCACGCCTGTGACCGCCGGTGGCGTGTCGGTGCGGGTCATCCCGTGCCTCGACGTCAAGGGCGGTCGCGTCGTCAAGGGCGTCAACTTCCTGGACCTCCAGGACGCCGGTGACCCCGTCGAGCTCGCGGCTCGCTACTACGAGCAAGGTGCCGACGAGCTGACCTTCCTGGACGTCGGCGCCACGGTCGAGAACCGCGCGACGATGTACGACACCGTGACCCGGACGGCCGAGCAGGTCTTCATCCCGCTCACCGTCGGCGGTGGGGTGCGCAGTGTCGACGACGTCTCGCGGCTGCAGCAGTGCGGCGCGGACAAGATCGGCGTGAACAGCGCAGCCATCGCACGGCACGAGCTCATCGGCGAGATCGCCGACCGGTTCGGCGCCCAGGCAGTCGTGCTGTCGCTCGACGTCAAGCGGTCCGACCGGATGCCCTCGGGCTTCGTGGTGACCACCCACGGCGGGCGGACCGAGTCCGACCTCGACGCCATCGCGTGGGCACGCGAGGCCGTCGAGCGCGGCGCGGGGGAACTGCTGGTCAACTCCATCGACGCCGACGGCACGAAGAACGGGTTCGACCTCGAACTCGTGACCGCGGTGCGCGCCGTCTCGTCCGTCCCGGTGATCGCCTCGGGAGGCGCGGGTCGCGTCGAGCACTTCGCCCCGGCCGTCGACGCGGGTGCGGATGCAGTCCTCGCCGCCAGCGTCTTCCACCGTGGCGAGATGACCGTGGGGGACGTCAAGGCCGCGCTCCGCGCGACCGGCCACGCCGTCCGCTGATCCGCCGCCGTAGGCTAGGAGTCTCATGACCGACAGCACCAGCACCGACACCGAGGCGGTCCTCGACCGCGCACGCTTCGGAGCGGACGGCCTGCTCCCCGCCATCGTGCAGGAGGAATCGTCGAAGGACGTCCTCATGCTCGGCTACATGGACCGGGAAGCCCTCCGCCGCACCCTCACCGAAGGCCGTGTGACCTTCTGGTCGCGGTCGCGGAACGAGTACTGGCGGAAGGGCGACACGTCGGGACACGCCCAGTACGTCCGGGGCGCTGCGCTGGACTGCGACGACGACACGCTCCTCGTCACGGTGCAGCAGGTCGGGGCGGCGTGCCACACCGGGGCGCACCGGTGCTTCGACGTCGACCCGCTCGCGCCCGTGACCATGTCCGCCCCGGCGGACACGGCCGGGGAGCCGACGCGATGACCACCGCGACGATCTCCGACACCCCGCACACGACCTCCCGACCTGAGTTCGACGGCCTGCTCGGCGACCACCGGGTCCTGCCGGTCGTCCGCGCGCTGTACGGCGACAGCGAGACGCCGGTCGGCGTCTACCGCAAGCTCGCCGACGGCCGCCCCGGGTCCTTCCTGCTCGAGTCCGCCGGCCAGGGCGGCCTGTGGTCGCGCTGGTCGTTCGTCGGCGTCCGGAGCTTCGGCGTCCTGACGCAGGACGGCGACCGCGCGGCATGGATCGACACCGGCATCGACGCCGAGCGCGCCGTCGGGTCGCTCGAAGGCGCCCCCCTCGAGGTCCTCGCACGGTTGCACGAGCGCTGGGCCACGCCGCGGGTGCCCGGCTCGCCGCCGCTCGTCGGCGGCACCGTGGGCTTCATCGGGTGGGAGGCCGTGCGGCAGCTCGAGCACCTGCCGAACGTGCCGCCAGCCGACTTCGACGTCCCCGGACAGGCGCTGTCGTTCGTCTCCGAACTCGCCGCGCTCGACCACCGCACCGGTCTCGTGCTGCTCGTCGCGAGCGTGCTGAACGACGGCACCGACGACGCGGACACCCTCTGGGCGGACGCGCAGCAGCGCCTCGACCGCATGCAGGGCGACCTGGTGCAACCGAGCGTCGCGACCGTCGCCGAGGCCTTCGAGATCGCCGAGCCGACCCCGACCCACCGTACGAGCCCGGCCGACTACATGGCGGCCGTCGAGCGCTCGAAGGGCTTCATCCGCGACGGCGACGTGTTCCAGGTCGTCATCTCGCAGCGGTTCGACCACGAGGTCACGGCCGACCCGCTCGACGTCTACCGGGTCCTCCGGACGCTGAACCCGAGTCCGTACATGTACTTCCTCGCCCTCGCGGACACCGCCGACGAGCGGTTCTGGATCGTCGGGGCCTCGCCAGAGGCCCTGGTCAAGGTGCAGGGTGACCGCGCGATCACACACCCGATCGCCGGGTCCCGCCCGCGCGGTGCGACCCCGGAAGAGGACGTCCGCCTCGGCGAGGACCTGCTCGGCGACCCGAAGGAGCGCGCCGAGCACCTGATGCTCGTCGACCTCGCCCGCAACGACCTGCAGAAGGTGTGCGAGCCGGGCACCGTCAGCGTCACCGAGTTCATGACCGTCGAGCGGTTCAGCCACATCATGCACCTGGTGTCGAGCGTCGAGGGGCGGGTGCGTCCCGACGCCTCGGCGATCGACGTGTTCCGGGCGACGTTCCCGGCCGGCACGCTCTCGGGTGCGCCGAAGCCGCGTGCGCTCGAGATCATCGACGAGCTCGAGCCGGCGAAGCGCGGTGCGTACGCCGGAGTCGTCGGGTACTTCGACTTCGCCGGTGACGCCGACCTGGCGATCGCGATCCGAACGGCCCTGATCAAGGACGGCGTCGCCCGCGTGCAGGCCGGTGCCGGGCTCGTGGCGGACTCCGACCCGGAGACCGAGCACGTCGAGGCGGTCAACAAGGCCGCCGCGCCGCTGCGTGCCGTCGCCACGGCCAACCGGATGCGCGAGGTCCGCTCGTGAAGCGCTCGCGTCCGATCGTCGTGGTCGCCGGGCTCCTGGTCGCCGGCGTCATCATGCTCGCCTGGACCCAGACCTGGTTCACCGTGCGCCTGCACGCGGGTGCCGCCGTCACCTCGACGGTCTCGGCCGACGGGGCGGCGGTCGTGCCGCAGTACACCGCGCTGGCGATCGCCAGCCTCGCACTCTTCCTGGCGATGACCATCGCCGGACGGGTGTTGCGCATCGTGCTCGCCGCCGTCGAGATCCTGCTCGGCCTCGGCGTGGTCGTCAGCGGGATCACCGCACTCGGTGACCCGATCGCCGCTGCACGCGGTGCCGTCGGCGAGGTCGCCGGGGTCAGCGACCTCGGCGCCGTCCGCGGTGTCGTGTCGAGCGTCTCCGTGAGCCCGTGGCCCGCCGTCGGGATCGCGGGCGGCGTGCTCGCCGTGCTGCTCGGCGTGGTCGTCATCGTGGTCCAGCGCGCCTGGCCCGGCCCGAGCCGGAAGTACGGTGCGGCGACCGCCGGGGCCGCCGCGGCGGCACGCGCAGCAGCACCCGTCCAGCGCGACGCGGTCGTCGACTGGGACGACCTGAGCGCGGGCGTGGACCCGACCACCGCCGACGGCGCGGGCGCGGGGGCGCCGAGTGACGACACGGTAGGATCGACAGGGCGTCGCTCGACCGACGACGCCGGAGCAGAACGAGGAGCACCGTGAGCAACACTGAGCCCGCAGAACTCGGCGAAGGCCACTCGCCGGCCGCCTGGACCGCCGTCGTGATCATGCTGATCGGATTCGCGGCAGGCACGCTGTTCTTCTGGTTCGACCAGCCGTGGGGCGTCTGGGCCTCCGCTGGCGTCGTCCTTATCGGCCTCATCGCCGGTGGCGTGATGAAGAAGGCCGGCTACGGCGTCGACGGTCCGAAGTTCGTCCCCAAGCACCACGGCGAGTAGGGGTCTCCCGATGCCGAACGTGCTCGAGACCCTCGTCGCGGGCGCGCTCGAGGACGCCGCCGCCCGTCGTGTCGATCGTCCGTACTCGGACGTCGAACGCGACCTCGACCGGGTGGCGTCGCCGCTCGACGCCCTCGCGTTCCTCAGCCCGGGCGATCGGGTGAAGATCATCGCCGAGGTCAAGCGTGCCAGCCCGTCCCGCGGGTCGATGGCCGCGATCGCCGACCCGGCCGCCCTCGCCGCCGACTACGAGCGTGGCGGGGCCTCGACGATCAGCGTCCTGACCGAGGGCCGCAAGTTCCTCGGCAGCCTGGCCGACCTCGAAGCCGTGAAGGCCCGCGTCGGGGTCCCCGTGCTCCGCAAGGACTTCATCGCAGACCCGTACCAGGTGATCGAGGCCCGGGCGTCCGGAGCCGACGTCGTGCTGCTCATCGTGGCGGCGCTCGAACAGGCCCGCCTGGTCGAACTGCACACCCTGGCCGAAGAACTCGGCATGCGCGTGCTGGTCGAGGCGCACTCCGGTGACGAGGTCACGCGTGGCCTCGACGCCGGTGCCCGCATCCTCGGCGTCAACGCCCGTGACCTGACCGACTTCTCGCTCGACCGCGACCTGTTCGGGTCGCTCGCCGACCGCATCCCCGCCGGGGTCGTGCGGGTCGCCGAGTCCGCGGTCTCCGGTCCGGCCGACGTCGCCCACTACCGTGCAGCGGGCGCCGACGTCGTGCTGGTCGGTGAAGCGCTCGTGACGGGCGACGACCCTGCCGCGACCCTGGCGTCGTTCGTCGACGCCGCCGACCAGGCCTGACCGGCCCACGGGGCCGCCGAATCGTGGCCCGATCCGCCCACGGTGCCGCCGAAGAGCGGCCTGACCCGCCAACGCATCGAGGCCGCCGACCGCGGCCGCACGTTCCACCCGTCCGACGCGGCCGACCGGCCGCGTCGGACTCGTCCCGGGAGACACATCGTGACCTCACTCCGCGACCTGCACGGCCCCTACTTCGGTGACTTCGGCGGACGCTTCGTCCCCGAGTCCCTCGTCCTCGCGCTCGACGAGCTCGAGGCCGCCTTCCGTCAGGCCTGGGCGGACCCGGCGTTCCGTGCGGAGCTCGACGAGCTGCAGCGTGACTACACCGGGCGCCCCTCGATCATCACCGAGGTGCCGCGGTTCGCGAAGCACGCCGGTGGTGCCCGGGTCATCCTGAAGCGCGAGGACCTGAACCACACCGGCTCCCACAAGATCAACAACGTCCTCGGCCAGGCCCTCGTCGCCCGTCGGCTCGGCAAGACCCGCCTGATCGCCGAGACCGGTGCCGGCCAGCACGGCGTCGCCACCGCGACCGCTGCCGCACTGTTCGGCATGGACTGCGTCGTCTACATGGGCGCTGTCGACACGGAGCGACAGGCCCTCAACGTCGCCCGGATGCGCCTGCTGGGCGCCGAGGTGATCCCCGTCGAGACCGGTTCGCGCACCCTGAAGGACGCCATCAACGACGCCCTGCGCGACTGGGTCGCCAACGTCGAGTCGACGCACTACCTGCTCGGCACGGTCGCCGGTCCGCACCCCTTCCCCGAGATGGTGCGCGAGTTCCACAAGGTCATCGGCGAGGAAGCGCGGCAGCAGGTCCTCGACCGCGTCGGGCGCCTGCCGGACGCCGTCGCGGCCTGCGTCGGCGGCGGTTCGAACGCGATGGGCATCTTCGAGGCGTTCCTCGACGACGAGTCCGTCGCGCTGCACGGCTTCGAGGCCGGCGGCGACGGCGTCGAGACCGGTCGCCACGCGGCGAGCATCACGCTCGGTCGCGAGGGCGTGCTGCAGGGCGCGAAGTCGTACCTGATGCAGGACGAGGACGGCCAGACGATCGAGAGCCACAGCATCTCCGCCGGACTCGACTACCCGAGCGTCGGACCGGAGCACGCGTACCTGGCGTCGATCGGCCGCGCGAAGTACCAGCCGATCACCGACACCGAGGCGATGGAGGCGTTCCGACTGCTGAGCCAGACCGAGGGCATCATCCCGGCGATCGAGTCGTCCCACGCCCTCGCCGGTGCGATGAAGCTCGGCAAGGAGCTCGGCCCCGAGGGCGTCGTGCTCGTGAACCTGTCCGGCCGGGGTGACAAGGACGTCGCGTCCGCCAGTCGCTACTTCGGCATCCTCGACGAGAACGCGGTGCAGCTGTGACCACGAACCGGACCGTCGCCACGACGATCGACACCGCCAACGCCGAGCGCGCCGGAGCCGTCGTCGGCTACCTGCCCGCCGGGTACCCGAACCTGCAGACCAGCGTCGACGCCGCCGTCGCCCTCGCCGAGAACGGCGTGGACGTCATCGAGTTCGGCCTGCCGTACTCCGACCCGGTGATGGACGGCCCCGTGATCCAGCGGGCGGCCGAGGAGAGCCTGGCGAACGGCTTCCGGGTCGCACAGGTCTTCGACGCCGTGCAGCAGATCACCGAGCGGGCCGACGTGCCGGTGCTCGTCATGACCTATTGGAACCCGGTGCTGCGCTACGGCGTGGACCGTTTCGCGGACGACCTCGTCGCCGCCGGTGCCGCCGGCCTGATCACGCCCGACCTCATCCCCGACGAGGCCTCCGCGTGGACCGAGGCCTCCGAGCGGACCGGGCTCGACCGGGTCTTCCTCGCCGCACCGTCCTCGTCCGACGAGCGCATGCGCCAGGCGGTCCAGGCCAGCCGTGGGTTCGTCTACGCCGTCTCCACGATGGGTGTGACCGGTGCACGGGCCGGGGTCGACGTCGCCGCTCGCACGGTGGTGTCGCGCCTGCGCGACGCCGGGGTCGAGCGCACTTGCGTGGGTCTCGGGATCTCGACGGCCGAGCAGGTCGGCGAGGTGCTCGAGTACGCCGACGGTGCCATCGTCGGGTCCGCGTTCGTCCGCGCGCTGGCCGACCTCGGTGTGCAGGGTGTGGCCGACCGTGCCGCCGACCTCTCCACCGGCGCCCGCCGCCGCTAGTCCAGTTCCTGTCGGGCCCGCGACCCGCGCTACAGTGAGCGAGGCCGACGCCACGTCGACCGCGCCCCGTCAGTTCCGAAAGGCGACAGCACCTCCATGCCCCTCCTGAGCATCCCGAGCCCGAGCACCGCCTGGCAGTACTTCGACCTGACCGCCTGGCTCCGCGACGCGTTCGGCTGGTCGCTGCCCCTCGACTTCCGCATCCACGCGTACGCGATCTGCATCCTGATCGGGATCGTGGCCGCGGTCGTCCTGGCGAACCGCCGACTCAACGCCCGCGGCGTCGAGCGCTGGATCATCATCGACATCGCGATCTGGGCCGTGCCCGCCGGCATCATCGGCGGTCGCCTCTTCCACGTGTTCACCCACGTGTCCGACTACTTCGGCCCCGGCATCGACCCGCTGTCCTTCCTGTACATCTGGGAGGGCGGGCTCGCCATCTTCGGCGCGCTCATCCTCGGGTCGGTCGGCGCGTGGATCGGCTGCCGCCAGGTGGGCCTGCGGTTCACGTCGTTCATCGACGCCGTCGTGCCGGGCGTCCTGCTCGCGCAGGCCTTCGGCCGCCTGGGCAACTACTTCAACCAGGAGCTCTTCGGCATGCCGACGAGCCTGCCCTGGGGCCTCGAGATCGACTCGAGCAACGCCGCGTTCCCGAAGGGCCTGCCCGAGGGCACGCTGTTCCACCCGACGTTCCTGTACGAGATCATCTGGAACGTCCTCGGTGTCGTCGTCATCCTGTTCCTGGCGCGCAAGTTCACGCTGCAGTGGGGCAAGGTCCTCGGTCTGTACCTGATCTGGTACGGCGCAGGACGCTCGGTGCTCGAGTCCATCCGCGTCGACACGAGCGAGACCTTCTTCGGTGTCCGCACCAACGTGTGGGTGGCCCTCGCCGCGGTGGTCATCGGCATCCTGATCTTCGTGGTGCAGAGCCGTCGGCACACCGGCAAGGAGCCGAGCCCGTACCTGCCGGGGCGCGAGCCCCGTCCGAGGTCCGTTGTAGACTCGGACGACACCTTCTCGGAGCACGACGACGACGCAGCAGACGGCGTCACGAGCGACGATCCGGTCACGACCACTCGCTGATCGCGTCGCGGAGACACCCCCTCCCGACCACCACCGGTGACGCGCAGCAGCACCACCAGCAGCACCAGACGGCCCCCGCCACAAGCGGGGCCCAGCAACCTCGCCGGCCGGCAGGGCAACTCACTGACGGCGGGCACGGGCACCAGTCCCGCCCGCTCGGGCGGAACGCACCACCGGGCCACCGCTGTCCCTGTTCCACTTCCTCGTGAGGACGGTTCCCCATGGCGCTCCAGCCAACCCAGCCCTCGGCACCGACGAGCCTCGTGCCGCCGCACCGCCGCTTCTCCGCGATCCCGGACGCCACGGGCATGTACGACCCGGCGAACGAGAAGGACGCATGCGGGCTCGCGATGGTCGCGACCCTGCGCGGCACGCCCGGTCACGACATCGTCGACGCGGCGCTCGGTGCGCTCCGGAACCTCGAGCACCGCGGTGCCGTGGGCTCCGACGCGGGCACCGGTGACGGCGCGGGCATCCTGTGCCAGGTGCCCGACGAGTTCCTGCGGGCCGTCGTGCCCTTCGAGCTGCCGGCAGCGGGGGAGTACGCCGTCGGCACCGCCTACCTGCCCCTGGACGACGACGCGCGCCACGCGGTGAAGGGCGCCGTCGAGCGGCTCGCCCGCGAAGAGGGCCTGAAGGTCCTCGGGTGGCGCGAGGTCCCGGTGCGCCCGGAGGTCCTCGGCACGCTGGCCCGTGCCGCGATGCCGGCGTTCGAACAGCTCTTCGTCGCCTCCATCCGGCACGACCTGCACGGTGCCTCGTGGAGCGGCATCGCGCTGGACCGCCAGGCCTTCCGGCTCCGCAAGCGCGCCGAGCACGACAACGACCTGTACTTCATGTCGCTGTCGAGCCGCACCATGGTCTACAAGGGCATGGTCACGACGCTGCAGCTCGAACCGTTCTACCCGGACCTCAGCGACGAGCGCTTCGCCTCGAAGCTCGCGATCGTGCACTCGCGCTACTCCACCAACACGTTCCCGTCGTGGCCGCTCGCGCAGCCGTTCCGGACGATCGCCCACAACGGCGAGATCAACACGGTGCGCGGCAACCGCAACTGGATGCGCGCCCGCCAGTCGCAGCTCGAGAGCGAACTGCTCGGCGACATGGCCCCGCTGCTGCCCATCGTGAGCCCGGGGGCGAGCGACTCGGCCTCGTTCGACGAGGTCCTCGAGCTGCTGACCCTGACCGGCCGGACCCTGCCGCACGCCGTGTCGATGATGGTTCCCGAGGCATGGGAGAACCAGGTCGGGATGGACCCGGACCTCCGCGCGTTCTACGAGTACCACTCGATGCTCATGGAGCCGTGGGACGGCCCCGCCGCGATCACCTTCACCGACGGCTCGCTCGTCGGCGCCACCCTCGACCGCAACGGCCTGCGCCCCGGACGCTTCCTGGTCACGGACGACGGCCTCATCGTGATGGGCTCCGAGACCGGGGTCATCGACGTGCCGGCCGCCAAGGTCGTGCGCAAGGGGCGTCTGCGTCCGGGCCGGATGTTCCTGGTGGACACCGAGGCCGGTCGCATCATCGAGGACGACGAGGTCAAGCGCGAGCTCGCCGCCTCGGGTCCCTGGGGCGACTGGCTCGAAGCCGGCCGCATCAACCTCAACGACCTGCCGGAGCGCGAGCACATCGTGCACACCCCGGCCTCGGTCACCCGTCGTCAGCGCGCGTTCGGATACACCGAAGAAGAGGTCAGGATCCTGCTGCGCCCGATGGCGGCAGCGGGGGCCGAACCGCTCGGTGCGATGGGCTCGGACACCCCGATCGCCGTGCTGTCGGAGCGTCCGCGCCTGCTCTTCGACTACTTCACGCAGCAGTTCGCGCAGGTGACCAACCCGCCGCTCGACTCGATCCGCGAGCAGGTCATCACCTCGATGGGGATGGGGCTCGGTCCGGAGCGCAACCTGCTCTCCGCCGGTCCCGAGCACGCGAAGCAGATCACGCTCGACTTCCCGGTGATCGACAACGACCAGCTCGCCAAGGTGCAGCACTTCGAGACCGAGTCGGGTCGCCACCTGACCGTCACGATCAAGGGCCTGTACCGCGTCGACGCCGGCAAGAAGGCGATGCAGAAGCGCATCGCTGCCGTGTGCGACGAGGTCGACGCCGCGATCGAGTCCGGCAAGCAGTTCATCGTGCTGTCCGACCGCGACGGCAACTCCGAGCAGGCACCGGTGCCGAGCCTCCTGCTCCTCGCCGCGGTCCACCACCACCTGATCCGCACCGAACAGCGCATGAAGGTCGGGCTCATCGTCGAGGCCGGCGACGTGCGTGAGGTCCACCACGTGGCGACCCTCATCGGGTACGGCGCCTCGGCGATCAACCCGTACCTGGCGATGGAGACCTGCGAGAACCTGGTGCGCGCCGGCATGATCCCCGGGATCACCCCGGAGCAGGCCGTCAAGAACGTCATCAAGGCGCTCGGCAAGGGCGTGCTGAAGATCATGTCGAAGATGGGCATCTCCACGGTGTCCAGCTACGCCGGTGCGCAGGCGTTCGAGGCCGTCGGGCTCAGCCAGGAGTTCGTCGACAAGTACTTCACGGGCACCTCGTCGATCCTGGGCGGCGTCGACATCGACGTCATCGCCAAGGAGAACGCCGAGCGGCACGCCCAGGCGTACCCGCAGGACGGCGCGGTGCTCTCCCACGAGCGACTGCAGATCGGCGGCGAGTACCAGTGGCGCCGTCAGGGCCCGCCGCACCTGTTCAACCCGGACACGGTGTTCCGCCTGCAGCACGCCACGCGTGCTCGCCGGTACGACATCTTCCGCGAGTACTCGAGCGCCGTCAACGACCAGTCCGAGCAGCTCATGACGCTCCGCGGGCTGTTCCGCTTCAAGCAGGGCACGCGGAAGCCCATCGCGCTCGACGAGGTCGAGTCGATCGAGTCGATCGTCAAGCGGTTCAACACCGGTGCGATGTCCTACGGGTCCATCTCGAAGGAAGCCCACGAGACGCTCGCCATCGCGATGAACCGACTCGGCGGTCGCTCGAACACGGGCGAGGGCGGCGAGGACGTCGACCGGCTGCTCGACCCCGAGCGCCGCAGCGCGATCAAGCAGGTCGCCTCCGGCCGCTTCGGCGTGACGAGCATGTACCTCACGCACGCCACCGACATCCAGCTCAAGATGGCGCAGGGTGCGAAGCCCGGCGAGGGCGGTCAGCTGCCCCCGGCGAAGGTCTACCCGTGGGTGGCACGCACCCGGCACGCCACCGCGGGCGTCGGCCTCATCTCGCCGCCGCCGCACCACGACATCTACTCCATCGAGGACCTCAAGCAGCTGATCTTCGACGTCAAGCGGGCCAACCCGGCCGCCCGCGTCCACGTGAAGCTCGTGAGCCAGTCCGGCATCGGTGCCGTCGCGGCCGGCGTGACGAAGGCCCTGGCCGACGTCGTGCTCGTGTCCGGCCACGACGGCGGCACCGGCGCGAGCCCGCTGAACTCGCTCAAGCACGCCGGCACCCCGTGGGAGATCGGCCTGGCCGAGACCCAGCAGACGCTCATGCTGAACGGCATGCGCGACCGCGTCGTCGTGCAGGTGGACGGGCAGATGAAGACCGGGCGCGACGTCGTCGTGGCCGCGTTGCTCGGTGCCGAGGAGTACGGCTTCGCGACCGCCCCGCTCGTGGTCGAGGGCTGCATCCTGATGCGGGTCTGTCACCTGGACACCTGCCCGGTCGGCGTCGCCACGCAGAACCCCGAGCTCCGCAAGCGGTTCTCCGGCAAGCCCGAGTTCGTCGTGAACTTCTTCGAGTTCATCGCGCAAGAGGTGCGCGAGCTCCTCGCCGAGCTCGGCTTCCGCAGCCTCGACGAGGCCATCGGGCAGACCGACGTGCTCGACGTCGACCGTGCCGTCGAGCACTGGAAGGCCTCAGGGCTCGACCTCGCGCCGGTGCTCAAGGGACCGCACTTCGACGACGCCGAACCGCGCCGCCACCACCGCGAGCAGGACCACGAGCTGGACCAGCACTTCGACGTGCAGCTCATCCAGCAGACCGCGGACGTGCTCGACCACGGCGGTTCGATCGCGCTCGACCTGCCCATCCGCAACACCGAGCGCGCCGTCGGCACCATGCTCGGCCACCAGGTGACCCTGCGACACGGCGAACACGGTCTGCCGAACGGTTCGATCGACGTGACGCTGCGCGGTTCCGCCGGGCAGTCGCTCGGCGCGTTCCTGCCGGCGGGCATCACGCTGCGGCTGATCGGCGACAGCAACGACTACGTCGGCAAGGGGCTCTCCGGCGGCCAGATCGTCGTCCGCCCCGACGCCGGCTCGGGCTTCGACCCCGCCGAGAACGTCATCGCCGGCAACGTCATCGGGTACGGCGCCACCCAGGGCAGCATGTTCATCCGCGGCATCGTGGGCGAGCGGTTCCTGGTGCGGAACTCCGGTGCCACGGCCGTCGTCGAGGGCGTGGGCGACCACGCGCTCGAGTACATGACGGGCGGGCTCGCGCTCATCCTCGGCGAGACCGGCCGGAACCTCGGTGCCGGCATGTCCGGTGGCACGGCGTACGTCCGTGGGCTCCGCGAGGAGCACGTGAACACCGACGCCCTGGCGTCCGGCGAACTCCGGCTCGAGGCGCTCGACAGCGCCGACGTCGAGATCGTCACCGACCTGCTCACCCGGCACGCCGACGAGACGGGGTCGACGCTCGCGTCCGACCTGCTGGCGTCCGGAGACCTGAGCGACTTCGTCAAGGTGCTGCCGCGCGACTACGCGGCGGTGCTCGAGACGCGCAGACAGGCCGTCGACGAGGGGCTCGACCCCGACGGTGACATCGTTTGGAACAGGATCATGGAGGTGACCGGTGGCTGACCCCAAGGGATTCCTGAAGGTCCAGGAACGCGAACTCCCGCCCCGGCGACCCGTGCCCGTGCGGCTCATGGACTGGAAAGAGGTCTACGAGCAGCAGGAGTCCGGTGTCCTGAAGCGCCAGGCCGGCCGCTGCATGGACTGCGGCGTGCCGTTCTGCCACCAGGGCTGCCCGCTCGGCAACCTGATCCCGGAGTGGAACGACCTGACGTGGCGCGGTGAGGGCCGGCAGGCGATCGAGCGCCTGCACGAGACGAACAACTTCCCGGAGTTCACGGGTCGGCTCTGCCCCGCGCCGTGCGAGTCGTCGTGCGTACTCGGCATCAACCAGCCCCCGGTGACGATCAAGCAGGTCGAGGTCTCGATCATCGACCAGGCGTTCCAGAACGGTTGGGTCACGCCCCACCCGCCGGAGCGCCTGACGGGCAAGACCGTCGCCGTCGTGGGCTCCGGCCCCGCCGGGCTCGCCGCCGCGCAGCAGCTCACGCGTGCCGGCCACACGGTCGCCGTCTACGAGCGGGACGACCGCATCGGCGGCCTGCTCCGTTACGGCATCCCGGACTTCAAGATGGAGAAGCGCCAGATCGACGCGCGTCTCGCTCAGATGCAGGCCGAGGGCACCCGGTTCCGTGCCGGGGTCGAGATCGGTAGGGACATCACCTGGGACGACCTGAAGTCACGCTACGACGCGGTCGTCGTCGCCACCGGTGCCACGGTGCCGCGCGACCTGCCGATCCCGGGGCGCGACCTCGAGGGCGTGCACTTCGCCATGGACTACCTGGTCCAGCAGAACAAGGCGAACGCGGGTACGACGGTCGACAACCAGATCACGGCCGAGGGCAAGCACGTCGTCGTCATCGGCGGCGGCGACACCGGCGCGGACTGCATCGGCACCGCCCACCGCCAGGGCGCGTTGAGCGTGACGAACCTGGCGATCGGCAAGCAGCCGCCGCTCGAGCGTCCGTCCGACCAGCCGTGGCCGATGTTCCCGACCGTGTTCGAGATCACGAGCGCCCACGAAGAGGGCGGCGAGCGGCACTTCCTCGCCTCCACCGTCGAGTTCCTGTCGAACGACGCCGGCGAGGTCCGCGCGCTGCGGGTCGCCGAGACCGAGTACCTCGACGGCCGACGGGTCCCGAAGGCGGGCAGCGAGCGGGAGATCCCGGCCGACCTCGTCCTCATCGCGATGGGCTTCACCGGCCCCGAGTCGGACACGATCGAGCCGCAGCTCGGTCTGCCGACCACGGTCTCCGGGGCGCTCGACCGCCGTGCCGACTACGCGACCAACGAGGCCGGTGTGTTCGTCGCCGGCGACGCGGGTCGTGGGCAGTCGCTCATCGTGTGGGCGATCGCCGAGGGCCGTGCCGCGGCCGCCCAGGTCGACGAGTACCTCGAGGGCTCCACGATCCTGCCGGCACCGGTCAAGGCGACCGACCGGGCGATCTCCGTCTGATGTCGGCGATCCACCAGATGCTCACGCTCCCGTGAGCGCGAGGCCACCAGCACTCGGTAGGGTGCTGGTGGCCTCGCTTCGTTCCGCGCGGCCCCACAGCGCGGAAACCCAAGCTCCATCCACCACCACGAAGGAATCCATTGAGACGCGCAAAGATCGTTTCGACGCTCGGACCGGCAACGTCGGACTACGAGACCGTCAAGGAGATCATCGAAGCGGGCGTCGACGTCGCCCGCCTCAACCTCAGCCACGGTGACTACAGCGTCCACGAGGCCAACTACGTCAACGTCCGTCGTGCCGCCGAAGAACTCGGCAAGCCCGTTGCGATCCTCGTCGACCTGCAGGGTCCGAAGATCCGTCTGGCACGCTTCGCCGACGGTCCGCACGACCTGGCGGTCGGTGACATCTTCACCATCACGACCGAGGACGTCCCCGGCTCGAAGGAGATCTGCGGTACGACGTTCAAGGGCCTGCCGCAGGACGTCAAGCCCAGTGACCCGCTCCTCATCGACGACGGCCGTGTCCGCCTCCGTGTCCTCGACACCGACGGCGTGCGGGTCCGCACCGAGGTCGTCGTCCCCGGCACGGTGTCCAACAACAAGGGCATCAACCTGCCCGGTGTCGCCGTCAACGTCCCCGCGCTGAGCGAGAAGGACGAGGCCGACCTGCGCTGGGCGATCCGCCAGGGCGCCGACCTCATCGCGCTGTCGTTCGTGCGCAACGCGAGCGACGTCGTGCGTGCCCACGAGATCATGGACGAAGAGGGCAAGCGCCTGCCGGTCATCGCCAAGGTCGAGAAGCCCCAGGCCGTCGACGCGCTCGAGGAGATCATCGACGCCTTCGACAGCATCATGGTCGCCCGCGGTGACCTCGGCGTCGAGCTCCCGCTCGAGGCCGTCCCGATCGTGCAGAAGCGCGCCGTCGAGCTGTCCCGCCGCATGGCGAAGCCGGTCATCGTCGCGACGCAGATGCTCGAGTCGATGATCTCGTCGCCGATCCCCACCCGCGCCGAGACGTCCGACGTCGCCAACGCCGTCCTCGACGGTGCCGACGCGGTCATGCTGTCCGGTGAGACGAGCGTCGGTGAGTACCCGGTGCAGACCGTCCGCACCATGGCCCGCATCGTCGAGTCCACCGAGGACCACGGTCTCGAGCGCATCGCCCCGCTCGGCACCAAACCGCGCACCCTCGGCGGAGCGATCACCCTCGCCGCCGTCGAGATCGCCGAGTTCACCGAGGCGTCGTACCTCTGCGTCTTCACGGAGTCCGGCGACTCGGCCCGCCGCATGTCGCGCCTGCGCCACGGTCTGCCGATCATCGCCTTCACCCCGAACGAGGCCACGCGCCGCCGGATGGCCCTCACGTGGGGTGTTCGTTCGTTCCTGGTGGAGCGGAAGACCCACACCGACGAGCTCTTCTCGCAGGTGGACGACGTCCTGCTCGAGAACGGCCTGGCCGCCCCCGGCGACCGCGTCATCGTGACGGCCGGGTCCCCTCCCGGCATCGAGGGCTCGACGAACGACCTGCGCGTGCACCGGGTGGGCGACGCCCACGCCGAGGCCGCGCCGGCGTACGTCCGGGACTGATCCCGAGGCTCCGTCGCCACCAGGGCGCGGACTGGAGGCCCGGTGCGAGCAGCGCCGACCGCTTCCGGGCCGCGCCCTGCCGCGTCTCCACGGCCCTGGCGGTGACCGGACGTCGGCCGCAGGCGGCAGGATGGTCGCTGTGAGCCTCCGATCCGACACCCCGGCGCCGCGCGCCGACGTCCGCCGCTGGCGTCGCTACCTGGCCGACGAGCGTGCCGAGGCGGCCGTGTACCGCAACCTCGCTGCCCGCCGTTCCGGCGAGGAGCGCGAGATCCTCGCCGCGCTGGCCGAGGCCGAGGGACGGCACGCCGACCACTGGCTCGACCTGCTCGGCGACGACGTCGGACGCCCGCAGCGGGGGAGCCTGCGCACCCGGGTGCTCGCCGTGCTGGCCAAGCGGTTCGGGTCGGTCTTCGTCCTCGCGCTCATGCAGCGCGCCGAGGACCGCTCGCCGTACGCCGACGACTCGGACGCGACCGCGCGGATGGCCGCCGACGAGCGGATCCACGGCGAGGTCGTGCGCGGGCTCGCGAACCGTGGCCGGATGCGGCTGTCCGGCACGTTCCGGGCGGCGGTGTTCGGCGCGAACGACGGCCTGGTGTCCAACCTGGCGCTCATCATCGGCATCAGCGCTTCGGGGGCCGACCGGCACTTCGTGCTGCTGAGCGGCATCGCCGGCCTGCTGGCCGGTGCGTTGTCGATGGGGGCGGGGGAGTACGTCTCCGTCCGGTCGCAGCGCGAACTGCTCGAGGCGTCCGCGCCCCATCCCGAGGCCGGCAGGGCGGTGTCGGACCTCGACGTCGACGCGAACGAGCTCGCCCTGGTCTACCGGGCGCGCGGGATGTCCGAGGCCGAGGCGTCCGAGCACGCCGCGCAGGTGCTGTCCGGCATCGGTGAGCGGCGGCCGGCGACCGGTTCCACCGCGGTCGCCGACGACCACGAGGCGGTCGGCACCGGGCTGAGCGCCGCGGTGTCGAGCTTCTGCTTCTTCGCCTCGGGCGCGATCATCCCGGTGCTGCCGTTCCTGTTCGGCATGCAGGGGTGGCCGGCCATCGCGGTGGCCGGCGGGCTGGTGGGCATCGCCCTGCTCGGCACCGGTGCCGTCGTCGGCGTGCTGAGCGGAGCGTCTCCCGGCAAGCGGGCCTTCCGGCAGCTCGCCATCGGGTTCGGTGCGGCGATCGTCACCTACGCACTCGGGCTGCTCTTCGGCACCGGGTCGGCCTAGCGGCGGACGGCAGGGGCGCCGCGGTCGAGCAGCGGACGGCGGCGCTCGGCGGCTAGCGGCGGACGGCAGCGCGCGGCGGCAGGAGCAGCAGGGCCGCGGCCCCGACGACGATGAGCGCGATGCCGGCGAAGACCATGAAGACGGTCAGCGCGAGTCCGGGCGCGACGAGCACGACGATGCCCCCGATGATGGACAGCACGCCGCTGACGATCGTCGGGACGCGTGACGATCCCGGGTGGCCGACGAAGCCGCCGACGATCGCGGCGACCCCCTCGATCAGGAACCCGACCCCGGCGAGCACGGCGTAGACGACGAGCGGGATCGCCGGGTCGAGCAGCGTCACGAGCCCCGCGACCGCGACCAGACCGCCGACGATGCCGGACGTCCACCGCCACACCGGCCGGGTGCCGTGGCCCCGCACCGCGGCGAAGACGCGCAGTGCCCCGGCCACGACGAGGTACACGCCGAACAGCAGCGCCACGAGCACGAGCGACGGGCGGGGCCAGACGATGGCCACGATGCCCAGTGCGATGGCGACGACCGCGGTGACGACGACGAACACCCGGAACGTCCTGACTGCACGAGAATCCACGAGCGCTCCTCCCTGATCGCCAGCGCTGGTGTCCAGAACGCTACCCGTCCGAGCCCCGGGCCGTGCAACGACCTGCAACCCCCGCGGTCGTACCGTGCGGAGCAGGCGCGCGACCCGTGCGCCCCGACAGCGTCGTCGAAAGGGCACCACCATGACCATCGCACCCTCGCCCACCAGCTACGCCGCACCCGGCGAGCCCGGCTCCCTGGTCGAGTACCGATCCCGGTACGACCACTTCATCGGCGGCGAGTACGTGCCGTCCGCCAGCGGGCAGTACTTCGAGAACCCGACGCCCGTCACGGGCAAGGTGTTCACCGAGGTGGCCCGCGGCGACTCGACGGACGTCGACCGCGCCGTCGCCGCCGCCTGGAAGGCGTTCCCGGCCTGGGGCCGGACGAGCGCGGCCGAGCGCGCTGTCATCCTCAACAAGATCGCGGACCGCATGGAGGAGCACCTCGAGGTGCTCGCCGTCGCCGAGACGTGGGAGAACGGCAAGCCGATCCGCGAGACCCTCGGCGCGGACATCCCGCTCGCGATCGACCACTTCCGGTACTTCGCCGGGGCGATCCGTGCGCAGGAGGGGTCCGCCGGCGAGATCGACCACGACACCGTGGCCTACCACTTCCACGAACCGCTCGGCGTCGTCGGGCAGATCATCCCGTGGAACTTCCCGATCCTGATGGCGGTGTGGAAGCTCGCCCCGGCCCTCGCCGCCGGCAACTGCGTCGTGCTGAAGCCCGCCGAGCAGACCCCGGCGTCCATCCACGTGCTCGTCGAGCTCATCCGCGACCTGCTGCCCGCCGGGGTGCTCAACGTCGTCAACGGCTTCGGCATCGAGGTCGGCGCACCGCTCGCGCAGCACCCGGACATCCGGAAGATCGCCTTCACGGGGGAGACCACCACCGGGCGGCTGATCATGCAGTACGCCTCGCAGAGCCTCATCCCGGTGACGCTCGAGCTCGGCGGCAAGAGCCCGAACGTGTTCTTCCCCGACGTGGCGGCCGAGAAGGACTCCTTCTACGACAAGGCGCTCGAGGGCTTCACGTTCTTCAACCTGAACCAGGGCGAGGTCTGCACGTGTCCGTCCCGGGCACTGGTGGCGGAGGAGATCTACGACGGGTTCGTCGCCGACGGCCTGGAACGCGTCCGCGCCGTCAAGCAGGGGCACCCGCTCGACCTGTCCACGATGATCGGCGCCCAGGCGTCGAACGACCAGCTCGAGAAGATCCTGAGCTACATCGACATCGGCAAGCAGGAGGGTGCGACGCTCCTGACCGGGGGTGAACGCGCGGACCTGGGCGGTGAACTCACGGGCGGCTACTACGTCACCCCGACGGTGTTCGAGGGCGACAACTCGATGCGGATCTTCCAGGAGGAGATCTTCGGGCCCGTGCTCGCCCTGACGTCCTTCAACGGTTACGACGACGCGATCGCCACGGCCAACGACACCCTGTACGGGCTCGGCGCCGGGGTGTGGAGCCGTGACGTCACGACCCTGTACCGCGCCGGACGTGACATCCAGGCCGGGCGGGTGTGGTCGAACACTTACCACCAGTACCCGGCGGGTGCGGCCTTCGGCGGCTACAAGCAGTCCGGCATCGGGCGCGAGAACCACAAGATGATGCTCGACCACTACCAGCAGACGAAGAACCTGCTCGTCTCCTACGCCGACGGACCGATGGGCTTCTTCTGATGCCCGACACCGCACGCGTCGCGGTGACGGCGGCGGCGGGGGAGCTCCTGCGCACCCTCACCGCCCGGCACGGCCCGCTGATGTTCCACCAGTCCGGCGGCTGCTGCGACGGCTCGAGCCCGATGTGCTACCCCGTCGGCATGTTCCGGACCGGCCCGGGGGACGTCCTGCTGGGCGCGTTGCGTGTCGACGGGCTGGACCCGGTCGAGGTCTACATGTCGGTGTCGCAGTTCGAGTACTGGAAGTACACGCACCTGACGATCGACGTCGTCGACGGTCGGGGCGGCGGGTTCTCGGTCGAGGTCCCGGAGGGCAAACGGTTCCTCACCCGGTCGCGGATGTTCGACGACGCCGAGCTCGCCGATCTCGGCCTGGTCCCGCGGGTGGCCCGGACGTAGGCTGACCGCACGCGTCGCGACGGAGCGGCGGGTGGGGCCGATCGGAGGACGCATGCGCGCACCCGGTCGGCTCCGCCCGCTCGTCGCCGCGTCGTGGCAGCGGTCCGCCCGGGTCGACCCCGACGCCACCCCGGTCCTCGCCCTCGACGACGACGAACTCGATGCCGTACGGCACGCCGGCCCCCTCGCCACCCTGCTGCCGGTGGTCCGTCGGCTGCTGCTCGACGACTCCCGCTCGGCCGGGTGCGTCGTCGCCGTCGCGGACGCCGGGGGTCGTCTCGTCTGGGTCGACGGCGCCCGCTCCACGCGTCGCGCCGCCGAGGACATGGGCTTCGTCCCCGGAGCCGACTGGTCGGAGGACCGCGTCGGCACCAGCGCGCCCGGCACGGCACTGCGTCTGGACCGTCCGGTGCAGATCCGGTCCGACGAGCACTACGCGAACGCCGTCAAGCCCTTCTCGTGCACCGCCGTCCCGGTGCACGACGCGAGCGGCGCCACCGTCGGGGTGCTCGACCTGACGGGCGACGACCGCGCAGTCGAACGGCACACGCTTTCGCTGCTCGCCGCTACGGTCGCCGCCGCCGAGGCCCAGCTCGCCCTGGCCGCGGTCCGCCCACCGGTGCGGACACCCGGCGTGCCGTCGGCCGAGCTGACCGTGCTCGGTACCGACACCGCCGTGCTCCGGATCGCCGACCGCCGGGTCGAGCTGTCCGCCCGGCACTCCGAACTGCTCGTCGTGCTCGCCGCGCACCCCGCCGGCCTCGCGGCGACCGACCTCGCCGCCGCCGTCTACGGAGACCCGGGCTCGGTCGTCACCCTGCGCGCCGAGGTCGTCCGGCTGCGCCGGGTCCTCGCGCAGCACGCCCCGGACGTGACCGTGACGTCGCGGCCGTACCGGGTGACCGGGGTCCGGACCGACGTCGACGGCGTGCTGTCCGCGCTCGAACGCGGGGCGCGCCTCCAGGCCGTCGACCGGTACGCCGGACCGGTCCTGCCGGGCTCCGCCGCACCCGGCGTCGACGCTGTCCGTGACCTGGTGCGGCTGCGGTTCCGCGAGTCGGTCGTCGCCGACGGCGGCGTCGACGCCCTGCTCGCGTGGGCGCGCACCCCGGACGGTGCGACCGACGCGCTCGTGCTCCGCGCGCTGCTCGCGGTGCTGCCGCGGCGGTCGCCGCGACGGGCTGGTCTGGTGGCGGCGATCGAGGCGCTCGAGGGCTCCTGAGACGGTCGACGACGGGCCGGGAGGCGCGGGTCGGGCTGGTAGTGTTGGCCTCCTCGCGAGTGTGGTGGAATCGGCAGACACGGGGCACTCAAAATGCTCTGCCTCACGGCGTGCGGGTTCAAGTCCCGCCACTCGTACCAAGATGCGCACGGCGTGCGGGGCAGCACCGATCCGCGTCCCGCCACTCGTACCAAGATGCGCACGGCGTGCGGGGCAGCACCGATCCGCGTCCCGCCACTCGTACCAAGATGCGCACGGCGTGCGGGGCAGCACCGATCCGCGTCCCGCCACTCGTACCAAGATGCGCACGGCGTGCGGGGCAGCACCGATCCGCGTCCCGCCACTCGTACCAAGATGCGCACGGCGTGCGGGGCAGCACCGATCCGCGTCCCGCCACTCGTACCAAGATGCGCACGGCGTGCGGGGCAGCACCGATCCGCGTCCCGCCACTCGTACCAAGAAGCTCACGGCGTGCGGGGCAGCACCGATCCGCGTCCCGCCACTCGTACCAAGAAGCTCACGGCGAGCGGGGCAGCACCGATCCGCGTCCCGCCACTCGTACCAAGATGCTCACGGCGAGCGGGGCAGCACCGATCCGCGTCCCGCCACTCGTCCCAAGAAGCTCACGGCGAGCGGGGCAGCACCGATCCGCGTCCCGCCACTCGTCCCAAGAAGCTCACGGCGAGCGGGGCAGTACCGATCCGCGTCCCGCCACTCGTCCCAAGAAGCTCACGGCGAGCGGGGCAGTACCGATCCGCGTCCCGCCACTCGTACCAAGCATCGTTCTGCGTGGTCTGGGATACGGCACTTCCGTCGTCTAGTAGGCTTTCGCCCGTGAGTGACACAGAAGCAACAGCACCAGCACCCCGTCGCGTCGTCGTCGCCGAGGACGAGTCGCTCATCCGCCTCGACATCGTGGAGATCCTCCGCGACAACGGGTTCGACGTGGTCGGTGAAGCCGGTGACGGTGAGACCGCCGTCCAGCTCGCGACCGACCTCCGCCCCGACCTCGTCGTGATGGACGTCAAGATGCCCCAGCTCGACGGCATCTCCGCAGCCGAGAAACTGTCCAAGAACCACATCGCGCCCGTCGTCCTGCTGACCGCGTTCAGCCAGAAGGACCTCGTCGAGCGTGCCACCGAGGCCGGCGCGCTGGCCTACGTGGTCAAGCCCTTCACCCCGAACGACCTGCTCCCCGCGATCGAGATCGCCCTCTCGCGGTACCAGCAGATCATCACGCTCGAGGCCGAGGTCGCCGACCTCGTCGAGCGCTTCGAGACCCGCAAGCTCGTCGACCGCGCCAAGGGCCTGCTGAACGAGAAGATGGGCCTCACCGAGCCCGAGGCGTTCCGCTGGATCCAGAAGGCCTCGATGGACCGCCGCCTGACCATGCACGACGTCGCGAAGGCGATCATCGAGCAGCTCAGCGCCAAGAAGTAGTCCAGCGCTCCACCGTCGCTCACGGAACGCCGCCGGCCCCCTGGGGTCGGCGGCGTTCCTGCGTCCGGGGGCGGGGCGTGTGTCGCGACCACCTGGCAGGCTGGAGGCATGGACGACGTGGTGATCCGGGCCTCCCGGCCTGACGACATGCCGGCGGTGGCCGACCTGCGGTGGCGGTGGAGCGTGGACGAGGGCGGCGCTCATCCGGTGGCGAGCGTGGAGGCGTACCGCGATGCCATGACGGCGTTCGCCGCCGACCACGCGGAGTCGCACCGGTGCGTCGTCGCGGAGCGGGACGGTGTCGTGCTCGGCATGGCGTGGCTCGGGCTCGTCGCGCGACCGCCGCTGCCGGACCGGCCGGGGCGCCGGCTGACCGCCGACGTGCAGACGGTCTACGTGCACCCGGAGCTGCGAGGTTCCGGCGTCGCCGGACGGCTCGTCACGGCCCTGCTCCAGGTCGCCGACGAACTCGGCGTGGAGCGGACGTCGGTGCACTCGAGCGTGGACGGCGAGCGGCTCTACCGGCGGCTCGGGTTCGGCGACGCCCGCCTGCTGCTGCAGCGGCCGCCGGAGGACTGAGCCGTCGGTCCGTCGGTCAGCGACGCTCGCGGATCATGTTCGTGATCCGGACGGTGGAGCACCGGCGACCCTGGTCGTCGGTCAGGACGATCTCGTGGGTGGTGAGCGTGCCGCCCAGGTGGATGGCGGTGCACGTGCCCGTGACGATGCCGCTCGTGGCGCTGCGGGAGTGCGAGGCGCTGAGCTCGATGCCGACGGCGTAGCGACCGGGCCCGGCGTGCACGTTGGCGGCCATCGAACCGAGGCTCTCCGCGAGGACGACGTAGGCGCCGCCGTGCAGCAGGCCGACCGGCTGGCGGTTGCCCTCGACGGGGATCGAACCGACCGCCCGCTCGGCCGAGAGTTCGGTGATGACCATGCCCATCTTCTCGGCCAGCTCGCCCATGCCGCGTTCGTCGAGGCGTGGATCGATCGTGGTCGATGTGGTGTCGTCGGTCACGGTCTGCGTCGACCTTCCGTGTCAGCGGGCGTCGGTAGGCTGTCCGGGTGTCGGACTCCGCAAAGCCTACCCTCATGGTCATCGACGGCCACTCGCTCGCCTTCCGGGCCTTCTACGCGCTGCCGGTCGACAGCTTCGTGAACCGCGAGGGGCAGCACACCAACGCGATCCACGGCTTCATCTCGATGCTGCTGATGCTCCTGCAGCGCGAGAAGCCCACCCACCTGGCGGTGGCGTTCGACATCTCCCGGTTCTCGTTCCGCACGCGTGAGTACGCCGAGTACAAGGGCACCCGCTCCGAGACCCCGGCCGAGTTCAAGGGACAGATCCCGCTCCTGCAGCAGGCGCTCGAGGCGATGGGCATAACCACCGTCACGAAAGAGGACTACGAGGCCGACGACATCCTCGCGACCCTCTCCAAGCAGGGTGCCGACCAGGGCTTCAAGGTCTACGTGGTCTCCGGCGACCGCGACTCGATCCAGCTCGTCAACGACGACGTCACCCTGCTCTACCCGTCGGTCCGCGGTGTCTCCGAACTCACCCGCTACGACCGCGACAAGGTCTACGAGCGGTACGGCATCGAGCCCCACCAGTACCCGGACATCGCCGCCCTCGTCGGCGAGACCAGCGACAACCTGATCGGCATCGACAAGGTCGGCGAGAAGACCGCGGTCAAGTGGGTGACCCAGTACGGGTCGCTCGACGGCGTCCTCGAGCACGCCGACGAGATCAAGGGCGTCGTCGGGAACAACCTGCGCGAGCAGCAGGACCGGGCGATCCGGAACCGCCGGCTCAACCGCCTGGTCACCGACGTCGAGCTGCCCGTCGGTCCCGCCGACGTCGCGCTCCGCCCGGTCGACGAGACCGCGGTGCGCGAGCTCTTCGCCAAGCTGCAGTTCCGCACGCTGCTCGACCGCGTCTTCAAGGTGGCCGGGTCGGGCGATCCCGCCGAGCCGGCGGCCGAGGGCACCGTCACCGACGGCGCGCCGACCCCGCCACCCGTCAAGACCCTGATCGACGAAGAGCTCGGCTACTGGCTCGAGCGCCGCAACGCGACCGAGGCGGCGAACGGCTACGGCGTCGCGGTCGAGGTCATCGACGGACGCCTCAGCGCCATCGGCATCGCGACCCACGACGACGCCGTGCTGGTGCCGGGCGGCAGCGGCGCGAAGGACTACGAGCAGCTCTCGGCCTGGTTCGCCTCCGACGCCCCGAAGCACTTCCACGACGCCAAGGCGGCGATCAAGGCGCTCGGCACCGCCGGCTTCGTCGTGAACGGCATCGCCGGCGACGCCCGGATCATGGGGTGGCTCGCGCAGCCGGGCAAGCAGGGGCAGCCACTGTCGGACCTCGTCTACCAGGAGCTCGGCGAAGAACTGCCGACGGCTGACCCCAACCAGCTGGTCCCCGAGACCGACCCGGTCAACGTCGGGGTGCACGCGTGGTTCGTGCTCCGCGTCACCACGGCCCTGCGCGCCCGGATCGACGCGTCCTCGCTGCGGGTCCTCGACGACATCGAGCTGCCGCTCGTGTCGGTGCTGGCCGGCATGGAGACCATCGGTGTCGGCATCGACCGCCCGGTGCTCACCGGCCTGTCGAAGGAACTGGGGGAGCGCGCCGCCGAGCTCGCGCAGCAGGCCTTCGCCGAGATCGGGCACGAGGTCAACCTCGGGTCGCCGAAGCAGCTGCAGGAAGTCCTGTTCACCGAGCTCGCGATGCCGAAGACCCGCAAGACCAAGACCGGGTTCTCGACCGACGCCGCAAGCCTGGCCGACCTGCAGGAACAGCACCCGCACCCGTTCCTCGGGCTCCTGCTGCAGCACCGCGACGCCACGAAGCTCCGGCAGATCGTCGACACGCTCGACGCCGCCGTGGTCGACGGGCGCATCCACACCCGCTACGAGCAGACCGGAACGAGCACCGGCCGGGTCTCGTCGACCGACCCGAACCTGCAGAACATCCCGGTGAAGACGGCCGTCGGTCGCCGGATCCGGTCGGCGTTCGCGGTCGCCGAGCCGTACACGACGCTCGTGACCGCCGACTACTCGCAGATCGAGATGCGGATCATGGCGCACCTCTCGGGCGACCCGGGGCTCATCCAGGCCTTCAACGAGGGCGAGGACCTGCACCGCTTCGTCGGCGCCCGCGTGTTCGGCGTCGACCCGTCCGAGGTCTCCAACGAGATGCGCACCAAGGTCAAGGCGATGTCCTACGGCCTGGCCTACGGGTTGAGTGCCTTCGGTCTGTCGAAGCAGCTGCGCATCGAGCAGTCCGAGGCCCGCACCCTGATGACCGAGTACTTCGCCCGCTTCGGTGCGGTGCGCGACTACCTGCGCAACGTCGTCGAGCAGGCGCGCGAGGACGGCTACACCGAGACGATCTTCGGTCGCCGTCGCCCGTTCCCCGACCTGAAGAGCCCGAACCGGGTCCTGCGTGAGAACGCCGAGCGCGCCGCGCTGAACGCCCCGATCCAGGGTTCGGCCGCCGACATCATCAAGATCGCGATGCTCGGGGTCGCCGACGACCTGCGCGAAGGCGAGCTGCAGTCCCACCTGCTGCTCCAGGTGCACGACGAGCTCATCCTCGAGGTCGCGCCCGGTGAGCAGGAGCGTGTGGAGGAGATCCTCCGCACCCGGATGGGCAGTGCTGCCGAGCTGAGCGTCCCGCTCGACGTCTCGGTCGGCGTGGGGCCGAACTGGGAGAGCGCCGCCCACTGACCCGGGCGGCCCGGGGGTCCTGTCGACCCGCGGGTCGGTAGGGTCGGGGCATGAGCGAAGAGCGTCCTGTCCGCCAGCCGTCCGCCGTCGACCGCGTCGCCGAGGACTGGGTCACCACCCTCGTCGACCTCGACCCGACGACCGCCACGTACATCGGCGTCCCGGGGCGCACGGGGGAGTACGGCGACACCTCGCCCGCCGGTGCCGCCGCGATGGCCGAGGCGGCGCGCGGTGCGAAGCGTGCGCTCGACGCCGCTCCAGCCGTCGACTCCGTGGACCAGGTGACGAAGGCCGACCTCGGCGCCGAGCTGGACCTGGTGCAGGAGTCGTACGAGCGCAAGCTGCACCTCCGCGACCTCAACGTCATCGCGAGCCCGGCGCAGTCGGTCCGCGAGATCATCGACCTGATGCCGACCGCGACCGAGGGCGACTGGCAGGACATCGCGAGCCGGCTGCACGCGCTGCCGGACGCCCTCGAGGGCATCCGCGAGACCCTGCTCGAGGGCACCCGCGAAGACGTCACCCCGGCCAAGCGCCAGATCGCCCTGGTCGCCGAGCAGGCAGCCCGGAACGGCGCCGAGGACGGCTTCTTCGCGCGCCTCGCCGAAGGCGCCGCGTTCGACGACGATTCGCCGGTGCCGGACACGCTCCGCGCCGAGCTCACCCGCGGAGCCCAGGTCGCCTCGGCCGCGTACCGCTCGCTCGGGCAGTTCCTGGAGCACGAGCTGCTGCCGCTCGCCACCCCCGTGGACGCCGTCGGTCGCGAGGCCTACGAGCTGCACTCGCGCCGGTTCCTCGGCGCGGTCGTCGACCTCGACGAGACGTACGAGTGGGGCCTCGAGGAACTCGCGCGCATGCGGGACGAGCAGGAGCGCATCGCCGACCGCATCGAGTCCGGCGCGAGCGTTGCCCGGGCGATCGAGGTGCTCGACACCGATCCGTCCCGGATCCTGCACGGAACCGACGCGTTGCAGCGGTGGATGCAGGAGACGAGTGACGCGTCGATCGCCGCGATGGCCGGGACCTACTTCGACATCCCGGACCCGATCCGTCGGCTGGAGTGCCGGATCGCCCCCACGCAGGAGGGCGGCATCTACTACAGCGGCCCCTCCGACGACTTCTCCCGTGCCGGACGCATGTGGTGGTCCGTGCCCGAGGGCGTCACCGAGTTCGGCACCTGGCGCGAGAAGACGACGGTCTACCACGAGGGCGTCCCCGGACACCACCTGCAGATCAGCCAGGGCGTCTACAACCGCGGTGAGCTGAACACCTGGCGCCGGCAGCTGTCCGGGTCCTCCGGACACGTCGAGGGCTGGGCCCTGTACGCCGAGCGGCTGATGGAGCAGCTCGGGTTCCTCGACGACGACGGCGACCGGCTCGGCATGCTCGACGGGCAGCGGATGCGTGCGGCCCGCGTCGTCCTCGACATCGGCGTGCACCTGCAGAAGACGAACCCCGACGGAGGCGGCTGGACGTGGGAGTACGCGCTCGACTTCATGGGGCAGAACGTCAACATGGACCCGGCGTTCGTCCGGTTCGAGGTCGCACGGTACTTCGGGTGGCCGGGGCAGGCACCCTCGTACAAGGTCGGCCAGCGCGTCTGGGAGTCCATCCGCGACGAGGTCGCCGCGCGCGAGGGAGCCGACTTCGACCTGAAGGCGTTCCACCACCGGGCGCTCTCGCTCGGCAGCATCGGCCTCGACACCCTCCGGACCGCGCTGGTCGGGTGACGCGCCGTCGACACGCCCGGTTGTGGGGCCTCCGCCGGTGCGGTTAGACTTGTGCGGCGCAATCCGCGCCACTCAATCAATCGCCACGGCGGTGCACCACGGGGGCCGAGTCCCCGCACGCCATGGCCCGACTCATGTCCGTTCGGAGCAATCTCTACATGACAACCACTACGACCAAGGCTCCTAAGCAGGTCGCCATCAACGACATCGGTTCGGCTGATGACTTCCTGGCCGAGGTCGAGAAGACCCTGAAGTTCTTCAACGACGGTGATCTCATCTCCGGCACCGTCGTGAAGATCGACCGCGACGAGGTCCTCCTCGACGTCGGTTACAAGACCGAGGGCGTCATCCCCTCGCGCGAGCTCTCGATCAAGCACGACGTCGACCCCAACGAGGTCGTCGAGGTCGGCGACGAGGTCGAGGCCCTGGTTCTCCAGAAGGAGGACAAGGAAGGCCGCCTCATCCTGTCGAAGAAGCGCGCGCAGTACGAGCGTGCGTGGGGCGACGTCGAGAAGATCAAGGAGTCCGACGGCGTCGTGACCGGGACGGTCATCGAGGTCGTCAAGGGCGGTCTCATCGTCGACATCGGCCTCCGTGGCTTCCTCCCCGCCTCGCTCATCGAGCTCCGTCGTGTCCGCGACCTCACGCCGTACCTCGGCCAGGAGATCGAGGCCAAGATCCTCGAGCTCGACAAGAACCGCAACAACGTGGTCCTGTCGCGCCGTGCGCTCCTCGAGCAGACGCAGTCCGAGTCCCGGACGACGTTCCTCAACAACCTCCACAAGGGCCAGGTCCGCAAGGGCATCGTGTCCTCGATCGTCAACTTCGGTGCGTTCGTGGACCTCGGCGGCGTCGACGGTCTCGTCCACGTCTCCGAGCTCAGCTGGAAGCACATCGAGCACGCCAGCGAGGTCGTCGAGGTCGGTCAGGAAGTCACCGTCGAGATCCTCGAGGTCGACCTGGACCGCGAGCGCGTGTCGCTCTCGCTCAAGGCGACGCAGGAGGACCCGTGGCAGGTCTTCGCCCGCACCCACGCGATCGGTCAGATCGCACCGGGCAAGGTCACGAAGCTCGTCCCGTTCGGTGCCTTCGTCCGCGTTGCCGACGGCATCGAGGGCCTGGTGCACATCTCGGAGCTCTCGAACAAGCACGTCGAGCTCGCCGAGCAGGTCGTGTCGGTCAACGACGAGGTCTTCGTCAAGATCATCGACATCGACCTCGACCGTCGCCGCATCTCGCTGAGCCTCAAGCAGGCGAACGAGGGCGTCGACCCGGAGAGCGACGAGTTCGACCCGGCGCTCTACGGCATGCCGACCGAGTACGACGACAAGGGTGACTACAAGTACCCCGAGGGCTTCGACCCGGAGACCAACGAGTGGCTCGAGGGCTACGACACGCAGCGCACCGAGTGGGAGGGCCAGTACGCGGCCGCCCAGGCGCGTTGGGAAGCCCACAAGGCGCAGGTCGCGAAGACCATCGCCGACGAGGCGCAGGGTGGCTTCGACCTCCCGGCCACGGCTTCCTCGTCGTCGTCGACCTCGTCGTTCGCCGGCGAGACGGGTGGCGCAAGCCCCCTGGCCGACGACGCGTCGCTCGCTGCACTCCGCGAGAAGCTCAGCTCGACCAACAACTGATCGAGCGGTTCGTCCCGACCGGAAGCCCGGCACCCCTGACAGGGTGCCGGGCTTCCGGCGTTTCCGGGCATCGGGGTCGTTACCCTGTTGCCGTGCACATCATCGGACTCACGGGCGGCATCGCCGCGGGCAAGTCGACCGTCTCCCGACGCTGGACCGAGCACGGGGCCGTCTTGGTCGACGCCGACCGACTGGCGCGGGACGCCGTGGCACCGGGCAGCCCGGGCCTGGCGCAGGTCGCCGAGCGGTTCGGATCGTCGGTGATCGCCGCCGACGGTTCCCTCGACCGGCCGGCGCTCGGGTCGATCGTGTTCGCGGACCCCGCGGCGCGGAAGGACCTCGAAGCCATCACGCACCCCGAGGTCTGGCGGCTCGCGCAGCAGGCGTTCGACGCCGCCGAGGCCGCCGACCCCGACGCCGTGGTGGTCTACGACGTGCCGTTGCTCGCCGAGGCCCGCGGCTCGCGCCCGCTCCGGTTCGACGCGGTCGTGGTGGTCGACGCCCCCGCGGCGCAGCGCATCGAACGGCTCGTCGAGCACCGCGGGATGCCCCGTGACGAGGCCGAGCGTCGTGTCGCCGCCCAGGCGAGCGACGCAGACCGTCTCGCCCTCGCCGACCACGTCGTCGACGCCACCGGGACGCTCGAGCAGACGATCCGCTCCGCTGACGAGGTGTGGGCACGGATCACGGCATGAGCCACCGTCTGCTGCTGGTCCTCGCCGCGATCGTCCTCGTGGCGATCGGGGCCGGTTCGCTCGTCGCCGCGAACGTCCTCGGTGCCCAGCGAGTGGCGGACAACGGCCGGGTCGCGGTGCACGAGCGGCCGTCGGGTGACGAACGCGGGCCTCACGGGGAGTTCCACCGGTTCCGGCTCGGAACGGTGAACGGTGAGCGGCTCACCCCGAACCGCGACGACTTCGCCGCGCGCACCTCGGCCGACGGCCCGCTCCTGTTGTTCCTGCCCGCGACCCGGTCCCGTCCGGCCGAGTACCAGCGGTTCCTCGGGGCCGCGCTGGCGGACGGCTACCACGTGCTCGGCCTCGACTACTGGAACCTCGGTCGCACCCTGTCCGGCACGTGCGAGGCGGACGCGCGCTGCTACGGCATGGTCCAGCGGAACCGCTTCGACGGCACCCGGCCGTCGGAGTTCAGCGCGGTCAGTCCGGCCGGGTCCATCGTCTCGCGCTTCCGTGACGCCGTCGCGTACCTCGACGACCACGACCCCGACGGCGGCTGGGGGCGGTTCGTCCAGGGCGACGACCGCATCGTCTGGAACGACGTCGTCGTGGCCGGGCACTCGCAGGGCGGCGGAGAGGCGGCGTACATCGCGCACGTCCGCAGTGTCCACGGTGCGTTGATGTTCTCCTCGCCCGTCGAGTCCCGCGGGCCGTCGCACGCAGCGTGGATGGACCGCCCGGGCCGGACACCGGTCGACCGGATGTACGCCATCGACGACGTCCGTGACGCGTTCGGCCCCCGCATCACCGGTTCGTGGGACGTCCTCGGGCTGAGTGGCGTGTCCGGGCCGTTCGAGACGGACACCACCCCGCCCGTCGCCGGCGCGGACCCGCACGCGATCCTCACCGACCTCCGCGGCGACGGCAAGGCGCACTCCCTGATCATCAAGGACTCGACACCGCTCACCCGTGACGGCGTGCCCCGGATGCTCCCGCTCTGGCAGTGGATGCTGCACCGGTTCTCCACAGATCCCGCTGTTCCCTCCGACCGCTCATAGGGTCGGGCAATAGCCTTCTTGCGTGCAGCCCGTTCGCGATGAACCCGACCTGCGCTCGCTCATCCGTGCCCGTGCGGCCGGCGGGGGCGAGCGCCACTTCCTCGAGGATGCTCGCTCCGAGCGCGTCCTGACGTACCGTGCGCTCGACGACGCGGTCACCGCCTGGTCGCGGACCTTCGACGCGATCGGCATCGCCCCGTCGGGTGCCGTCCTGGTCGACGTGGGTGACCCGCTCGCGTTCGCGGTCGTGCACCTGAGCGCCGTCGCCGCAGGTCTCAGGGCGATCCCCGTCGACACCGGCCAGCCGGCCACCGAGCCCGGCCGTCTCGCCGACCTGATCGGGGGTGCGTCCATCGTCGTGTCCGACCGCTCGGTGGACGCGACCGTCCCCGGGGCGCCGGCCAGCGGGATCGACCCCGCCACGTTCCTCCCGACCGCCGTCCGTGACGGCGACCTGCCCGCCGACAGCCCGCACGCGCCGGGTCAGGGTTCCGTCGTGCTGTTCACCTCCGGGTCGACCGGCACACCGAAGGGCGTCGAGCTGCCCGAGACGCAGCTGCTGTTCGTCGCCCGTGCCGTCGCGCGGCACAACCGGCTCGTGCCGGAAGACCGCGGGTTCAACTCGTTGCCGCTGTTCCACGTCAACGCCGAGGTGGTCGGGCTGCTCGCGACGCTCGTCGCCGGCGCGACCCTGGTGCTCGACCGGCGCTTCCGTCGCACCGGGTTCTGGGACCTGCTCGCGGAACGCCGGATCACCTGGCTGAACGCCGTCCCGGCCGTCCTGGCCGTGCTGGCGAAGACCGGGCCGCTCGAGTTCCCGTCGGGCCTGCGGTTCGTGCGCAGCGCGTCGGCGCCGCTGCCCGATCCCGTGCGCGCCGCCCTCGGCGACGTGCCGCTCGTCGTGAGCTGGGGCATGACCGAGGGCGCCTCGCAGATCACGGCGACCCCGCTGGACGAACCGGCCCGGCCGGGTACCGTCGGGGTGCCGGTCGGGTCCGAGGTGCAGGTCCGCGGCGAGGACGGCTCGCTCCTGCGCGCCGACGAGATCGGCGCCCTGTGGGTGCGTGGTGCGGGGATCGTCCGCGGGTACCTGGGCGGGCGCGCGTCCGAGCGGTTCGACGCCGACGGCTGGCTCCACACCGGTGACGTCGGGTCCGTCAGCGCCGACGGCTGGGTGTCCCTGGCCGGGCGCTCCGACGACGTCATCAACCGCGGTGGCGAGAAGGTCTACCCGTCCGAGGTCGAGGACGTCCTGCTCGGCGACCCACGTGTGCTCGAGGCGGTCGTCGTCGGCCGCCCCGACGACGTGCTCGGTGCCGTCCCGATCGCCTACGTGATCCCGCAGCCCGACGAACCCGTCGACCACGCAGCCCTCGTGGCCGACCTCGTGGCCCGGGCCGAGGCGCACCTGACGCGGTTCCGCCGACCTGTCGAGGTCATCGTCGTGCCCGACCTGCCGCGTGCGCCCACCGGCAAGGTGCAGCGCGCGAAGGTCCGGACCATGGCCCGACCCTCGTGAACGGACCATCACGCGTGTCGCCGGCGTCGACCGGCGCTGAGCCGGGGGTGCAGACACCGACGCGCACGGCCGCGGGCAAGCCCCGGCACCTGTACGAGGTCGACGTGCTCCGCATCCTCACGTTCGCGTGTGTGATCGGGGTGCACACCACGAGCCACACCGCCGCCGCCGACGACGTCGGGCTGAACGCGCTGCTCGCCCTGCTGCACTTCACCCGGCTGGTCTTCTTCTCGCTGACCGCGTTCGTGCTCGTGTACAGCTACACGTTGCGCCCGCGTCCGATGGCGCAGTTCTGGCCGAAGCGGTTCCTGCTCGTGGGCGTGCCGTACCTGGCGTGGTCGTTCCTCTACGTCGCGGCGGCGTGGCTGCTGAGTCCGACCCGCCGGGGCGACGTCCCGGACCTGGTGCGCACCGCGGCCGAGGGCATCGTCACCGGCACCTCGTGGTACCACCTGTACTTCCTGCTCGTGACGATGCAGGTGTACCTGCTCCTGCCGGTGATCGTCTGGCTGGTGCGCCGGACCCGCGGGCACCACGTGACCGTGCTGGTCGTGGCGTTCCTGGTCCAGCTGGTGGTGTTCGCCGGGTACAAGTACTTCCCGGCGAGCGACGCGTGGATGCACGGGTACCAGAAGCAGTTCTTCTTCTCGTACGTCTTCTTCATCGTCTCGGGGGCGATCGCCGCCGACCACGCGGACGCCTTCCTGCGGTTCATCCGGGTCCACCGCCGTTCGGTCCTGTGGGCCTTCGCCGGTGTCGGGGGGCTCACCCTGGGCGTGTGGGCGCTGCAGGTCGGCCTCGGGCAGTCCCTCTACGCCGCGGGGACACCGCTGCAGCCGATCCAGGCGGTCTGGAGCACCGCGGTGTTCGTCGGGTTCCTGGCGATCGGCGCCGCGTGGGCGGACCGCCGGCGACCCGGCAGCCGGGCCGCCCGTTTCGTCGACTACGCGTCCGATCGCTCGTTCGGCATCTTCCTGAGCCACCCGTTCGTCATCTGGATCCTGCTCTTCGGCGACAGCTGGCTCGAGGCCGCCGTGCCACGGCCGTGGCTCACCCTCGTCACGTACGTGCTCGTGTTGGTCCTGTCCGTCGCGGTGACCGAGCTGTTCCGGTGGACGCCGCTCAGCGTGCCGCTGACCGGCCGGCCGTCGTTGTCCTCTCGGGCGTCGCGAGCGGCGCGGGCGCGTCGTTCCGCAGGCGCGGCGGTGCCCCGGCGGTCGCCGGAACCGGTGGAGCCGGACGACGCCCTCGTCGGCGAGACCGACGACGTCGGGCGGCGCGCGGCGCGCTGAGCGCCCGCGCGCCCGGCGCAGCTCTGGGAGGTCCCGTCCGTGGTGCGACGGCGGCGCCATCGCACCGAGTCCGGAACCCCGCACCAGCCGTGCGGGGCGGTGGACGCGTGGCGGGCGGCCGGGAGGCGCGGGGCGGGCCCGACGCGTGCCTCCCGGCCGTCGCGCGCGGACCACCAGGGCCGGCGCACGTTCCGCGCGTCGCCCGTCAGGCCGGGCGCTGCTCGGCCTTCGGGGTGCCGATCTCGAGCACGCCGTCGGTGGAGGTCAGCCGCTGCGGCTTCATGAACCAGGCGACGACGGCCGCGGCTCCGAGCAGGGCGCAGGAGAGCGCGAAGGGCACCTGCCAGCCCGAGGCGTCGATGAGCAGGCCGAACACGATGGGCGAGACCACCCCGGCGATGCCGAACCCGGTGTTCATGAAGCCCGAGGCCGTGCCGGACCACTGCGGCGCGACGTCCATCGGGATCGCCCAGAGGTTGGCGTTGCAGAGTTCGAGGAAGAAGAACGACAGGGCCAGCGAGATCGTCGCGACGAGCAGGCCCTGCCCGATCACGAGCGGGATGAGGCAGAGGAGCGAGCCGCCGAGTCCGATCACCAGGATGATCCGGCGGGCGTTCCGGGTGTTCCCGCCGCGGTGGATGATGCGGTCACTGAGCATCCCGCCGACCGTGTCCCCGACGACACCGGCCAGCAGGATGAGGGTGGTGAACAGGGCGAAGTCGCCGATCTCCAGGCCGTAGGTGGAGCTGAGGAACGTCGGGAGCCACGTGAGGAACACCCAGAGGGTCCAGCCGTACCCGAAGTCGACGAAGGTGACCGGCAGGATCTGCTTCGCCATCTGCCGCCACGGCACCGGGGGACGGGTCGCACGGGTCTCGACCGGCGGGAGCTCGGCGAGCTCGACCTGCGTGATGCCCTTCGCGGACTCGGGCTTGTCGCGGAACCAGACGAACCAGACGACGGCCCACGCCAGGGACAGCACCGCGGTGGCGAAGAACGCCCAGCGCCAGCTGCCCGTCGCGCCGATCACCCACGCGACGATGAGCGGGGCCAGGGCGTTGCCGAGCCGGGCGGCCGAGTGGACCACGCCCTGGGCGAAGCCGTTCCGGTCGCGGGGGATCCAGCGGCTCATCGCCTGGGTGGCGGTCGGGAACGCGGCGGCCTCGCTCAGGCCGAGCAGCGCACGAGCAGCGAACAGGGTCCAGAAGCCGACGGCGAAGCCGGTCCAGAGCGTCGCGACGCCCCAGATCACCGTGATGACGAAGAGTGCCCGGCGCGGGCCGAACTTCTCGCTGATCGTGCCGCCGAACACCTGCAGCAGGGCGTACGGCAACGAGAAGGCGGAGACGATGAGGCCGGCGGTCGCCTCGTTGAACCCGAACTCCTCGGTGATGTGCGGCAGCGCCGTCGAGATGTTCGTCCGGTCGATGTACGAGATCGCGTACATGCAGCAGAGCAGGACGAGCACACGCCCGCGGATGCGTCCGCGGAACGGGGTGCCCTTGATCGGTGCGGCCGGGGTCGCCGTGGTCATGAGGCCTCTTCGGGGGAGTGGGAAGGAGTCGGGTGGCTGATCGGATCGAACGGTATGCCCGGTGGCCATCAGTCGACTTGGAGCCCGCTTGCAGCGGACAATACGCCGAGGGCGAGCAGGGGTCCTCGATGTCAGGGGTGCCGACTACCGTTGTCCCCATGGGTGTTGCGATCGAACCGACCCGAGCGGTACGTCCGTTCGAGGTCATCAGCGAGTACTCGCCGAGTGGCGACCAGCCCGCGGCCATCGCGGAACTCGCCGGACGGATCAACGCCGGTGAGACCGACGTCGTGCTGCTGGGTGCGACCGGTACCGGCAAGTCGGCGACGACCGCGTGGCTCATCGAGCAGGTGCAGCGGCCGACGCTCGTGCTCGCGCACAACAAGACCCTCGCGGCCCAGCTCGCCAACGAGTTCCGCAGCCTGATGCCGAACAACGCGGTCGAGTACTTCGTCTCGTACTACGACTACTACCAGCCCGAGGCGTACGTCCCGCAGACCGACACCTTCATCGAGAAGGACTCCTCGGTCAACGCCGAGGTCGAACGGCTCCGGCACTCGACGACGAACTCGCTGCTCAGCCGCCGCGACAGCGTCGTGGTGTCGACGGTCTCCTGCATCTACGGCCTGGGGACGCCCGAGCAGTACATGAACGCGTCGGTCGCACTCCACGTGGGTCAGACGATCTCCCGCGACCAGCTGGTGCGCAAGTTCGTCGCGATGCAGTACCAGCGCAACGACGTCGACTTCGCCCGTGGCACGTTCCGGGTCCGCGGCGACACCATCGAGATCATCCCGATGTACGAAGAGCACGCCATCCGCATCGAGATGTTCGGCGACGAGGTCGAGGCGCTCTCGTCGCTGCACCCCCTCACCGGCAACGTCATCGACGACCTGCCTGCCGTGTCGATCTTCCCGGCTTCGCACTACGTCGCCGACACCGACGTGATGCACCGCGCGATCGCCTCCATCAAGGAAGAACTCGCGGAACGGCTCGCCGAGCTCGAGGGCCAGGGCAAGCTGCTCGAGGCCCAGCGACTCCGCATGCGCACCACGTTCGACATCGAGATGATGGAGCAGATCGGGTTCTGCTCCGGCATCGAGAACTACTCGCGGCACATGGACGGCCGTGGTCCGGGCGAGGCGCCGCACTGCCTCATCGACTACTTCCCCGACGACTTCCTCCTGGTCATCGACGAGTCGCACGTCACCGTGCCGCAGATCGGCGCGATGTACGAAGGCGACGCCTCGCGCAAGCGCACGCTCGTCGAGCACGGCTTCCGTCTGCCGAGCGCGATGGACAACCGCCCGCTCAAGTGGGAGGAGTTCCTCGACCGCGTCGGCCAGAAGGTCTTCCTGTCGGCGACGCCCGGCAAGTACGAGCTCGGGATCACGGACAGCGTGGTCGAGCAGATCATCCGCCCGACGGGTCTGATCGACCCCGAGATCGTGGTCAAGCCGAGCGACGGCCAGATCGACGACCTGCTCGAGGAGATCAAGCAGCGGGTCGAGAAGGACGAGCGCGTCCTCGTCACCACGCTGACCAAGCGCATGGCCGAGGAACTCACCGACTTCCTCGGGAACGCCGGTGTCCGCGTCCGGTACCTGCACTCCGACGTCGACACCCTCAAGCGCGTCGAGCTGCTGACCGAGCTGCGGCAGGGTGTCTACGACGTGCTCGTCGGCATCAACCTGCTGCGCGAGGGGCTCGACCTGCCCGAGGTGTCGCTCGTGGCGATCCTCGACGCCGACAAGGAAGGCTTCCTCCGCTCGTCGACGTCGCTCATCCAGACGATCGGTCGCGCTGCCCGCAACGTGTCGGGCCAGGTGCTCATGTACGCCGACAAGATGACCGACTCGATGAAGACCGCGATCGAGGAGACCGATCGCCGTCGTGAGAAGCAGGTCGCCTACAACCTGGAGCGCGGCATCGACCCCCAGCCGCTGCGCAAGAAGATCGCGGACATCACCGAGGTCCTGCAGCGCGAGAACGACGACACGAAGGCACTCCTGCAGGGTCGCCCCGGCACCGACGGCCGTCGGTCGCCCACGCCGAACCTCAAGCGCGGCGGCATCGCGGGCGAGGGCGCGACGCAGCTCGGTGCCACCATCGCCGACCTGAACGATCAGATGCTGCAGGCTGCGGCCGAGCTGAAGTTCGAGCTCGCGGCGCGACTGCGCGACGAGGTGCAGGACCTGAAGAAGGCCCTGCGCCAGATGGAGTCGGCCGGGCATGTCAGCTGACGGCGCCCGCACGGTCGTCGTCACCGGCGCGAGTGCCGGGCTCGGGTACCACGCCGCCGAGCAGCTCGCCGCGGCGGGGCACCGTGTGGTGCTGGCCACGCGCGACCGTGACCGGGCGGACGCCGCCGAGCGCAGCATCCGACGGCACGTCGACGGAGCCTCGCTCGCCCACGTCCACCTCGACCTCGCCGACCTCGACTCGGTCAACGCCGCCGCCGACGAACTCGCCGCGCTGGAACCCGACGGCGTCGACGCCGTCGTGAACAACGCCGGGGTCGTCGGGGCGTCCACGCCGGGGAGCACGGCGCAGGGCACCGAACTGCAGATCGGCACGAACCACCTGGGACACTTCGCGTGGACCGCCCTGGTCCTGCCCCTGCTCGAGCGACGAGCCGGCCGGGTCGTGCACCTGGGGTCGATCGCCCACCGGTTCGCAGGGCTCGACACGATCGATCCACTCGGGGTCGGTCGGTACTCGAGCCACCGCCAGTACGCCAGGAGCAAGCTCGCGGTGATGCTGTTCGGTTTCGAGCTCGCCGAACGACTGGCCGACTCGGGGTCGTCCGTGTCGAGCGTCGTCGCGCACCCCGGCCTGTCGCTCGACCGACTGTCACCGGCCCGCCCAGACGTCAGCCCGACACGACCCGAACCCGAGTGGATCCGCCCGGCGCAGCGCATCGTCGCCCAGGGCAAGGACGTCGGCGCCCAGCCGCTCGTGCACGCGGCCGTCGGTGCGGACGTGCGCTCGGGGGAGTACTGGGGCCCGGCGGGCTGGATGCAGCTCCGTGGTCCGGCCACGGTGGTCGCGGCCGAACCACGGGCGCACGACCGTACGGTCGCAGCGCAGCTCTGGGCGGCGAGCGAGCGCGCATCCGGTGTCGCGTTCGCTCTCGACGCACTCGTCTGACCCTCCATCCCGGCCGAATGTCGGTGCCGCTTCGTAGAATCGACGACGATGACCATCACCTCTGACCCCGGTACCTCGACGTCGGGCCGGAACGCCTTCGGCGAGCCCGCTGACCTCCACCTCCCCGGCGGGACCGCACCGCACAGCACCTCCACGCTCAGCGTGCGCGGCGCCCGCGTGCACAACCTCCGTGACGTCGACCTCGAGATCCCGCGCGACTCGCTCGTCGTCTTCACCGGCCTGTCCGGGTCGGGCAAGTCCTCGCTGGCGTTCGACACGATCTTCGCCGAGGGACAGCGCCGGTACGTCGAGTCGCTGTCCGCCTACGCGCGCCAGTTCCTCGGCCAGGTCGACCGTCCCGACGTCGACTTCATCGAGGGGCTCTCGCCGGCGGTCTCGATCGACCAGAAGTCGACGAACCGCAACCCCCGGTCGACGGTCGGCACGATCACCGAGGTCTACGACTACATGCGTCTGCTCTGGGCGCGCATCGGGGTCCCGCACTGCCCGACGTGCGGCGAGGTGATCAGCAAGCAGACCGTGCAGCAGATCGCCGACCAGCTCATGCAGTTCGAGACCGGCACCCGGTTCCAGGTCCTCGCGCCCGTCATCTCCAAGAAGAAGGGCGAGTTCGTCGACCTCTTCCAGGAACTCGCGGCGTCCGGCTACGCCCGTGCGATCGTGGACGGGGAGCGCATCCAGCTCAGCGACCCGCCCAAGCTCAAGAAGCAGGTCAAGCACGACATCTCGGTCATCGTCGACCGCCTGGTGGCGAGCGACGACATCCTCGGCCGTCTCACCGACTCGCTCGAGACCGCCCTGCGGTTGACCGACGGCACCGTCGGCATCGACCTGGTGGACCACGAGGGGCCCGGAGCGGTCCGGACCTACTCCGAGAACCTCTCGTGCCCGAACAACCACCCGCTCGCGCTCACCGAGATCGAGCCGCGCACGTTCTCGTTCAACGCGCCGTTCGGTGCGTGCCCCGAGTGCTCCGGCCTCGGCACGCGCATGTCGGTCGATCCCGACCTGGTGCTCGGCGACCCCGAGGCCTCGTTGCGCGACGGCGTCCTGCTGCCCTGGACCGGGACGAGCGGGCTGTACTCCTACTTCGACAAGCTGCTCGGCGGCCTCGGCAAGGAGCTCGGCTTCTCGCTCGACACCCCGTGGAACCAGCTCGACCCCGCGGTGCAGGCGTCGATCCTGACCGGCAAGGACTTCCAGGTGTCGGTCTCCTGGCGCAACCGGTTCGGCCGCGAGATGCGGTACACGAGCGGCTTCGAGGGCGTCATGCCCTACATCGAGCGCAAGTTCGCCGAGGCCGAGTCGGACTCGCAGCGGCAGCGCTTCCAGGGCTACCTGCGCGAGGTCCCGTGCCCGGTGTGCGAGGGAACCCGTCTCAAGCCCGAGGTGCTCGCGGTGACGGTCAACGACCGCAGCATCGCGGACGTCACCGACATGTCGCTCGACAACGCGTACGCGTTCATGGACGAGCTGACGCTGACCGACCGTGAAGCGCACATCGCCGCCGCGGTCCTCCGCGAGATCCGCGCACGCCTCGAGTTCCTGCTCGAAGTCGGTCTGAACTACCTCACGCTGGCACGTGGTGCCGGTGGTCTGTCCGGCGGCGAGGCGCAGCGCATCCGCTTGGCGACGCAGATCGGCTCCGGGCTGACCGGCGTGCTGTACGTGCTCGACGAGCCGAGCATCGGCCTGCACCAGCGCGACAACCGTCGACTCATCGACACGCTGGTCAAGCTCAAGGACCTCGGCAACACGCTCATCGTCGTCGAGCACGACGAGGACACGATCCGCACGGCCGACTGGGTCGTCGACATCGGCCCCGGCGCCGGTGTGAACGGCGGCAACGTGGTGCACTCCGGCTCGTACGAGGACATCATCGAGAACCGTGAGTCGATCACCGGTGACTACCTCGCCGGCCGACGCGCGATCGATGTGCCGACCGAGCGCCGCAAGGTCAACCTGAAGCGCGCCATCACCGTGCAGGGCGCCCGCGCGAACAACCTCAAGTCGATCGACGCGGACTTCCCCCTCGGTGTGTTCACCGCGGTCACGGGCGTGAGTGGTTCCGGCAAGTCGACGCTGGTGAACGACATCCTGTACAAGGTGCTCGCCAACCAGCTCAACGGCGCACGGCACATCGCGGGAAAGCACACCCGGGTGAAGGGCCTCGACCAGCTCGACAAGGTCGTGCACGTCGACCAAGCACCGATCGGCCGCACGCCACGGTCGAACCCCGCGACCTACACGGGCGTGTTCGACCGCATCCGTCAGCTGTTCGCCGAGACGCAGGAGGCCAAGACGCGTGGCTACCAGCCCGGCCGCTTCAGCTTCAACGTTAAGGGCGGCCGCTGCGAGAACTGCGCGGGCGACGGCACGATCAAGATCGAGATGAACTTCCTGCCCGACGTCTACGTCGCGTGCGAGGTCTGCGGTGGTGCGCGCTACAACCGCGAGACGCTCCAGGTGCACTACAAGGGCAAGAACATCTCCGAGGTCCTCGACATGCCGATCAGCGAGGCGGCCGAGTTCTTCGAGCCGATCTCGGCGATCCACCGGTACATGGCGACCCTCGTCGACGTGGGCCTCGGCTACGTGCGCCTGGGTCAGAGCGCGACCACGCTCTCCGGCGGCGAGGCGCAGCGCGTCAAGCTCGCCACCGAGCTGCAGCGCCGCTCGAACGGCCGCACGGTCTACGTGCTCGACGAGCCGACCACCGGTCTGCACTTCGAGGACGTCCGCAAGCTGCTCCTCGTGCTGCAGAGCCTGGTCGACAAGGGCAACACCGTCATCACGATCGAACACAACCTCGACGTCATCAAGTCCGCCGACTGGTTGATCGACATGGGACCCGAGGGCGGTTCCGGTGGTGGCACGGTCCTGGCGACGGGCACCCCGGAACACGTGGCGACCGTGCCGGAGAGCCACACCGGTGTCTTCCTGCGCGAGATCTTCGACGCGCAGGACGCCCGGGTCGGCAAGCAGCAGGCGGTCGGCGCACGCCAGGCCACCCAGAAGCAGCAGGGCACGACCAAGCAGGCGAGCAAGCAGAAGGCGGGTGCTCGGTAGGTGGCGGACACCGTCCCGTGGCGTCCGAAGGCGGGGGAGATCCCGACCGACCCGGGCGTCTACCGCTGGCGTGACGAAGCCGGTCGGGTGCTCTACGTCGGCAAGGCGAAGAACCTCCGCGCCCGGCTGAGCAACTACTTCGCACCGTTGCCGACGCTGCACGAGCGCACCCGGCGCATGGTCCTGACGGCGCGCAGTGTCGAGTGGACGACGGTCGGCTCCGAGATCGAGGCGCTCCAGCTGGAGTACACCTGGATCAAGGAGTTCGACCCGCCCTTCAACGTCAAGTTCCGCGACGACAAGTCGTACCCGTACATGGCGGTCACCCTGGGTGACGAAGCGCCGCGGGTGATGGTGACGCGCAACCGCAAGATCAAGGGTGCGAAGTACTTCGGTCCGTACCCGAAGATCTGGGCGGTGCACGACACCATCGACCTGATGATCAAGGTGTTCCCGATCCGCACGTGTTCGGACTCGTCGTACAAGAAGGCGATGCAGACCGGCCGCCCGTGCTTCCCGGGGCAGATCGGCAAGTGCGGCGGCCCCTGCTCGCAGAAGGTCACGATCGAGGAGCACCGTGCCCTCGTCGAGGAGTTCGTACGCTTCATGAACTCGTACGACCGTCGGGTCATCACCGAGCTCCGGCAGCGCATGGGGGCCTCGGCGGACGCGATGCAGTACGAGCAGGCCGCGAAGTACCGCGACCAGGTCGAGGCGCTCGAAGCCGTGCTCGAGAAGTCCGCCGTGGTGCTCCGCGACTCGGTCGACCTCGACCTGTTCGGCATCGCGGAGGACGAGCTCGCCGCGGCCGTGCAGCTGTTCTCGGTCCGTGGTGGTCGCATCCGCGGTGTCCGCGGCTGGGTGGTCGACAAGGAGCTCGACATCGCCACGGGCGATCTCGTCGAGCAGATCGTGCAGGGTGTCTACGTCACCGACGAGCCCCCGCGCGAGGTCGTCGTCCCCGAGCTGCCGGAGGACGCGGACGCGCTCCAGGAGTGGCTCAGCAAGCGCCGGAACGGGCGCGGTACGAAGCTCAGCACGGCACAGCGCGGCGATCGTGCCGGTCTCGCGCGGACGGCCGCGCAGAACGCCGGGCAGGCGCTCATGCTCTACAAGACCAAGCGTTCGGCCGACTACACGACGCGGGCCGCGGCACTGGCCGACATCCAGGACGCCCTCGGCATGACCGAGGCGCCGCTCCGCATGGAGTGCTACGACATCTCGCACCTGCAGGGCACCAACGTCGTCGCGTCGATGGTGGTGTTCGAGGACGGTCTGCCGCGCAAGGACCAGTACCGCCGGTACTCGATCGCCGAGACCACCGACGACACCGACAGCATGTACCAGGTGCTCTCGCGGCGCCTGGCGCGGCTGGACGAGGACGCCGAGCTGCCGGACGTCCCGGACGTCACGACCGACGAGGTCGTCGAGGGGTCGAAGCCGACGAAGCGGTTCGCGTACCGCCCGCAGCTGCTCATCGTCGACGGTGGCCAGCCCCAGGTGCAGGCAGCGAAGCGCGCGATGGACGAAGCCGGCGTGCACGACATCGCCCTGGTCGGCATCGCGAAGCGGCTCGAGGAGCTCTGGCTGCCCGACGACGACTTCCCGGTCATCCTGCCCCGCAACTCCGAGGCGCTCTTCCTCATCCAGCGCATCCGTGACGAGGCGCACCGGTTCGCGATCACCCACCAGCGCAGCAAACGGAAGCGTGACGTCCGGTCGCGGCTGTCCGAGATCCCCGGTCTCGGTCCGAGCCGCGTCAACGCCCTGCTGAAGCACTTCGGCTCGGTGGCCCGGCTGCGCGAGGCCACGGCCGAGGACATCGGCGAGGTGAACGGGATCGGCCCGGCGACCGCTGCCGCGGTGGTCTCGAAGCTGGCCCAGACGCCGACGAGCGCACCCGCCACGAGCGCGTCGAGCGCCCCCGAACCGGACGCCGACGCGATCACGGACACCGGAACCGGAACCGATCCCGGAGGCCCGGTGCGGGTCCCCGAGGTGACCGACGACGGTCCGCAGCGACCGTCGTGACGAACCCCGCGCCTCCCGGCCGTCACCGGGCGGTAGCCTGGTCCGGCAGCCGAGACCTCCCCGGGCGACGCGCCCGGGCCGCCACGACGGAGCCCACTCCCAGATGACCGACAGCGCCACCGCGACCACCCACGCGTCGCAGCACGACATCCTCATCGTCACCGGCATGTCCGGGGCCGGGCGGTCCACCGTCGGCAAGGCCCTCGAAGACCTGGGCTGGTACGTCGTCGACAACCTGCCCACGCAGATGCTGGCCCCGCTGACCGAGCTGGCCGACCGCGCGGGGGAGAAGATCCCGAAGATCGCCACCGTGGTCGACGTCCGTGGCGGGCGGTTCTTCACCGACCCCGAGCACGCGGTCGAGCAGGTCCGCTCGAGCACGTCCGCGCGGGTCCGGGTGCTGTTCCTCGAGGCCACCGACGCCGTGCTGGTCCGGCGCTTCGAGCAGGTCCGTCGACCCCATCCGCTCCAGGGCGAGGACACCCTGCTCGACGGCATCGCCCGCGAGCGGGCGCGTCTCGCCGGCCTGCGCGAGGCGTCCGACGTGGTGATCGACACCTCCGACCTCAACATCCACCAGCTCGCGAACACCGTGATCGAACACTTCGCCGACGAGCACTTCGTGGGTGTCCAGGTCACGCTGATGAGCTTCGGGTTCAAGTACGGACTGCCCGCCGACGCCGACATGGTGGCCGACGTGCGGTTCCTCCCGAACCCCTACTGGGTGCCGGAACTGCGGCCCCACACCGGGCTCGACCAGCCGGTCTCGGACTACGTGCTGGCCCAGGCCGGAGCCCGTCCGTTCGTCGATCGCTACGCCGCCGTCCTCGAGCCGGTGTTCGAGGGGTACCAGCGCGAGAACAAAAGACACGCTACGATCGCCATCGGCTGTACCGGCGGGAAGCACCGCTCGGTCGCCATCGTCGCCGAGTTGGCGAACCTCCTCCGCGGGATGCCAGGCGTCGCCGTGCGTGTGAAGAACCGAGATCTCGGCCGGGAGTGACCGTCCCTCCGGCCGCTCCCACGCCCGTGCCGCCGGATCTGCGGGAACCACTGAACGAACGTTAGGAATGATGCTGTGCCGTTGACTGCCGAGGTCAAGGACGAACTGGCCAGGGTCGCCGTGAACCGCAACACGGTCCGCGCCGCCGAACTGGCCACGATCCTCCGGTTCGCAGGTGGTCTGCACGTCATCTCGGGCCGCATCGCGGTCGAGGTCGAGCTCGACACCCGGATCATCGTGCACCGGGTCCGCAAGGACCTCGCCGAGCTCTACGGCGTGCGCAGCGAGGCATCGGTGGGGTCGTCCGCGTCCGCCCGCCGTGGCACCCGCTACCTGGTCCGCGTGCTCGAGGCGGGGGAGACCCTCGCCCGCCAGACCGGCTTGATGGACGCCCGTCGTCGCCCCGTCCGCGGGCTGCCGAACCGCCTGACCACGGGCAACCGCGAGGACCTGGCCGCCATCTGGCGCGGCGCCTTCCTCGCCTCCGGCACCCTGACCGACCCGGGTCGGGCTGCAGCGCTCGAGGTCACGTGCCCCGGCAACGAGGCCGCGATGGCCCTCGTCGGTGCCGCGTCGCGTCTCGGGGTCGCCGCCAAGGGCCGCGAGGTCCGCGGGGTGCACCGCGTCGTCATCCGCGACGGCGAGGCCATCGGTCAGATGCTGACCGTCATGGGGGCCGCGCGCACCACCGCCGACTGGGAGGAGATGCGCCAGCGCCGCGAGGTCCGTGCGACCGCGAACCGCCTGGTCAACTTCGACGACGCGAACCTCCGCCGTTCCGCGCAGGCCGCCGTGGCCGCCTGCGCCCGGGTCGAGCGTGCGCTCGAGATCCTCGGCGACGAGGTCCCTGACCACCTGCAGTACGCCGGCACACTGCGCCTGCAGCACCGCGACGCCTCGCTCGACGAGCTCGGCCAGCACGCGGACCCGCCCATGACCAAGGACGCCATCGCCGGCCGCATCCGTCGCCTGCTGGCGATGGCCGACAAGCGGGCCTCCGACCTCGGCATCCCGGGCACCGAAGCGAGCGTTCCCGAGGAGCTCGAAGGGGCCTGACACGGGTCTGTCGACCCTGCGGACGGGAGGCGCGGTGCCAGCTGGCACCGCGCCTCCCGTCCGTTTCACGGCCCGTTCTCGGACCCGTTCCCGGCCTGGTCGGCGACCGTCCGGACGGACCGTCATCACGCTCGGGCACGCAGTGTCCGACTGCTAGGGTCGTTACGGCGACGTTACGGGGCGTATCGTCCACCACACGCGGGCCCGCCAGGGTGCGCGACTCCCGAAAGCAGCGCCCCCTGGGCGCTCCACACTCACCAGGAGATCCATTGACCGTCAAGATCGGTATCAACGGCTTCGGCCGCATCGGCCGTAACTTCTTCCGGGCCGCCCTCGCGAAGGGCTCCGACCTCGAGATCGTGGCGGTGAACGACCTCACCGACAACGCGTCGCTCGCCAACCTGCTGAAGTTCGACTCCATCACGGGCAAGCTCCCCGCGACCGTCGAGCTCGACGGCGACAACATCGTCGTCGACGGCAAGGCCATCAAGGTCCTCGCCGAGCGCGACCCCGCCAACCTCCCCTGGGGCGAGCTGGGTGTCGACATCGTCATCGAGTCGACCGGTTTCTTCACCAAGGCCGCCGATGCGCAGAAGCACATCGACGCCGGTGCCAAGAAGGTCATCATCTCCGCTCCGGCCTCGGGTGACGACGTCACCATCGTGCTCGGCGTGAACGAGGGTCAGTACGACCCCGCGAACCACCACATCATCTCGAACGCGTCCTGCACCACGAACAGCCTCGCGCCGCTCGCCAAGGTGTTCCACGACAAGTTCGGCATCGAGCGTGGGCTCATGACGACGGTGCACGCCTACACCGCCGACCAGAACCTGCAGGACGGCCCGCACAAGGACCCCCGTCGTGCCCGTGCCGCCGCGCTGAACATCGTGCCGACCTCGACCGGTGCGGCGAAGGCCATCGGCCTCGTGCTCCCCGAGCTCGCCGGCAAGCTGGACGGCTTCGCGCTGCGTGTCCCGGTCCCTACCGGGTCGATCACCGACCTCACCCTCGAGACCAAGTCCGAGGTCACCGTCGACGAGATCAACGCCGCCTACAAGGAGGCCGCAGAAGGCCCCCTCAAGGGCATCCTGCTCTACAGCGAGGACCCGCTGGTGTCGACCGACATCACCACGGACCCGCACTCCTCGATCTACGACTCCGGCCTGACCAAGGTCATCGGCGGCCTCGTGAAGATCACCTCGTGGTACGACAACGAGTGGGGCTACTCGAACCGCCTCGTCGACCTCACCGAGTACGTCGGCGAGCGTCTGTAACACATGGCCCTCCGCACCCTCGAGGACCTCGGCGACCTCGCCGGCAAGCGCGTCGTCGTCCGTTGTGACCTGAACGTCCCGCTCAAGGACGGCACCATCACGGACGACGGCCGCGTCCGCGCGTCGCTGACCACGCTGAACACCCTCGTCAACGCCGGCGCACGCGTCATCGTGATCTCGCACCTGGGCCGCCCCGACGGGGAGCCCAAGCCCGAGTTCTCGCTCGCACCCGTGGCCCAGCGGCTCTCGGAGCTGCTCGGCAAAGAGGTCACGTTCGTCGGCGAGACCGTCGGCGACGAAGCGACCGCCGCGGCCGAGGCCCTCGAGCACGGCGACGTCCTGCTGCTCGAGAACCTCCGCTTCAACCCGGAGGAGACCTCGAAGGACGCCGCCACGCGCGGTGCCTTCGCGGACCGCATCGCCGCCCTCGGTGACGCCTTCGTCTCCGACGGCTTCGGTGTCGTGCACCGCAAGCAGGCCTCGGTCTACGAGCTCGCGTCCGCACTGCCCAGCGCAGCCGGTTCGCTGATCGAGACCGAGCTCCGCGTGCTCGAGCGACTGACCAAGGACCCGGAGCGCCCCTACACCGTGGTGCTCGGCGGTTCGAAGGTCAGCGACAAGCTCGGTGTCATCGACCACATCCTGCCGAAGGTCGACACCCTCTGCATCGGTGGCGGCATGCTCTTCACGTTCCTCGCGGCCCAGGGCCACGGGGTCGCGAAGTCGCTGCTCGAGGCCGACCAGCTCGACGTCGTCCGCGAGTACCTCTCGCGGGCGAAGGAGCTCGGTGTCACCATCGACCTGCCGACCGACGTCGTGGTGGCCTCCGGCTTCGCGGCCGACGCCGACCACGAGACCGTGGCGGCCGACGCCATCGAGTCCTCGTCGTTCGGCACGGACGGCATCGGCCTCGACATCGGCCCTGAGACCGCAGCGCGGTTCGCCTCGGCCGTCTCGGGTTCGAAGACCGTGTTCTGGAACGGCCCGATGGGCGTGTTCGAGTTCCCGGCCTTCGCCGCCGGCACGAAGACCGTCGCACAGGCGCTGACCGAGGTCGACGGCCTCGGCGTCGTCGGTGGTGGCGACTCCGCTGCCGCCGTGCGCTCGCTCGGCTTCTCGGACGACCAGTTCGGCCACATCTCGACCGGCGGCGGTGCGAGCCTCGAGTTCCTCGAGGGCAAGTCGCTGCCCGGTCTCGAAGCACTGGGGTGGACCGCATGACCCGGATGTCACTCCGTTCCGTGCTCTCGGGAGGCGCAGCATGAGCCGGGTTCCGCTGATCGCGGGTAACTGGAAGATGAACCTGGACCACCTCCAGGCCATCGCCACCGTGCAGAAGCTCGCGTGGACGCTCAAGGACGCCCGGCACGACTTCGACGACGTCGAGGTCGCGGTGTTCCCGCCGTTCACCGACCTGCGGAGCGTGCAGACGCTCATCTCGGCCCACAAGCTGCCCATCCACTTCGGTGCGCAGGACCTGTCGCAGTTCGACTCCGGCGCCTACACCGGTGACGTCTCCGGCGCGTTCCTCGCTGCACTCGACGCCCAGTACGTCATCGTCGGCCACTCCGAGCGGCGCACGCTGCACGGTGAGACCGACGAGGTCGTCGCGGCGAAGACCGCAGCGGCCGTCAAGCACGGTCTCGTCCCCGTGGTGTGCGTCGGCGAGACCGGCGAGCAGCGCGAAGAGCGCGGCGCCGGCGTCGTGCCGGTCGAGCAGCTCCGTGTCGTGCTCGACGCGGTGAAGCCCGCCGACATCGTCGTGGCGTACGAGCCCGTCTGGGCCATCGGCTCCGGCCAGGCGGCCACGGCCGAGCAGGCGCAGGACGAGTGCGCGGCCATCCGTCGTGGCATCGCCGCAGCCTGGGGCGACCAGGCTGCTGCCGACACCCGGGTGCTCTACGGCGGCTCGGTCAAGTCGGGCAACATCGCGGGGTTCCTCCGCGAGCCCGACATCGACGGCGCGCTCGTCGGTGGCGCTTCGCTCGACGTGCAGGAGTTCGCGGCCATCGCGCGGTTCCGTCAGCACGTCGGGCTGTAGTCCACGGGCGACGTCGTCGCGGGCAGTCGTCCGCACCACTCCCGTCCAGGTACCGGCCGTGCTCCGCGTGGCCGGTACACTGGTACGGCTGACTGACACGAAAGGTACGTCGTGGCGATACTCTCCGTCGTGCTGCAGGTCCTGCTCGCAATCACGAGCCTCCTGCTCACGCTCCTCATCCTGCTGCACAAGGGCCGCGGTGGTGGCCTCTCCGACATGTTCGGCGGTGGGGTCACGAGCAACCTCGGTGCGTCCGGCGTGGCCGAGCGCAACCTCAACCGCATCACGGTGATCCTCGGTCTGGTCTGGATCGTCTCCATCATCGTGCTCGGTCTCATCAACAAGTTCACGGCGGGGGTCTGATCCATGGCAAGCGGAGGCAGTGCAATCCGAGGGTCCCGCGTCGGCGCGGGCCCGATGGGCGAACAGGACCGCGGGGTCCAGGCCGAGCGCGTGGCGATCTCGTACTGGGACGCCCTGGGCAACGAGGTCGTGCGGTACTTCGCCGCGAACCTGCCCGACGAAGAGATCCCCGAGACGGTGGACTCGCCGTCGAGTGGTCTGCCGGCCGGGCGCGACAAGGAGAACCCTCCCGTGGTCTCCAAGACGGAGCCCTACAAGACCCACCTCGCGTACGTGAAGGAACGCCGCACCGAGGAAGAGGCAGCGCAGCTCCTCGAGGATGCGCTCCAGCAGCTCCGAGAGCGTCGCGGCACCGCGGCGAAGAAGAGCTAGCGCTCAACGCTGACGAAGGCCCTTGCACCGATGGTGCGGGGGCCTTCGTGCGTCCGGGGGACTGCCGGCAGTGCTCGGCGCGCGGGTAGCCGGTTCGCCGAGAGGTCAGGACACGCCGCGTGCGGTGCGCCGAGGTGGCGGGTTGTGTCGCCTGCGGCGCCCGCGGCGAACAGTTCGTGACCGCTCGGCGTTGCGCTGGCGGGGTGTCGCGACCGCTCGGCACAGGTGTGCCGCGCGGGGTGGAGTGCGGGGTGGAGTGCGGGGTGGAGTGCTGGGTGCCGCGCCGAGAACCGGTTTGCCGAGTGGTCAGGACACGCCGCGTGCGGTGCGCCGAGGTGGCGCGTTGTGTCGCCTGCGGCGGCCGCAGACGACGGTTCCAGACCCGTCGGTGCCGGGCCGGCGGGGTGTCGCGACCGCTCGGCACAGGTGTGCCGCGCGGGGTGGAGTGCGGGGTGGAGTGCTGAGTGCCGCGCCGAGCGCCGGTTCGCCGAGTGGTCAGGACACGCCGCCTGCGGTGCGCCGTTGTGGCGCGTTGTGTCTCCTGCGGCGCCCGCAGACGACGGTTCCTGACCTCTCGGTGCCGCGCCGGCGGGGTGTCGCGACCGCTCGACGTGCCGGGTGCCGCGCCGAGCTCCGGTTCGCCGAGTGGTCAGGACACGCCGCGTGCGGTGCGCCGTGGTGGCGCGTTGTGTCGCCTGCGGTGCCCGCAGACGACGGTTCCAGACCCCTCGGTGCCGCGCCGGCGGGGTGTCGCGACCGCTCGACGCACGCGATGGGCGCGACCGCAGACGGACAGGAGGCCCGGTGCCAGCTGGCTCCGGGCCTCCTGTCCGTCAGGAACGCGCGTCTAGTACGTCGACGCGATCAGATTCTCGGGGACGTCGCGCGCGGCGTCCTGGTCCACGAAGAAGACCGTGCGCTTGCGACCCTGCACGCCACCCACGGGGACGTCTTCGATCGACGCACCGGCGAGGGCCAGCCCGAGGACCGAGGCCTTCTCGGCACCGGAGAGGATCACCCAGACGCGCTGCGAGGCGTTGATCACCGGGAAGGTGACGGTCAGACGCTGCGGCGGCGGCTTGGGGGAGTCGTCGACCGACACGACGGCGCGGTCGGTGACGGTGAGCTGCGGGAACTCCGGGAAGAGCGAGGCGGTGTGTCCGTCGGGACCGACGCCGAGCAGCGTGATGTCGAAGCGCGGAGCGACGGCACCCTCGGGTGCGGCGTCCTGCAGCTCGCGCTCGTACTGGGTCGCAGCGGCCTCGATGTCGACCCCGCCGTCCGACGCCGGCATCGGGTGGATGTTCGACGAGGGGATGTCGACGTGGTCGAAGAAGTCGTTCTGCGTGCCGATCGTGTTGCGGTCGGCGTCGTCCGCCGGAACCCAGCGCTCGTCGACCCACCAGACGTGCACCTTCGACCAGTCGACGCTCTCGCGCGCCGGCGACTGGCCGATCGCGGCGAGGACCAGGGAGGACACCGAGCCACCGCTGATCGCGATGTCGGCACGCTCCTGCTCGTCGAGCACGTCGATGATCTTGGTGATGAAGCGTGCGGCGACCGAAGCGCCGAGGGCCTGCTTGTCCGGGTGCACGAGCACCCGCCGTTCGTTGGTCACGTGACTCCCGTGTTCGTGGCGGCCGACCGGTCGTCCGACCGCCTTCGGTCCGGTCGGGCCGCCTGCACCAGACAGGCGGCCCGACCGTGTGGGGTGTGGATCAGCGGGCGATGGTCTCGCGCAGCTGGGGCACCCCGTGCTTGACGACGTCTCCGAAGAGGACGTCCGGGTCGAGTCTACGGAGTTCCTCGGCCAGGCAGTCGCGCAGGTTGCGGCGTGGCAGCGACAGGTCGTGCGTCGGCTGCCCGGGCATCGAGAGCGTGGCGACGTCCACCAGGGACCGCTCGAGCTCGATGGTGCCGGACTCACGCACGAGCTTCACACCGTGGATGCCGCTGGACCCCGTCGCGCGCGGTGACGTGACGACGGACACCGGCACCCGGAGCTGCAGCTGGAGCCAGGCGGCGAGCAGGATCGTCGACGGGCTGTCGGACGCTCCGGAGACCTCCACCGCGGTGATCGGCTCGTACGGCGGCTGGTCGAGCGCCGCGGCGAGCTGGTTGCGCCACAGGGTGAGACGAGTCCAGGCGAAGTCGGTGTCACCCGGCACGTAGGACGCCCCGAGGGCCTCGATCGCGCCGTTCGGGTCCTTCTGCGCGGCCGCGTCGGTGATCCGTCGCTGCGCGATGCGGCCGAGGGCCGACGCCGCGGGCTGCTCGGGAGCGGTCTGCGGCCACCAGGCCACGACGGGTGCGTCGGGCAGCAGGAGGCCGGTGACCAGGCTCTCCTCGTCGGTCGCGGTCTCGCCGTACGCGCGCAGGACGATGACCTCGCTCGCACCCGCGTCGCTGCCGACACGGATCTGCGCGTCGAGACGACCGGGGGACTTCGTGTCACCGCTGTTCTTCGAGACGATGATCACGCGCATCGGGTGCTCGCGGGACGCCTCGTTCGCCGCCTCGATCGCCTCTTCCTCGTGGCCGAGGGCCGTCGAGACGATGAGGGTCAGCACGCGACCGAGGGCGACGGCGCCGCCCTCCTCGCGGATGCGGACGAGCTTCTTCTGGATCTTCGACACCGTGGTGTCGGGCATGTCGATCTTCATGGACGCCTCCAGGTCCGACCATCGCGGGCGAGCAGGGCGTCGGCGGATGCCGGGCCCCACGTGCCGGGACGGTACTGCTCGGGCTGGCCCTGCGTGGCCCAGAACTCCTCGATGGGGTCGAGGATCTTCCAGGACAGCTCGACCTCCTGGTGCCGCGGGAACAGCGGCGGGTCACCGAGGAGCACGTCGAGGATGAGTCGCTCGTACGCCTCGGGGGATGCTTCGGTGAACGCGTGGCCGTAGCCGAAGTCCATCGTCACGTCGCGCACCTGGGTGCCGACGCCGGGGACCTTCGAGCCGAAGCGGAGCGTGACGCCCTCGTCCGGCTGGACACGGATGACGAGCGCGTTCTGACCGAGCGGGGACTGCGTGTTGCCGTAGACGTCCTCGGGGACACGCTTGAACACGATCGCGATCTCGGTCACGCGACGGCCCAGGCGCTTGCCGGCGCGCAGGTAGAACGGGACGCCCTGCCAGCGGCGCGTCGCGATGTCGAGCTTGATCGCCGCGTACGTCTCGGTGCCGGACTCGGGGTTCATCCCGGCCTCCTCGAGGAAGCCGAGCACCTTCTCGCCGCCCTGCCAGCCGCCGTCGTACTGCCCGCGGGCGGTGGCGGTCGACAGGTCCTCGGGCAGACGTACGGCGGAGAGCACCTTCTCCTTCTCGGCACGCAGGTCGGCGGCCTTGAACGAGACGGGCTCCTCCATCGCGGTGAGTGCGAGGAGCTGCAGCAGGTGGTTCTGGATGACGTCGCGCGCTGCGCCGATGCCGTCGTAGTACGCGGCACGCCCGGCGACGCCGATGTCCTCGGCCATCGTGATCTGCACGTGGTCGACGTAGTTCGAGTTCCAGATGGGTTCGTACATCTGGTTCGCGAACCGGAGCGTCAGGAGGTTCTGGACGGTCTCCTTGCCGAGGTAGTGGTCGATGCGGAACACGTCGTCGGGCGCGAAGACGCTCTCGACGATCGCGTTGAGCTCGCGTGCCGTGCGGAGGTCGGAGCCGAACGGCTTCTCGACGACCACGCGGCTCCAGGAGCCCTCGCGCTTCTCGGTCAGCCCGGACAGCTTCAGCTGCTCGGTGACGACCGGGAACATCTTCGGCGGGATCGACAGGTAGAACGCGTGGTTGCCCAGCGTCCCGCGCTCGGCGTCGAGGTCGTCGACGGTGCGCTTGAGCTCGCGGAACGCCTCGGGGTCGTCGAACGAGCCCTGCACGAAGCGGATGCCCTGTTCGAGCTGACGCCACACGTCCTCGTCGAACGGGGTGCGGGAGTGCTCCTTGACGGCGTCGTGGACGAGCTGGGAGAAGTCTTGGTCCTCCCAGTCGCGACGAGCGAACCCGACGAGCGCGAACCCCGGGGGCAGGAGCCCCCGGTTGGCCAGGTCGTAGACCGCGGGCATCAGCTTCTTGCGTGACAGGTCGCCCGTCACGCCGAAGATGATGAGCGTGCTCGGTCCCGCGATCCGGTTCAGTCGACGATCCGTCGGCAGCCGGAGCGGGTTGTGCTCCGGGGTGATTGCCACCGGTGACATGAGTCGGTGAACTCCTTACGAGTCAGTGGGAGACGGCGGACGCGATCGCCGCGGTGGCGGCGTGGACGTCCGACGTCGTGAGGGTGAGGACCGGCCGGCCGTGCTCGGCGAGGACACTCGCGTCGCCGGCTGCCTGGGCCCGGAGGAGCTGCCCGAACGTGAACGGCCGACCCGGGATCGCCAGGTCGTCCGCTTCGTCGGCCACGATCTGCAGGAACACTCCTGTGGCGGGGCCGCCCTTGTGGTACTGGCCGGTCGAGTGCAGGAACCGAGGTCCGTACCCGAAGGTGACGGGGCGTCCGGTACGCGCCGCGATCGCGTCGCGCAGCGACTTGAGGCCGCTGTTCGTGGTGCGGTCGACGTACGCCTGCACCGCCACGTAGCCGGTCGGGTCGAGTGCGGACAGGAGGCCCGACACGGCTTCCGAGAGCGTCGCACCGACCGCGAGTCCGGGCGTCGCGCGGACGGCGATGCCGTCCTCGGAGAACGCCGGCTCCGCCGGAGCGGGGCGGTCGTCGAGCAGCGCGCGGGTCGCGACCTTGGCGGCCTCGACGTCGGGCTGGTCGAACGGGTTGATGCCGAGCAGGCGACCGGCGACCGCGACGGCGTACTCCCAGACGAGGATCTGGCCGCCGAGCGTGCCGGTGATCTCGACCTCGCCCTCGGCCACGTGACGCTCGTCCTCGCGCGAACCGACCAGGCGGATGACCTGGACGTCGGGCAGGCCGGCGGTGACCTCGGGGGAGTCCGCGTGCAGCACGACGGGCAGCAGGCCGCGGCCGTCCTTGCCGGTCGACTCCGCGATCAGCTGTTCGACCCAGTCGCCGAAACCGACGATGTGCGTGCCGTCGGGCACGATGGCGATCTTGTCGCGCAGCGGCTCGGTTCCGGCGAGGACCGCACCGAGCACGAGCCCGGGGTTCTCGTCCAGGTCGACCGAGAGCAGCGCGGAGATCGCGTCGGCCTCGTCGAGGAGTTCGGCGATGTCCGCTCCCGCGAGCCCGGACGGCACGAGGCCGAAGGCGGTGAGCGCGGAGTAGCGGCCGCCGACCGTGGGGTCGGCGGTGAAGACGCGGTAGCCGGCGTCGATCGCAGCGGCCTCGAGCGCGGAGCCCGGGTCGGTGACGACGACGATGCGGCGGGCCGGGTCGATTCCGGCGTCGCGGAAGGCCTGCTCGTAGACACGACGCTGCGAATCGGTCTCGAGCGTCGAACCGGACTTCGACGAGACCACGAGCACGGTGCGCTCGAGGTCGGTCGTCACGGCTGCGCGGACCTGTGCGGGGTCGGTCGAGTCGAGGACCGTGAGGGGCACGCCAGCGGTGCGCGTGATGACCTCGGGTGCGAGGGACGAGCCGCCCATGCCGGCGAGGACGACGTGGTCGACCCCTTCGGCACGGAGCGACTCGCGCAGCGCGGTCACCTCGGCGACGAGCGGGCGGGAGACCGAGACGGCCTCCACCCAGCCGAGGCGCTTCGACGCCTCGGCCTCGGCGGCGGTTCCCCACAGATCGGCGTCCTGGGCGGTGATGCCCGAGGCCACCAGGTCAGCGACGAGCCGCGGGACCACCTGTTCGATGGCCCGCGCGGCGTCGCCGCTGGCTGCGATGGAAACCGTCACTACTTGGCGCCCTCGAGCGCGTTCTTGACGGTGTCGACGAGCTCGCCCCAGGAGACGTTGAACTTGTCCACGCCCTCCTTCTCGAGCAGTGCGACGACCTCGTCGTAGTCGACGCCCTGTGCGGCGAGCTGGTCGAGGACCTGCTGTGCCTGGTCGAACGTGCCGGCGATGGCGTCGCCGTGGATCTCAGCGTGGTCGAACGTGGCGTCGAGCGTCTTGCCCGGCATCGTGTTGACGGTGTTCGGGGCGGCGAGCTCGGTCACGTAGAGCGTGTCGGGGAGCGACGGGTCCTTGACACCGGTCGAGGCCCAGAGCGGACGCTGCGTGTTGGCGCCGGACTCGAGCAGGCCGAGGGCACGCTCCGAGGCGAACGCCTCGGTCCAGACCTGGTAGGCGAGCTGCGCGTTGGCGATGCCGGCCTTCGACTTGAGGGCCTTGGCCTCATCGGTGCCGACGGCGTCCAGGCGCTTGTCGATCTCGGAGTCGACGCGCGACACGAAGAAGGACGCGACCGAGTGGATCTTGGAGAGGTCGTGGCCGGCGGCCTTGGCCTTCTCGAGCCCACCGAGGTAGGCGTCGATGACGGCGCGGTAGCGCTCGAGCGAGAAGATCAGGGTGACGTTGACGGAGATGCCGGCGCCGATGACCTCGGTGATCGCCTCGAGGCCCTCGAGCGTCGCCGGGATCTTGATGAGGACGTTCTCCTTGCCGACCTTCTCGAACAGGAACTTGGCCTGCTCGATGGTCTTGGCGGTGTCGTGCGCGAGGCCCGGCTCGACCTCGATCGAAACGCGGCCGTCGAAGCCCTTGGTCTCGTCGTAGATCGGCTTGAAGACGTCGGAGGCGTTCGCGACGTCCTGCGTGGTGATCTCGAAGATCGCGTCGGTGACGTCGGTGCCCGCAGCGGCGAGCTCCTTGACCTGCGAGTCGTAGCGCTCGCCCTTGGCGAGGGCCGACGCGAAGATCGTCGGGTTGGTCGTCACGCCGACGACGTTCTTCTGCTCGATGAGCTCGGTGAGCTTGCCGGTCTCGAGGAGCTCGCGGGAGAGGTCGTCGAGCCAGATGCTCACGCCGACCGCGGAGAGGGCGGCGGTGGGGGTGTTCTCAGCCATGTGTTTCTCTTCTTCTTTCATCGACGGGTCCGTGAGGACCGTGAGTCGGGGTTTCGGGGACGGGAGGCCCGTGGCGGAACCGAGCCGGGCCTCCCGGAAGAAGGGCCGGATCCGGCAAACCGGACCCGGCCCTTGCAGGTCAGGAAGCTGCGATCGATTCCTTCGCGGCGGCCACGACGTGCTCCGTCGTGAAGCCGAACTCCTTGAAGAGCGTCTGGTAGTCGGCCGATGCACCGAAGTGCTCGATCGAGACGCTGCGGCCCTTGTCGCCGACGATGTCGCGCCAGCTCATGGCGATGCCGGCCTCGACCGACACGCGAGCGGTGACGTTCTTCGGGAGCACCTGGTCCTGGTAGTTCTCGGACTGGGCGCGGAACCACTCGATCGACGGGGCGCTCACGACGCGGGCGTTGATGCCCTCGGCCTTGAGCTGCTCGCGTGCCTCGACCGCGATCTGGACCTCGGAACCGGTCGCGATGAGGATGACGTCCGGGGTGCCGTTGGGCGCCTCGGCCAGGATGTACGCACCCTTGGCGACGTTCTTCGCCGAGGCGAAGACCTCACCGGAGGCGTCACCCTCGCCACGCTCGAACACGGGGAGGTTCTGACGGCTCAGCGCGATGCCGGCCGGGCGGTCGGTGTGCTTGAGCATCTCGAGCCACGCGTACGCGACCTCGTTGGCGTCGGCCGGGCGGACGACGTCGAGACCGGGGATCGCGCGGAGCGACGAGACCTGCTCGATCGGCTGGTGCGTCGGGCCGTCCTCGCCGAGGGCGATGGAATCGTGGGTCCAGACGTAGATCGCCGGCGCCTGCATGAGCGCGGCGAGACGGACAGCCGGACGCATGTAGTCGCTGAAGATGAGGAACGTGCCACCGAAGGGGCGGGTGTTCCCGTGCAGGACGATGCCGTTGAGGATCGAGCCCATGGCGTGCTCGCGGATGCCGAAGTGCAGCACGCGGCCGTACGGGTCGGTGCTCCACGTCGAGGTCGAGGCCTCGGCCGGACCGAAGGACTTGGCGCCCTCGATCGTGGTGAGGTTCGACTCGGCGAGGTCGGCCGAACCGCCCCAGAACTCGGGCATCAGCGGCGCGATGGCGTTGATGACCTTGCCGGAGGCGGCACGGGTCGAGACGGCCTTGTCGGTCGGGAAGACCGGGAGCGCTGCTTCGAGGCCCTCCGGGAGCTCCTTCGACTGGACACGGTCGAACAGCGCCTTCTTGTCGGCGTTGGCCGCGGCCCACGCGTCGAAGGTCTTCTGCCACTCGGCGTGCTCGGCCTGGCCCTCGGCGACGGCGCCGCGGGTGTACTCGAGGACCTCGGGGGCGACCTCGAAGGTCTTGTCGGTGTCGAAGCCGAGGACCTCCTTGAGGCCCTTGATCTCGTCGGCGCCGAGCGCCGAACCGTGGATCTTGCCCGAGTTCTGCTTGGTCGGCGACGGCCAGCCGATGATCGTCTTGAGGACGATGAGCGACGGCTTGTCGGTGACCTGCTTGGCGGCCTCGATCGCGGCGTGGAGCTCCTCGACGTCCTCGGAGTACTCGCCGGTCTTCTTCCAGTCGACGACCTGGACGTGCCAGCCGAGCGCCTCGTAGCGGTCGGCGACGCTCTCGGAGAACGCGATGTCGGTGTTGTCCTCGATCGAGATCTGGTTCGAGTCGTAGAACGCGATGAGGTTGCCGAGCTGCTGACGGCCGGCGAGCGAGCCGGACTCGTTCGTCACGCCTTCCTGCATGTCGCCGTCGCCGGCGATCACGTAGGTGTAGTGGTCGAACGGCGACTGGCCGGCCGGGGTCTCCGGGTCGAACAGGCCGCGCTCGAAGCGCTGGGCGTAGGCGAAGCCGACCGAGGACGCGAGGCCCTGGCCGAGCGGGCCCGTGGTGATCTCGACGCCGTCGGTGTGGCCGTACTCCGGGTGACCCGGGGTCTTCGAGCCCCACTTGCGCAGGTGCTGCAGGTCCTCGATCTCGAGCCCGTAGCCGTGCAGGTAGAACTGCACGTACTGCAGGATCGAGGCGTGACCGGCGGAGAGGATGAAGCGGTCGCGGCCGATCCAGGTGGAGTCGCTCGGGTCGCGACGCATCACCTTCTGGAAGAGCAGGTGGGCGAGCGGAGCGAGGCTCATCGCGGTGCCGGGGTGACCGTTGCCGGCGGCCTCGACCGAGTCGGCGGCGAGAACGCGGGCCGTGTCGACGGCCTTCCGGTCGATGGCGTCCCAGGTGAATTCAGCCACTTGGATGTTGACCCTTCTTGATGCGACATGTGCGAGGGCTCGTGCCATCGCACGGACATGTGGCCATCCCGGGGCCGAGTCGTGTCGCCGTCTAGCGGCGGCCGACCGGCTCATCGCGGCCGACGTCATCGGGGCGCGCACTGCGGGAGGGCGTGTCCAGCATAGTGACCCGGTACTCAGAAGGGGTTCAGGTGACCCCCGATGTTCACACCGGGGTGGCCGACGACGGTCGATCCGGGCGTGTCGAGCGCTCCGAATCACGCCGGGATGTCGGAGCGGGGCACCGTCGCGGCGCTTCGATCACGTAAACTGGTCGGGACCCGTGGACATTCCGGGTCAGCGCATGCCCGGACGCCGTCGCAGTCGTCCACCGAGTGTGCGAGCTGATGCGAACAGACTGAGGTTCTCTTGCCGACTGCCACCGTGACCCGGCCCGACACCGATCGACCCCGATCGCCGCTGTCCCGCAAGGTCCGTGCGTACGTCTCGTTGACGAAGCCGCGCGTGATGGAGCTGCTGCTCGTCACCACGGCGCCGACGATGTTCCTCGCCGAACGCGGCGTCCCCGACCTGTGGCTCGTCTTCTGGACGATGCTCGGCGGAGCGATGTCGGCCGGTTCGGCATCGGCGTTCAACTGCTACATCGACCGCGACATCGACCGGCTGATGAAGCGGACCAGCACCCGCCCGCTCGTCACCGGTGAGCTGTCCGACCGCGAAGCGCTCGTGTTCTCGTGGGTGCTCGGCATCCTGTCGACCGCGGTGCTCGGGTTCCTGGTGAACTGGCTCGCCGCGGCGCTGAGCGTCATCGCGATCCTCATCTACGTGTTCGTCTACACGCTGTGGCTCAAGCGCCGCACCCCGCAGAACATCGTCTGGGGCGGCTCGGCCGGCTGCATGCCGGTGCTCATCGGCTGGGCGGGCGTCACCGGGTCGCTGACCTGGACCCCGGTCATCCTGTTCATGGTGATCTTCCTCTGGACGCCGCCGCACTACTGGCCGCTGTCGATGAAGTACCGCGACGACTACGACGCGGCCGACGTGCCGATGCTCGCCGTGGTTCGCGGCCGAACCGTCGTCGGCCTGCAGGTCGTGCTGTACGCCTGGGCGACGCTCGTCTGCTCGCTCCTGCTCATCCCGGTCGGGCACATGGGGCCGCTCTACACGGTCGTCGCGCTGGCCGGCGGTGTCTGGTTCGTCCTCGAGTCGCACCGCCTGTACTCGCGGGCGATCCAGCACGTCGAGCACGTGCAGCCGATGCGCGTCTTCCACAGCTCGATCACGTACCTGACGCTGCTCTTCATCGCCGTGGGCATCGACCCGCTGCTGCCGCAGGTCTTCACCTTCTAGGCGGTCGAGCGGGCGCCCGCGCGCGCTCGGTCCGCAGGACGCCGTCGTGTCCGGCTGACGCCGTCGTGTGCGGCTGACGCAGTCGTGTCGACGCGATGCGGTCCTGTTGGTACGACGCCGTCGTGTCGGCACGACGTCACCCATCCGCCGAGACGCCGCCGAATCCGGCGGCGTCTCGCGCGCTCCGCGGTGTCTCCGGAAGACGCCGGCGCTGTGTGCTGGGTACGGGCGGCCTGGAGGCACGGTGCGGGCCCGCCACGGGCCTCCAGGCCGGCGCGGCCGGCGTCGGCCGCGGGGCGGACACGCGCAGCTGCGGACCGCGCGTGGTGCGCCCGTTGGCCATGCCCACCGTCAACGCGACACCCCACGAGTCGAACGACTCGTGGGGTGTCGGAGAACGGGTGCCGAGCGCGCGACGCGCCCGGGCGTCAGGCGTCGATGGGTTCCCGGACGGCGTCTCGACCGGCCGAGGCCCGCGTCGACAGCACCACGGCGGTCACCGCACCGACGAGCAGCCCGGCGAGCACCATGTGCGTGCCGACGAGCCCGACGGGCAGACCCGTGCGCGCCTGCGTGAGGCCGACGGCGATCTGCAGGAACTCGACGACGAGCAGCAGCAGCGGCCACTTGCTCGGACGACCCAGGCGGACGGCTCCGATGACGAGCACCAGGGTCAGCGCGAAGAGGGCGTACGCGGGCCAGGCGTGCACGTGCTCCATGACCGCGGGGTCGAACCCGGTGCGATGCAGACGCCCACCGTCGACCGCGGCGTCGGCTCCGGCGTGCGGGCCGCTGCCGGTGGTGAGGATGCCGACGAGCACGGTCACGACGACGGCGGCGACGGTGCCGCGGACGACACCGGTGTACCAGCCGGGGACGAGGCGCTGGGCGGTCCGCGGGCCGTGCGTCGTCCGGTAGACCAGCGCAGCGGTCACCGAGGTGAGGGCGGCGGAGACGACGAAGTGCAACCCCACCACGAAGGGGTTCAGGTTCGTCCACACGCTCATGCCGCCGATGACGGCCTGCACCGGGATCGCGACGCCCTGAGCGAACGCCAGCCAGAACAATTCGGGGCGCGTGCGGAGCATCCGGACGACCGCGAGGAACATCGCGACGGCCACGATCACGAGCACGAAGGTGAGCAGGCGGTTGCCGAACTCGATGATGCCGTGGATGCCCATCTCCGGCGTGGAGACCAGCGAATCCGCCGTGCACTTGGGCCAGGTGGGGCATCCGAGGCCCGAGGCGGTGAGGCGTACCAGGCCCCCGGTGCCGATCAGCACGACCTCGACCACGAAGGACGCCCAGGCCAGTGCGACGACGCGACGGTCCACCACGCGGGGGAGCGACCACCACCGTCCGGTACGGAGATCCTGCTCGACGGGGGATCCGACGCGTGTCACGAGGGTGGTGCCTTCCTGTTGTTCCGTGCAGTGAACCTGTAGGATTCGAGGGTTCAGCAGCAGTCAAGTCTAGGCAGGCGCCGGCTCCGAATGGGCCGAGATCGCCGATCACTCCACGGACTGCGTGGAACCATTGTCGTTGCGAGGGAGCAGCACCGGGTCCGCATGTCAGCGGTCCGCGGTGGAATGGCGTCCAGACGCCACGGGTTCACACCTGTAACGCTGTCCCGCGAGAAGGAAACGAGGAGACCATGTCCGACGTGCTCATCGACCGTCCCGAGCTCGAAGGGCTCGGCCAATACGAGTTCGGCTGGTCCGACTCCGACTCGGCAGGGTCCTCCGCCCGTCGTGGGATCTCGGAAGAGGTCGTCACCGACATCTCGAACCTCAAGAACGAGCCCGAGTGGATGCTGAAGAACCGCCTCAAGGGGCTGTCGCTCTTCGGCCGCAAGCCGATGCCGACGTGGGGTGCCGACCTGACGGGCATCGACTTCGACAACATCAAGTACTTCGTGCGTTCCACGGAGAAGCAGGCGCAGTCGTGGGAAGACCTCCCCGAGGACATCCGTGCGACCTACGAGAAGCTCGGCATCCCCGAGGCCGAGCGCCAGCGCCTCGTCGCCGGCGTCGCCGCGCAGTACGAGTCCGAGGTCGTCTACCACCAGATCCGCGAGGACCTGGAGCAGCAGGGCGTCATCTTCATGGACACCGACACGGCGCTCCGTGAGCACCCCGAGCTGTTCGAGGAGTACTTCGGCACCGTGATCCCGGCCGGCGACAACAAGTTCGCCGCGCTGAACACGGCCGTCTGGTCCGGTGGCTCGTTCGTCTACGTCCCCAAGGGCGTCCACGTCGAGATCCCGCTGCAGGCCTACTTCCGGATCAACACCGAGAACATGGGTCAGTTCGAGCGGACGCTGATCATCGCGGACGAGGACTCGTACGTCCACTACATCGAGGGCTGCACCGCCCCGATCTACAAGTCCGACTCGCTGCACTCGGCCGTCGTCGAGATCATCGTGAAGAAGAACGCCCGCGTTCGGTACACGACGATCCAGAACTGGTCGAACAACGTCTACAACCTCGTCACCAAGCGTGCGATCGCACACGAGGGCGCGACGATGGAGTGGATCGACGGCAACATCGGGTCCAAGGTCACGATGAAGTACCCGTCGATCTACCTCGCCGGCGAGCACGCCAAGGGCGAGACGCTCTCCGTCGCCTTCGCGGGCCCCGGTCAGCACCAGGACGCCGGCGCGAAGATGATCCACATGGCGCCGTACACGACGTCGTCGATCGTCTCGAAGTCGATCGCCCGTGGTGGCGGTCGTGCGGGCTACCGCGGTGAGGTCCGGGTCGACCCGGCCGCGCACCACGCCGCCAACACCGTGCGCTGCGACGCCCTGCTGGTCGACACGATCAGCCGGAGCGACACCTACCCGGCGATCGACATCCGTGTCGACGACGTGCAGCTGGGACACGAGGCCACGGTCTCGCGTGTCAGCGAGGAGCAGCTCTTCTACCTCATGTCCCGCGGCATGGCCGAGGACGAGGCGATGGCGATGATCGTCCGTGGCTTCATCGAGCCGATCGCCCGCGAGCTCCCGATGGAGTACGCACTCGAACTCAACAAGCTCATCGAGATGAGCATGGAAGGATCCGTCGGCTAGATGTCCAGCACCACCCCTCCCCACATCGACCAGCCGATCGAGCCCGCTGCCGCAGCGCAGGGCGGCACCCAGCACGGCGCCGGAGCCCACTCCGACGGCGGCTGGGACGCCCCCGACAAGAAGGTGCCGGTCCAGACCCGCTCCGAGCGGTTCCAGTCCGGCGACGTCGAGGCGTTCCCGAAGGTCACCGGCCGAGAGGTCAACTGGAAGTTCGCGCCGCTCGCCAAGCTCCAGCCGCTGCTGGACGGCGGACTCGACGGATCCGCCTACCCGTACCTCGCCCGCCAGTCCGAGGGTGCCGACGTCGAGTGGGGTCGGAGCGACGACCCGCGGGTCGGTTCCGCCGGGCTGCCCGAGGACCGCGCCTCGGCCGCCGCCTGGACCGCGCGTGACGCCGTGCTGGCGATCACGATCAAGGCCACCGAGGCACACGAGTTCATCACGGTGACCCGCTCCGACTTCGGGTCGCAGCCCCGCGCCGCACACACGGTCATCACGGCCGAGCCGAACGCGCAGGGCATCGTCGTGCTCGACAACCGCGGCAGCGCCCTGCTCAGCGAGAACGTCGAGATCGTCGCGCAGCAGAACGCGCGACTGACCGTCGTCAGCCTGCAGGACTGGGACGACGACGCCGTGCACGTCGCGACGCACTTCGCCGAGGTCGGTCGCGACGCGTTCCTCAAGCACGTCGTGGTCTCGCTCGGCGGCGACGTCATCCGGGTCAACCCGTCGACGCACCTCGGTGCGCAGGGCGCCGACACGGAGATGTACGGCGTGTACTTCGCCGACGCCGGCCAGTACATCGAGCAGCAGGTCTACGTGAACCACGACGCGCCCAACACGCGCGGTCGGGTCAACTACAAGGGGGCGCTGCAGGGCCAGGGCGCGCACACCGTCTGGATCGGTGACGTCCTGATCGGCCGCGCCGGCGACGGCACCGACTCGTACGAGCAGAACCGCAACCTCGTGCTGACCGACGGCACCCGTGCCGACAGCATCCCGAACCTCGAGATCGAGACGGGCAACATCGAGGGCGCCGGGCACGCGAGTGCGACCGGTCGCTTCGACGACGAGCAGCTGTTCTACCTGCAGTCCCGCGGAGTCCCGGAAGAAGAGGCCCGGCGCCTCGTCGTGCTCGGTTTCCTGGTCGAGGTCATCCAGAAGATCGGCGCCCCCGAGCTCGAGGAACGCCTCATCGCGGCGGTCGAGCAGGAGCTGGCCGAGGGCCGTTCGGTCATCGCCGCACCGGCCGAAGCCATCGCCGCACCGGCCGAGGCCGGCGCCACGGAGGCCAACGCCTGATGGCCGAGAAGGTCTGCGCCGAAGCCGACATCGCGGTGGACAGCCCGATGCGCGTGGTCGTCGGCGGCACGGCGGTCGCGATCGTGAAGGACTCGTCCGGCACGGTCCACGCCATCGGCGACACCTGCACGCACGGCGACATCTCGCTGGCCGAGGGCTTCGTCGAGGGAGACTCGCTGGAGTGCTGGGCCCACGGGTCTCGCTTCTCGCTGACCACCGGCAAGCCGCAGAACTTCCCGGCCTACGAGCCCGTCCCGGTCTTCCGGGTCGAGGTCCGCGACGGCGACGTCTACGTCGACGTGCAGGACGTCGTCCCGGTCGACTGAGCACCCCCACCACTTCCCGCGGCTGACGCCGCACCACAGCTGCAACCGAAGGAACGCAATGTCCACTCTGGAAATCCGTGACCTCAAGGTCTCGATCGACACCGATCAGGGCACCAAGGAGATCCTGAAGGGTGTCGACCTCACCATCAACGAGGGCGAGATCCACGCGATCATGGGGCCGAACGGCTCCGGCAAGTCCACCCTGGCGTACACGATCGCCGGGCACCCCCGGTACAACGTCGTCGGTGGCACGATCACTCTCGACGGTCAGGACGTCCTCGCGATGAGCGTCGACGAGCGCGCCCGTGCCGGCATGTTCCTGGCGATGCAGTACCCGGTCGAGATCCCCGGCGTCACGGTGTCGAACTTCCTCCGCACCGCCAAGACGGCGATCGACGGTGAGGCTCCGGCGCTGCGTGGCTGGATCAAGGAACTCCGCCAGTCGATGGCCGACCTGAAGATGGACTCGTCGTTCGCCGAGCGCAACGTCAACGAGGGCTTCTCCGGCGGCGAGAAGAAGCGCCACGAGATCATGCAGCTCGAGCTCCTCAAGCCGAAGTTCGCCGTCCTCGACGAGACCGACTCCGGCCTCGACGTCGACGCGCTGAAGATCGTCTCCGAGGGCGTCAACCGTGCCAAGGCCGCGACCGGCCTCGGTGTGCTGCTCATCACGCACTACACGCGCATCCTCCGCTACATCAAGCCGGACTTCGTGCACGTGTTCGTCGCCGGCAAGGTCGCGGAGCAGGGCGGCCCCGAGCTCGCCGACCGCCTCGAGAACGAGGGCTACGACCGCTACGTGCAGGCCGCTGCCGCCGAGGCGCAGGCCCGATGATCGCCGCACTCGCTCCCGACAAGTTCGACGAGGTCGTCGAGGGACTGAAGGAGGTCCAGGACCCGGAGCTCGGCGTGAACATCGTCGACCTCGGTCTGATCTACGACCTCGCCTGGGACGACGACGCCAACGCGCTCGTCATCAGCATGACGCTCACCAGCGCCGGTTGCCCCCTGACCGACGTCATCGAGGGTGACACCGCGAATGCCCTCGACGGCATCGTGGACGCCTTCCGGATCAACTGGGTCTGGATGCCGCCGTGGGGTCCGGAACGGATCACCGACGACGGACGCGAGATGATGCGCGCCCTCGGGTTCGCGATCTAGCCGCGACCCACCACGGACGGGAGGCGCGGTGCCAGCTGGCACCGCGCCTCCCGTCCGTCTGTGCGCGCGCCACGCGCGGGGCGCGCCGCCGAGCGGTCGAGACCACCCGCTCACGTTGGCCGAACGGTCGCGTCCTGTCGGCTGACGGCGCGCCAAGCGACAGAACGCGACCACTCGGCGTCCAGTTGGCGGGGAGTCGTGACCGACCGACCGACCGACCGACCGTCCCCGCACCGGACGCAGAACGGCCCCGCACCGATCGGTGCGGGGCCGTTCTCGTGCCAGGCGTCAGCGGCGGCCGACGGCCTTCCACGCGAGCGGCAGGATGCCGGCGGCGATGAGGGCCTTGGCGATGCCACCGACGACGAACGGGTACAGGCCGGCGGCGAGCACCGACTGGACGTCGTTCGGCGCACCGAGCTGGCCGAGCGCGACGGCCAGGTACGGCAGGCCGGTCACGAACGGGATGGCACTGGCGAGCAGCATCGCGACCGCGGCGCGCCCGACGTGGCGGTCCCAGTTGCGGCGCGCGAGCCACCCGACGAGCCCGGCGGCGGGGATGAAGCCGATGACGTACCCGAAGCTCGGCAGGGCGAGGGCCTGCAGGCCGCCCTGCATGTCGGCGAAGAACGGCGCACCCGCGAGTCCGGCGACGGCGTAGACGAGCAGCGAGAGCATGCCGCGACGTGCGCCGAGCGTCGCGCCGACGAGCACGACGGCGAGTGTCTGCCCGGTGATCGGGACCGGCCACATCGGGACCTGGAGCTGCGCCATCGCGGCGGTGAACAGGGCTCCGCCGGCGACGAGGGCGGCGTCGGTGGCCAGACCGTGCATGCGCAGACGGTCGGCGAGGACTGCGCGGGGAGCGAACCCGGTGGCGTTCGTCATGGATTCTCCTAGAATGGACTGCTGGTTCCGTTCGGAACCATCGGTCCCGTCAGCGTAGCGGTGCACCTCACGCACACACCGTTGTGCAAACCCACCAACTGATTGGACGTCCACTGTGCTTGCCGTGCACGAACTCGAGATCCGCGTCGGAGCTCGTCTCCTCATGGAGGACGTGTCCTTCCGTGTCGAGAAGGGCGACAAGATCGGACTCGTCGGCCGCAACGGCGCGGGGAAGACGACGATGACCAAGGCCCTCGCGGGCGAGACGCAGCCCACCGGCGGCAAGATCGAGCGCGGTGGCGAGATCGGCTACCTGCCGCAGGACCCCCGCTCGGGCGACCCGGAGGAGACCGCGCGGAAGCGCATCCTCGATGCCCGTGGGCTCGGCGAGCTCGTGGAGGGCATCCGGCTCGCGACCCTCGACATGGCGAGCGACGACGCGGCGGTGGCCGAGAAGGCGATGCGCCGCTACAGCCGCCTCGACGACCAGTTCAACGCGCTCGGTGGCTACGCGGCCGAGGCCGAGGCTGCCTCGATCGCGTCGAACCTGAAGCTGCCGGACCGCATCCTCGACCAGCAGCTCAAGACGCTCTCCGGTGGTCAGCGCCGGCGCATCGAGCTCGCCCGGATCCTGTTCTCGGACGCCGAGACGATGATCCTCGACGAGCCGACCAACCACCTCGACGCCGACTCGGTCGTGTGGCTCCGCGAGCACCTGAAGACCTACCCCGGTGGCGTCATCATCATCTCCCACGACGTCGAGCTCGTCGACGAGGTCGTGAACCGCGTCTTCTACCTCGACGCCAACCGCCAGACCATCGACATCTACAACATGGGTTGGAAGCTGTACCAGCGGCAGCGCGTCGCCGACGAGGAGCGCCGCCGCAAGGAGCGCGCGGGCGCCGAGAAGAAGGCCGCCACGCTCAAGGACCAGGCCGCCCGCTTCGGCGCGAAGGCCTCGAAGGCAGCAGCCGCCCACCAGATGGTCGCGCGTGCCGACAAGCTGCTCGCCGGCCTCGAGGACGAGCGCGTCGCCGACCGGGTCGCGAAGATCCGCTTCCCCACCCCGGCCCCGTGCGGCCGCACCCCGTTGATGGCCGAGGGGCTGTCGAAGTCCTACGGGTCGCTCGAGATCTTCGCGGGTGTCGACTTGGCGATCGACCGTGGTTCGCGCGTGGTCATCCTCGGCTTCAACGGTGCGGGCAAGACGACGCTGCTGCGCATCCTGGCGGGAGCCGACCAGCCCGACACGGGCGAGATCCAGCCCGGCCACGGTCTGCGCATCGGCTACTACGCGCAGGAACACGAGAACATCGACATCAACCGCACGGTGATCGAGAACATGGTGTCGGCGTCGACCGACCTCAACGAGACCGAGGCCCGTCGGGTGCTCGGGTCGTTCCTGTTCACCGGCGACGACGGCTACAAGAAGGCCGGAGTCCTGTCCGGTGGTGAGAAGACGCGTCTGTCGCTCGCGATGATCGTGGTCTCCGGCGCGAACGTCCTGCTGCTCGACGAGCCGACGAACAACCTGGACCCGGCTTCGCGCGAGGAGATCCTCAACGCCCTCGCCGGCTTCGAGGGCGCGGTCGTCCTGGTGTCCCACGACGCCGGCGCGGTCGAGGCGCTCAACCCCGAGCGCGTGCTGCTGCTGCCGGACGGCACCGAGGACCACTGGAACAAGGACTACGCGGAGCTCATCGAGCTCGCGTAGCCGGGGCGGCTGGGCGGGCGGGCGGACCTTCGTCGCGTCCGCCCGGTCAGGACACCCCGCTCAGTTGCGCGCAGTGGTCACCAACCGTCGCCAGGCGACCTGGCGCTCGACGAGATGCGACCGCCCGCGGGCGCACCTGCGGCAGGTCGTGACCGGTCGTCGGGAGCGGCGAGCGGCCGTCGACGTGCGCTGCTGCCGGACGGGAGGCCCGCGGCGGCGCTGCCACGGGCCTCCCGTCCGCCGCGTGGCCCCGTGTCGGTCCGTGGAGACGCCGTCGCGCAGGCGGGACGCCGCGCTGTCGGCGAGACACCGCCGAATCCGGCGGCGTCCTGGGAAGACGACGGCGTCGTCCGTACCCGGTAGCGCAGGCGCAGCCGCCGCAGCCGCAGCCGCAGCCGCAGCCGCCGCGTCAGCGACGTGATGCGATGAGCTCGTCCTCGACCTCGGCGTCGGTCTTCGGCTTCGCGTTCTTGCGGCGTTCGCGCTCGAGGGCGCGCTCGCGCTCCTCCGGGTCGTCCTGGTTGAGGTTCCGGTACTCCTGCACCATCACGTACGCCAGGAACCCGAAGCCCCCGGCGGCGAACAGGAACCACTGGATGAAGTAGCTCAGGTGCAGCCCGGTGTCGGCGTTCGGGCGCTCCCAGCCGAGTGGGCGGGCCTCGACCGGAGCGGGGGACTCGGAGGCGAGCTGCCCATACGCACCGGTCCAGATCGGGTCGTCGACCTTGTCCGCCACGTCGGCCAGGGTGACCGACTGCACCTGGTCGGTGTCCTTCGGGTCGGACCGGCCGGGGATGCGCGGTTCGCTCTGCTGCAGGCGGACGATCGCGGTGACCTCGCCGGACGGGGGAGCGGGCACGTGGTCGGGGGCGTCCTGGGCGTTGCCGGTCGGCACCCACCCACGGTCGACGACGAAGGCGCGACCCTCGGCCGTGACCAGGGGCGTCAGGACCTCGAACCCGGGCTGCCCGTTGTGCACGCGGTTGCGCACGAGCAGCTGCGAGTCGACGTCGTAGCGGCCGGTCACGGCGACCCGGAGCCACTCCTGCTCGTCCTGCCAGCTCGAAGCCTCCGGCAGCGCCCGGTCGAGGGGGACGGGGGTGTGGTCGTAGTTCTGCGCGACCTGCTCGTTCTGCCGGACGGCCTCGTTGCGGCGGTCCCATTGCCACATGCCGAACAGCGCGCACACGACGGCGAAGGCGACGGCGATCGCGAAGTAGCCGAGCCAGCGGCGACTCCGGACGAAGCGCCAGCCGACGAACGGTTCGCGGGGGTCGTGCTGCTGCGCCGGGTCACCCGACTGGGCGGACGCGCGCTGCAGGTTGGCGGCGTACTTACGGCCGTACCGGGACTGCGGGTCGAAGCCGTCGGTCATCGCGAGGTGCCGGTGGAGCGCACCCCGACGTCGTTCTTCGGCGCCGCGGTCGACTCGCGCTCGTCGTCGAGGTGGTCGACGTCCTCGTGCATGCCGGTGACCCGCACCGGGAACGAGCGGGACCGCAGGTAGTCGGCGAGGAAGTCGCGGTGTTCTTCACACGCGGCCCAGATCTTCACGCGGTCGATCGCGTGGATCCGGGGGTTGCGCCAGTTCACACGCCACCCGGCCGTCGACACGCAACCGGCGCGTGAGCAGACCGGGGTGGATCCGGGTTCCGTCTGCAGGTCGAACGTCGCACCCATCAGCGGGGTCCCCACATCTTCGATCGGTCGCCGTTGCGCTGCCACTCGTCCTGCGCGTGCTGCGCCTGCTGGCGGAGGCGGTCCTGCTCGTCACGGTAGGCCTGCGCCCGGGCGTCCTCCTGCTGTTCGCGGAGACGCGGGTCGACGGCGTCGTAGAGCTCGATGGACCCGGCGGGGGAGATCATGTCGCTCTCGGTCCGGCTGCCGGCGTTCGCGATGACGACGGCGACCCAGGGGATCACCGCGGCCAGGACGATCGGGATGACCGCCAACCACGAGTGCCAGATCGAGTACACGAGCACTGCGGAGATGAAGAGGACCACTCGGATGGCCATCTGCCAGACGTAGCGGGACAGGCGGTGCGCCCGGTCCTGCTCCGGTGTGTCCGGCAGCGACGTGATGCTCGTGTGCGTGCTCTTCATACAGATGGTCTCCGTCTACCCGGGGTCAAGCCTAATCCCGCCGGACCGATCATGGGTGCGCCGCGCGCGAACCGGCGGGGTCGTCCGCTCCGGTACGCTCGTCCGGGCGTGTCCGCCGGGTCCCCGGCACCGCGTGCCGAGCAGATCCCACCGAACGGAGCGACCATGAGCACCCCCCGTACCGTCCTCATCACCGGCGGCAACCGCGGTATCGGACACGCGCTGGCCGAGCGGTTCGTCGCAGCCGGCCACCGGGTCGCCGTGACGTCACGCAGCGGTCAGGGTGGTCCCGAGGGCGCGCTGACGGTGCAGGCCGACATCACCGACACGGCCTCCGTCGACGCCGCGTTCACGCAGGTCGAGGCCGAGCTCGGTCCGATCGAGGTCCTCGTCGCGAACGCCGGCATCACGAACGACCAGCTGCTCCTCCGCATGTCCGAGGACGACTTCACCAGCGTGGTCGACACGAACCTCACGGGCACCTTCCGCGTCGTCAAGCGCGCCACGAAGGGCATGATGAAGGCCAAGTTCGGCCGCATCGTGCTGATGTCGAGCGTCGTGGGCGCCTACGGCCAGATCGGCCAGGTCAACTACGCGTCCTCGAAGGCCGCTCTGGTCGGCATGGCCCGGTCCATCACGCGTGAGCTCGGCTCGCGCGGCATCACCGCCAACGTCGTCGCGCCCGGCTTCATCCAGACGGACATGACCGCCGCGCTCTCCGACGAGCTGCAGGCCGAGTTCAAGAAGGCGATCCCGGCCGCCCGCTACGGCACGGTCGACGACGTCGCGGACGCCACGCTGTTCCTGGCGAGCGACGGCGCCGGGTACGTCTCCGGAGCGATCATCCCCGTCGACGGCGGCCTCGGGATGGGGCACTAGCCCGACGCGCGACGTCGTTTCGCGCGCAGCGACAGCTCACGGGCCGTCGTGAGCGTGAACTGTCGCTGAGCGCGAAGAACCGGACGCGTCGAGCCCCCGGACGGCTCAGCCGCGCAGGCCGAGCGTCGCGAGCACGGCGGACAGGTCACGGTCGACGACCGCGACGTCCGCCTGCTCCCGCACGCGCGGCTTCGCGTCGAACGCCACCGACAGCGCCGCGACGCGCATCATCTCGAGGTCGTTCGCGCCGTCGCCGATCGCGATCGTCCGTGCCGGGTCCACCCCGTCCGCATCCGCCCACTCGCGGAGCGCGACGGCCTTGGCGTGCGCGTCGACCACGTCACCGAGCACGCGGCCGGTGAGCACGCCGTCGGTGACCTCGAGGCGGTTCGCCCGGCAGTGATCGAGGCCCAGCTGCTCGGCGAACGGGTCGAGCACCTCGTGGAACCCGCCGGACACCACGCCGACGGTGCCGCCGGCGGCGTGCACCCCACGGACGAGCTGGTCGGCGCCCCGCGTCACACGGACCGCCTGCTGTGCCCGGGCGAAGACGTCTGCCTGGAGGCCCGCCAGGGTCGCGACACGCTCCCGGAGGCTCTCGGCGAAGTCGAGTTCCCCGCGCATGGCGCGCTCCGTGATCGCCGCCACCTGTGGCCGGGTCCCGGCGCTGTCGGCGAGCAGTTCGATCACCTCGTCCTCGAGGAGGGTGGAATCGGCATCGAGGACGACGAGGAAGCGGGGCACGCACCAACGGTACCGACAGACCAAAGGCACGGCCGCGTCCGTGACGCGAGCCGTGCCTCCAGGCCGTCCGTCCGGGGCTGCGCCCCGTCCGTCCGGGGCCGCGCCCCGGATGCCTTGCCCTACGCGTCGACGCGGACGCCCTTGCCGACCACGGTGATGCCGGACTCGGTGACGGTGAAGCCGCGCGCCTCGTCGGCCTCCCGGTCGACGCCGACCTGCGCACCCGGTGCGAGGACGACGTCCTTGTCGAGGATGGCGCGGTTGACGACCGCCCCGGCGCCGATGGTGGCGCGCTCGAACACGATCGAGTCGAGGACCTTCGCGCCGGAGTCGATCGAGCACCAGGGCCCGATCATGCTGCGCTCGACCTGCGCACCCGACACCAGGCAGCCGAGCGACACGAGCGAGTCCACCGTGGACCCGGTGTTGCCGTTCGCGTCGCGGACGAACTTCGCCGGCGGCAGGTTCGTCTGCTGGTTGAAGATCGGCCAGTCCTGGTTGTACAGGTTGAAGACCGGGACCGGGGCGATGAGGTCCATGTGGGCATCGAAGAACGAGTCGATGGTGCCCACGTCACGCCAGTAGTACTTGTCGCGGTCGGTGGAACCGGGGACCTCGTTGCGCTGCAGGTCGTACACGCCGGCGTCGCCGCGGTCCACGAAGTCGGGGACGATGTCGCCGCCCATGTCGTGGGCCGAGGTCTCGAGCTGGCCGTCCCGCAGGACCGCGTCGACGAGGGCGTCCGCGTTGAACACGTAGTTGCCCATCGAGGCCAGGATCTCGCCGGGGGAGTCGGCCAGACCGACGGCGTCCTTCGGCTTCTCGAGGAACGCCTCGATCTTCGTGGGGTCGTCGTCGGCCACCTGGATCACGCCGAACTGGTCGGCGAGCCCGATCGGCTGACGGATCGCCGCCACCGTGGCACTGCGGCCGGAGGCGATGTGCGCCTCGACCATCTGGTGGAAGTCCATTCGGTACACGTGGTCCGCACCGACGACGACGACGATGTCGGGGCGTTCGTCGCGCAGCAGGTTGAGCGACTGCAGGATCGCGTCGGCCGAGCCGGCGAACCAGCGCTTGCCGAGCCGCTGCTGCGCGGGGACGGACGCGACGTAGGAGCCGAGAAGCCCCTCCATGCGCCAGGTCTCCGCGACGTGCCGGTCGAGACTGTGCGACTTGTACTGGGTCAGGACGACGATCTTCTGCAGACCGGAGTTGACCAGGTTCGACAGTGCGAAGTCGATGAGACGGAAGTTGCCGCCGAACGGGACGGCGGGCTTCGCGCGATCGGCCGTGAGCGGCATGAGTCGTTTGCCCTCGCCGCCGGCGAGCACGATGCCGAAGACCTTCTTTGGTGCCATGCCGCTCACAGTAGGCGTCAGCACTGGGAACCGGTTACGTTGAACCAGTGCGAGTCGATCTGCTGACCAGGGAGTATCCGCCGGAGGTCTACGGCGGAGCGGGTGTCCACGTGTCCGAACTCACCGCCGCGTTGCGGTCGGGGACGGACACGGAAGTCCGTGTCCGGGCCTTCGGGGCCTTCCGTGACGAACCCGACGTGTGGGGCTACCGGACCCCGGACGGCCTCGGCCAGGCGAACGGCGCGCTGCAGGCCCTCGGCACCGACGTGGCCATCGCGGCCGACGTCGAGGGCGCCGACCTCGTGCACTCGCACACCTGGTACGCGAACTCCGCGGGCCGGATCGCGCAGCTGACCTACGGCATCCCCCACATCGTCACCGCCCACAGCCTCGAGCCGCTCCGCCCGTGGAAGGCCGAGCAGCTCGGCGGCGGCTACCGCCTGTCCAGCTGGATGGAGCGCGAGGCGTTCGAGCACGCCGACGGCGTCATCGCGGTCTCGAAGGCCATGCGCGCGGACATCCTGCGCTCGTACCCGTCGATCGACCCGGCGAAGGTCCACGTCGTCTACAACGGCATCGACATCGACGCGTGGAAGCCGACCGTCGACGAGGACGCCGTGCGCGCCCTCGGCATCGACCCGACGCGCCCGAGCGTCGTGTTCGTCGGACGCATCACCCGGCAGAAGGGCCTGCCGTACCTGCTCCGCGCCGTGGCGTCGCTGCCGTCGGACGTGCAGATCGTGCTGTGCGCCGGCGCGCCGGACACCCCCGAGATCCTGGCCGAGGTCACCGAGCTCGTCGACGGGCTCCGGGCCGACCGTGAGGGCGTCGTCTGGATCGACCGGATGCTCGCGCACCAGGAGATCGTGAACGTGCTGTCCTCGGGCACCGTGTTCGTGTGCCCGTCGGTCTACGAGCCGCTCGGCATCGTGAACCTCGAGGCGATGGCGTGCGGCATCCCGGTCGTCGGCACGGGCACCGGGGGCATCCCCGAGGTCGTCGCCGACGGGCTCACCGGCCGCATCGTCCCGATCGACCAGGTGCAGGACGGCACCGGCACCCCGACCGATCCCGACCGCTTCGTGGCCGACCTCGCCGCGACCCTCACCGAGGTGCTCGCCGACGAGGGGCTGGCGAAGCTCATGGGGCGCGCCGGACGGCTCCGTGTCGAGACGGAGTTCACCTGGGACGCGATCGCCACCAGGACACGGCAGGTCTACGACCAGGTGCTCGGCCAGAACCCGTAGGCTGGTCGCATGCCCTCGGTCGTGCGCTTGTCAGACGTCTCCGTGGTCCGCAACGGGGCCACCATCCTCGACGCGATCTCGTGGGAGGTGCAGGACGACGAACGCTGGGTCGTGCTCGGCGCGAACGGGGCCGGCAAGACCACGCTGCTGCAGGTCGCCGGCGCCCAGACGTTCCCGACCTCGGGCGACGTCGAGGTGCTCGGTACCGAACTCGGCGGCGCCGACCTGTTCGAGCTCCGCCCGCGCATCGGCTTCGCGTCGACCGCGCTGGCACGCCGCATCCCGGTGACCGAGAAGGTCATCGACGTCGTGCTCACCGCGGCGTACTCGGTGACGGGTCGCTGGAACGAGGAGTACGAGGAGCTCGACGTCCGCCGTGCGCAGCGCGTGCTCGAGGAGTGGGGCCTGGGGTCCTTCTCCGACCGCACGTTCGGCGACCTCAGCGACGGCGAGCAGAAGCGCGTGCAGATCGCCCGTGCCGTGATGACCGACCCGGAGATCCTGTTCCTCGACGAACCGGCCGCGTCGCTCGACCTCGGCGCCCGCGAGAGCCTCGTCCGCACCCTCGGCGGCTACGCCCAGAGTACGGACTCGCCGGCCATCGTCATCGTGACCCACCACGTCGAGGAGATCCCGGCCGGGTTCACCCACGCGCTCGTCCTCGCCGACGGCCACGTGCAGGCCGCAGGCCCGATCGACGAGGTCCTGACGGACCAGACCCTGACCGAGGCGTTCGGCATCGACCTCTCGGTCACCAAGGACGCCGGTCGCTACACGGCACGCGCCGCGTAGCGCTGCGATCCCGCCGTCTCTCTGGTATCGTGGACGGCTGGCGCAAGCCGACGACTTCCCGCGCAGTTCGCGCAATCCCATCACCGCTATCGAGGAATCTCCATGAAGACCGACACCCACCCCGAGTACCGCGCCATCGTCTTCCGTGACCTGGCCTCCGGTGAGACGTTCCTGACGCGTTCGACCGCGAACAGCGACAAGACCATCGAGCTCGACGGTGCGACCTACCCGGTCATCGACGTCGAGATCTCGTCCGCTTCGCACCCGTTCTACACGGGCAAGCAGCGCATCCTCGACTCGGCCGGTCGCGTCGAGAAGTTCAACCAGCGCTTCAAGGGCTTCAGCAAGTAAGAAGCCCCCACGCAGCGCCCACGGGCGGTCCTCCTCCGGGAGGGCCGCCCGTTCGCGTTGTGCGGCCGCGGGCGGGTGCGGTGTGCCCCGGAATGCGGAACACCGGTGTTGGCGCGTCACGCCGCGTTCTGCGGGTGTTCGGCGCGCGAACACCGGTGTCCAGCGGGGGCCGTGCGGGGTCAGGCGCCGTTGCGGTGGGGCCAGCGGCCGTCGGCGGTGAACGTCGGGTCGCGCTTCTTGCGCATGTAGTCCTGGAACGAGGTGGCCTGCTCGGCACACCAGCCGACCTGCTTGCGGTGGAGTTCTTCGGCGGAGATGCCGAGCTCGTCCGGGTACTTGCCCGCTATGGCCTGGGCGACACGCCCGGCAGCGATCGCGTCGGCTCCGGCGTCGTGCGCGTCGTCGAGCGTGACGCCGTAGAGCTCGGACGCGGCTTCGAGCGTGCGCTTGCCCTTGCGGAAGGTGTCGAGCGCCTTGTCGATCACCAGCGGGTCGACGACGTTGCCGATGACGGGGGAGGCGAACCCGTGCCGCTTCGCTTCGCGGTCGAGGACGGTGAGGTCGTACGGGGCGTTGTAGATCACCAGCGGGATGCCCCGTGCGAACACGGCCTCGATCGCGGCGATGATCTCGGCCACGACCTCGGCCGCGGGACGCCCCTCGGCCTGGGCGCGCTCGGTCGTGTAGCCGTGCACGGCGGCAGCGCCCTCGGGGATCGGCACGCCGGGGTCGGCTATCCACGCACCCTCGACGATGGAGGCCCCGGTCATGTCGATGAGGCCGACGTGGGCTGTGACGATGCGGGCCGTCTCGACGTCGACCCCGGTGGTCTCGAGGTCGAAGACGCCCAGCGCGTGCCACCAGGGGCGACCCGTGAGGTCCTGGGACGGAGCGGGCGCGTCGAGCTGTGCTGTGGGGAACGTCACGCGGTCAGGCTAACGGGACGCACCGACACCCCCGACTACCGGGTCGGCGCGCCGACGTGCAGCCAGTAGAACGACTGCGTGCCCATGGTCAGCGTCACGTTGCCGTCCTCGTCGAAGGACGGGAACGAGCCGCCGCCGAACAGGTCGTAGAGCGGACGCCCCGCGAACTGCGGAGCGGACACCGTGACCGAGGTCGGGTTCGTCGCGAACGAGAACACGCACAGGACGTCCTCGGCGGACGGGCCGAACTGCTGGCCGGAGCCCTCCCACGAGCGGACGAAGGCGAGCACCGAGTCGTTCGAGGTCTCCTGCACGTGCAGGGACCCGAGGCCGAACACCGGGTGGGCCTTGCGCGTGTGGATGACGTTCCGGACCCAGTGCAGCAGCGAGCGGGACTGGGCGAGCTGCGCCTCGACGTTGACCTGCGCGTAGTTGTACACGAGCGACTGGACGACGGGCAGGTAGAGCTTGCCCGGGTCGGCGGTCGAGAAGCCGGCGTTGCGGTCCGGCGTCCACTGCATCGGCGTGCGCGACGAGTCGCGGTCCGGCAGCCAGATGTTGTCGCCCATCCCGATCTCGTCGCCGTAGTACAGGAACGGTGATCCGGGCAGCGAGAACAGCAGGGCGTGGATGAGCTCGAGCTCGGCGCGGGAGTTGTCGAGCAGGGGCGCGAGACGACGGCGGATACCGATGTTCGAGCGCATCCGCGGGTCGTAGCCGTACCAGCCGTACATCGCCTGCCGGTACTCCTCGCTCACCATCTCGAGCGTGAGCTCGTCGTGGTTGCGGAGGAAGACGCCCCACGCCGCGCTGGCCGGCACGTCGAGGGTCTCGGACAGGATCGCCTTGAGCTCGGCGGCGTGCTGGGCACGGAGCGAGTAGAAGATGCGCGGCATCACCGGGAAGTCGAACGCCATGTGGCACTCGGGCTCCTCGTCGGTGCCGAAGAACGCCGCCGTCTCGCGCGGCCACTGGTTCGCCTCGGCCAGGAGCACACGACCGGGGTACTCGTCGTCGACCATCGCGCGGAGCTTCTTGATGAACTCGTGGGTCTCCGGCTCGCCCTCGCCGTTGCCCTCTTCCGACTCGAACAGGTACGGGATCGCGTCGAGCCGGAGCCCGTCGACGCCCATGTCGAGCCAGTGCCGGACGACGTCGTAGATCGCCTCGATGACCGCGGGGTTCTCGAAGTTCAGGTCGGGCTGGTGCGAGAAGAAGCGGTGGAAGAAGAACTGTCGTCGGACCGGGTCGAAGGTCCAGTTGGACTCCTCGGTGTCGACGAAGATGATGCGGATGTTCGAGTAGTCCTCGTCGGTGTCCCGCCAGACGTAGAAGTCGCCGTAGGGGCCGTCCGGGTCCTCGCGGGACTGCTGGAACCACTCGTGCTGGTCGCTGGTGTGGTTGATCACCATGTCGATCACGATGCGCATGTTCCGCTCGTGCGACTTCGTGACGAGCTCGCGGAAGTCGTCGAGCGTGCCGAACTCCGGCAGGATCGCCTTGTAGTCGGCGATGTCGTAGCCGCCGTCGCGCATCGGCGACTGGAAGAACGGCGGCAGCCACAGGGCGTCCACGCCGAGCCACTGCAGGTAGTCGAGCTTGCCGATCACGCCCTGGATGTCGCCGATGCCGTCCCCGTTGGAGTCGACGAACGACCGGATCATGCACTCGTAGAAGACCGAGCGCTTGTACCACTGCGGGTCGAGCGTCAGGCCGGGCAGCTGGATCGGGGCTGTGAAGGTCACCGTGCTCCTCGTCGTCGTCGACGGACCGGTCTTGCGGCCCGCCCCGGACACGATAGGCGCGAGATGCTGCGGGTGTCCGGGGTTTCGTGCGGTTCGCTCCCTAGACTGGCGCGGATGCAACCGCCCGTGCTCTCCCCGTACCAGTCGTTGATGGCCGCCACCCCGGTCGTGCACCGGGCCGTCCAGGTCGACGGCCGGACCACGCACTACTGGGTCTACGGGCCCGAGGACTCGGATCGCACCGTGCTCGCCGTGCACGGGTTCCGCGGGGACCACCACGGCCTCGAGACCATCGCCGCGCACCTGCAGGGTGCGCGCGTGATCGTGCCGGACCTGCCCGGCTTCGGCGTGTCCGATCCGCTGCCGGTGTCGGACATCGACGCGTACGTGGTCTGGCTGAACGGGTTCCACGCCGCGCTCGGGCTCGGCCGCGACACCGTGGTGCTCGGGCACTCGTTCGGGTCGATCGTGGTGTCGGCCACCGTCGCCGCCGGGCTCGACACCCGACTGCTCGTCCTCGTCAACCCGATCGCGGCCCCGGCCCTGCAGGGACCGCGTGCCGTCGGGACCGCGATCGCGATCGGGTACTACCGCGCCGGCGCGGTGCTGCCGAAGCCGATCGGGCTCGGGATCCTGCGGAACGGCGCGATCGTCCGGGCGATGAGCATCGCGATGCTGAAGTCCCACGACGCCGCCGTCCGCCGATGGGTACACGACCAGCACGACCGCTACTTCTCGGCCTTCGCGAACCGCACGAGCGTGCTCGAGGCGTTCCGCACCTCGGTCACCCACGACGTGTCCGAGTACGCCGACCGGATCCACGTGCCCGTGCTGCTCGTCGCGGCCGAGCACGACGACATCACCGCCGTCCCCGAACAGCGCGCACTCGCCGAGCGTCTGCGTGACGCCGAGCTCGTCGTGATCCCGGGTGTCGGCCACCTGGTGCACTACGAGACGCCGGCTCCGGCCGCGGCGGCGGTGCTCCGCCGGATGGCGGACACGACCGGTCGTGCCGGACGGCAGGGACGAACTGGACGCGGCGCGGCCGCCACGGACCGCCGACCGTCGGGGGCGGGGCGGGCCTCCCGGACGGCGGACGCGTCGTGACGCGCCTGCGCATCGGCATCGACTGCCGGTACGTGCGGATCGGCCGGCACGACGGCATCAGCCGGTTCACCGCCGGGGTCGTCGCGCACCTGCCGGAGCGGCACGGGTACGTGCTGCTCGTCAGCGACGAGCGCCAGCTCGAGTCGCTGCCGAGCGACCTGCCGTGGGAGCTGCTGCCCGCACCGACGGACGCGGGGGAGCCGCTGGTCGCCCGGCGCGTCAACCGGCTCGGGCTCGACGCGGTGTTCTCGCCGATGCAGACGATGGGTTCGCGGGGTCGTCGGTACGCGCTCGTCCTGACGCTGCACGACCTGATCTACTACCGCAACCGCACACCCCCGCGGGAGTTCTCGTGGCCGCTGCGGCTCGGCTGGCGGGCCTTCCACCTGTCCTGGGCGCCGCAGCGGTTCCTGCTGAACGGCGCCGACGGGGTGGTGACGGTGTCGGAGACGACCGCCGGGCTGATCGCCGAGCACCGGCTGACGAAGCGGCCCGTGACGGTCGCCTACAACGCGGCCGACCCGGCGACACCGCGGGCGACCGGAGCGCCACGCGAACGCTCGCTCGTCTACATGGGGTCGTTCATGCCCTACAAGAACGTCGAGACGCTCGCGGCGGCGCTCCCGCTCCTCGGGGCGGACTGGACGCTGCACTGCATGTCGCGGGTGTCCGACGCCGACCGGACACGGCTCGAGGGGCTCGCTCCCGCGGGGGCGATCGTGTTCCACGACGGTGCCACCGACGAGGAGTACCTGTCCGTGCTCCGTTCGGCCACGGCGCTGGCGACCGCGTCGTACGACGAGGGGTTCGGCATCCCGCTCGTCGAGGCGATGGGCGTCGGGACCCCCGTCGTCGTCAGCGACATCCCGATCTTCCGGGAGATCGGCGGCTCCGCTGCGGAGTACTTCGACCCGGCGTCGCCGTCCGCGGTCGCCGCTGCCGTCCGGCGGGTCGAGGAACGGTGGGACGAGGCCTCGCGGCAGTCGATCGAGCGTGCCGGCCGGTTCCGGTGGCGGGACTCGGCGGAGCAGGTCGTCCGGGCCGTCGAGCGGGCCGTGGGGGACCAGCGGGGCTGAGAGCTGGCGCTGGTTCCACGTCGCCCGCGGAACCACGGGCGACCACCCCGGGGCCACCGCAGGACCACCGTACGATCACTCCGGCGCGATGACCTGCACGTCCGCCCCGGGGAACACCCTGTGCGTCTCCTGGGTCACCCGCGACACGATCGGCGGCACCGCGGCACCCCGTCCCGGGGTCCGCACGACGATGGACTGGTCGCCCTCGGCGTCGGAGGCGTCCCCGCCGCGCTCCCACGAGCAGCGGACCTCGGTGACACCGCCGATGTGGTCGAGCGTGTCCGCCAGTGCCAGGCGCTTTGCCGCGACCTCGCCGGCACCGGTGACGCCGATCTCGAGGTTGCCGAGGTCGGCGATCACGACGACCCGGACCCCGTTGCCGCCCGACTCGTCGGCAGCCCGACTGATGGCTGCGACCAGCTCGCCCCGCGCAGCGGTGTCGAGCGTGGGGTCGGCGCGGACGGTGGCGACGGCGTCGTAGCTCGCGAACGCGGTCTTCGACGGTGTGTGGTGCCGCACGTCGGTGACGCCGGGCAGGGCACTCACCCGCGTGTCGAACCGGTCGAGCGCGACGTCCGGCCGCGGGAAGACCCCGCCGATGCCGTTCTGGACGCTCCCGATGATCGAGCCGAGCACCACCGCGATGACCGCGGTGACCGCCAGGACACTCCCGCCGATGACGAACCAGGTGCGCGCCCGGGTGCGGTTCGGGACGCTCGCCGTCTCGGGACCGAACACCCGGTCGAGGTCGTCGTCCTGCTGGTCGAGGGCATGCTGGCCGTGTCGGCTGGTTCCGTCGTCGGACATGTGGCTCCCCTCACCCGGTGTGCGGGTGCGTCGGAGCCTAGCCCCCGGTCAGCCCCGGCGTTCCAAGGGGTTCTGGTACTCGAACGCCGACCCACCGGTGGCGTCGGACACGTCGTCGATCGGGTCGTCGAACCGGACGAGTTCCGCGTGGAAGCGTTCGGGGTCCCACCGGAACGAGTGGATGGACCCGTTCCGGATCGGGGTGTGGCGGCGGTCGGCGGTGCCGGGGGCAGCGGCGTTCACGACGCTGCGGATCACCGCCCCGTGGGTCGCGACCACGACGACGCCGGCATCGAACCGGACCGCGATCTCGCCGAGGGTCTCGGTGACGCGGGCGAGCAGCGCGGAGCGGGACTCCCGACCGGGGATGTCGTCGTGCGGGTACCGTGCCGACACCTCGTCGTCGGTCAGCCCCTCGGCCTCGCCGTAGGAGCGCTCCGCCAGGCCCGGGTACGTCGTCGGCGCGTCGAGGCCCAGGCGGTCGGCGATGATCGCGCCCGTCTCGGCCGCACGCGAGAGCGGGGACGCGACCACGGCGTCGAACGGCCGGCGGGTCAGGAGCTCGGCGGCCTCGGCGGCCTGCCGTCGACCGGTGTCGTTGAGCGGGATGTCCGTCGAGCCCTGGATGCGGCGCTGCGCGTTCCAGTCGGTCTCGCCGTGCCGGACGAGGTACAGGAGGGTCGTCACCCGACGATCTTCGCAGACGCGCCCGGCGCCCGGCAGACCCGTCCGTCGACCGCGACCGGCTAGTCGGTCGATGCCGCCGCGCTGAGCCGCTCCGCCAGGTGCACGAGCGTCTCGGTGGTGCCGGCGTCGAGCTTCACGGCGGCCCGGCGGTCACTGCGGGTCTCGCCGCGGTTCACGATGACCACCGGGTTCTTGCGACGCGCGGCGTGGTCGACCAGCCGCACGCCCGAGTTCACGGTGAGGGACGAACCGACGACGAGCAGCGCGTCGGCGTCGGCGACGATCGACACGGCCTCGCGGAACTTCTCGGCCGGCACGAACTCGCCGAAGAACACGACGTCGGGCTTCAGGTCGCCGCCGCACACGGAGCACGCGGGAACGACGAACCGCTCGACGTCGGTGATCTCGACGTCGCCGTCCGGTTGCAGCTGCACGGACCCGGGCTCATCGATCCAGGGGTTCGCCCGGTCGATGGTGGCGGCGAGGTCGGAGCGGGAGAACACCTGGCCGCACCGCAGGCACACGGCGCGGTCCATCGAGCCGTGGATCTCGACGACGCGGCGGGACCCGGCGCGCAGGTGCAGGCCGTCGACGTTCTGCGTGATGACCCCGGCGACGATCCCGGCGTCCTCGAGTGCGGCGAGCGCCCGGTGCCCGTCGTTCGGCACGGCGGACGCGAAGCTCCGCCAGCCCAGGTGCGATCCGGCCCAGTAGCGCTGGCGTTTCGCGGGGTCGGCCAGGAACTCCTGGAACGTCATCGGCTTGCGCACCACCCGCCCGGCGCCGCGGTAGTCGGGGATGCCGGAGTCGGTGCTCAGACCGGCACCGGAGAGCACGGCGATGCGCTTGCCCGCGAGCACCTCGACGACGCGGTCCAGGTCGTCGGCGGTCACCGACCCGGCGGCCGCCCCGGTGGTCGGTCCGGTCGTCGACGCAGCATCATCCAGCACCCTGTTCACGGTACCCTCAACACCCGACCGTCCCGGTCGCTTCCCAGGCGGAGCGGAACATCGGCGGACCCGCGCCAGCGCCGGCCCGCCGGCCCGCCGGCCCCACCCCACACCCCCGCACCACACGGAAACGAGCCCAGTGCACCCCGTCCGCATCGACTCCCTCGACGATCCCCGTCTCGACGACTTCGCCCGGCTCACCGACGTGGCGCTCCGCCGGGTCTCGGAGCCCGAGGGCGGCCTGTACATCGCCGAGTCGAACACGGTCATCGAGCGCGCGGTCCGCGCCGGGCACGTGCCGCGGAGCATCCTGGTGCAGGAAAAATGGCTCGACAGCGTCCTGCCCCTGGTCGCGGAGCACGACGGTCCCGTGTTCGTCGGTGCCGACGCCCTGCTCGAGGAGCTCACCGGCTTCCGCATGCACCGCGGTGCGATCGCCGCGATGCAGCGCCCCGACCTGCCGAGCGTCGCCGACGTGGTGCGGGACGCGAAGGTCGTCGTCGTGCTCGAGGACATCGTCGACCACACGAACGTCGGCGCGGTGTTCCGCAGCGTCGCCGGCCTCGGCGCCGACGCGGTGCTCGTCAGTCCGCGGTGCGCCGACCCGCTGTACCGCCGGAGCGTCCGCGTGAGCATGGGCACGGTCCTGCAGGTGCCGTGGACCCGCATCGGCGACTGGCCCGCCGCGGGCGAGGAACTCCGCGCGCAGGGCTTCCACCTGGCCGCGATGGCGCTGACCGACGAGTCGGTCGACCTCGACGCCTTCGTGGCGGACCTGCCCGACAGGGTCGCGCTCGTGATGGGCACCGAGGGTCAGGGGCTGACGCCGGCCGCGATCGCGTCGGCCGACACGACCGTGCGAATCCCGATGGCCCACGGGGTCGACTCGCTCAACGTGGCCGCGGCGAGCGCCGTGGGTCTGTGGGCGGTCACCCACGCCCGGCGGCTCGCCTCCTAGCACACCACCGAGACGGTCGGGAGGCCCGGATCGGCCCGGTCGGGCAGCATGCGCCCGGCGCGGATCACCAGGGCACGGTCGGTGGCCGGCCCACCGACCAGGCAGACGCCGACGGGCGCGCCGTCCACGGTCAGCGCCGGCGCGCTCACCGCGGGCAGCCCGCCGACGCTCGCGAGCGCGGTCATCGCCGTCGTGGCGGTCCGGGCGTGCTCGAGCGCCGCGGTGTCCGCGTGGAGCAGTGGTGCGGGTCCGGGCACGGTCGGGAACAGCAGGGTCCGACCGTCCAGGGCACGGCGGATCGTCGCACGGACCTCGTCGAGGCGTGCCACGGCGTCCGCGGTCGCGTCGGGGTCGTTCGCCCGTGCCGCCCGGAACCGGTCACCGACGACGGTGCTCAGGGCGCCGGGGTGCGCGTCGATCCAGGGGCCGTGGGCGGCGAGCGCCTCGGCGGCCTGGACGAGCCGCATCTGCTCCTGCAGCGCTGCTGGGTCCGGGATGCCGAGGTCGCGCAGCCGGACGGTCGCGACGGGTTCGTCGAGCGCCTCGACGAAGGCGGCGAAGGCCCGGGCGACGGCCGGTTCGACGAGTGTGACCAGTTCCTCGGGGACGACGAGCACGGTCGGGTCGGGCGCCCCGCCCGGCGCGGACCGTGGCGGGACGGTGGCGTCGAGGGCGGCGAGCAGCACCCGGGGACTCCGCGTGAGCCACCCGACGGTGTCGAACGACGGCGCGAGCGGGAGCAGCCCGTCGCGGGACACCGTGCCGTGCGTCGTCCGGAGCCCCCAGAGTCCCTGGTACGAGGCGGGGACCCGAACCGATCCCGCGGTGTCCGTGCCGATCCCGATGTCGGCCATGCCGAGGCCGACGGCCGATGCGGATCCGCTGGACGAGCCTCCGGGCAGTCGGGTGGGAGCCGCGCTGTTCGGCGGCGTGCCGTGGTGCGCGTTCCGCCCCGTCAGGTTGTACGCGAACTCGTCGGTGCGCGCGATCCCGCGGATCGAGGCGCCGGCGGCGAGGAGCGCGGTGACCGCTGCGGCGGGTGCGGTCCCGACCGGTGCCTCGCGCAGGTACGTCGGGTTGCCCGCGCCGACCGGTTGGCCGGGGACGGCGTAGAGGTCCTTGACGGCGACGGTCAGGCCGTCGAGCGATCCGGAGGCGGTGGGGGCGACGAGCGGGTCGCCGACGGCCCGCCAGACAGTGGTGTCGACGGCCCTGGGGTGGCCGGCGACGTGGGCCGCCTCGATGCGCCAGCGCGGGCCGGCGACGCTGGCGCCGCCGTCGCGGCGCCAGAGCTGGGTCTGGAGGCCATGCCCACCCGCGGCGAACCGGGACACCGACACGACGAGGGCGCGGTCCTCGGTCAGGGGGCGGACCTCGACGTGCGTCAGCGACCGGGTCGCGACCCCACCCCGCGCCCCGCGGAACGCGCTGATCGCGTCGTGCCCGACGAGCAGGCCACGGTCGTCGCCGCGCATCGTGTCGGGGGAGTCGACGAAGGCGGCGTCGAGCGCGTCGAGGTCGTTCGCCAGCAGGGCGGTCTCGTAGGCGTCGAGCGCCTCGAGCAGTCCGTCGGGTGCCGTCGACGTGTGCCGCGTGGTCATCGGGCGGGCTCCTCGAAGTCGGCCTTGCGGATGCGGGCGTGGACACCGGTGGCCAGGTCCACCACCTGCGAGATGTCGAAGTCGGTCGCTGCGGACAGGTACGCGGACGCCGGGTGGCGTTGCATGCCCACTCGAACGACGACCGGCGCCCCTCGCTGGTGCTGTGCGAGCGGGCTCAGGCTCCGTCCACGGTGCATGCCCTCGACCGTAGGGCCGGTTGGTCTGCTCGGTCCATCGGTAGGACCATCGTTTACACGGCCGTCACACGCATCGTCGGGACCCGGGACACGGCGGGCGAACGATGGAGCGCTGTCGTCGCGGCCGACTCCGACGGCGCAGCGACCCCGGCTCCGGAACGGCAGCCCGACCAGCCCGTCGCAGCCTCGGCCTCGGAGCGGACCGGTACGCTCGGGTCCCGTGTCACCAGTCGTCCGTCGCCCCCGCTCCGCCGTCCGGAGGCCGGTCACGATCTCGGTGGTCGCCGTCCTGCTCCTCGTCGCCGGCTACCTCGTCGCTGCGGCGGTCGTGCCGTTCGCCCCGGCGAGCGCGCGCACGACCACCTACTCGGCACCCACGACGAGCGTGCCGGACCTGCGGTTCCCCGGCTACGGTGCCACGGCGGTCGAGGCGACCGACTTCCCGGAGAGCCTGCGGACCAGCGGCGACACGAAGCCCCGGCCGATCGCGAGCATCTCGAAGATCGTCACCGCTCTCGTGGTCCTCGACGCGAAGCCCCTCGAGCGGGGCGAGCCGGGGCCCTCGATCGCCTTCAACCCGGAGATGCAGGGGCTGTACGCCAAGTACGCGGCGGTGAACGGCGAGGTCGCGCCGATGCCACCCGGACTGAAGCTGTCCGAGTACCAGACCCTGCAGGTCATGCTGATGAAGTCGGCGAACAACTACGCCGGGGCCCTCGCCATCTGGGCGTTCGGGTCGCTGGAGGCGTACGACCGTGCGGCGGACGCGTGGCTCGACCGGCAGGGCCTCGACGACACCACGATCGAGGAGCCGACCGGGCTCGACGCGGACAACCGGTCCACCGCGACCGACCTGGTGGCGCTCGGTCAGCTCGCGCTCGCGAATCCGGTCGTGCAGCAGGTCGTCGGGACGAAGCAGGTGACCGTGCCCGGTGCGGGGCAGATCGAGAACTCGAACAAGCTCCTCGGCCTCGACGGCATCGAGGGGATCAAGACCGGCACCCTCGACGAAGCCGGCGCCTGTCTGCTGTTCGCGGCGACGTACGAGCGCGGCGGCAAGGACGTCACCGTCGTCGGCGTGATGCTCGGCGGTGTCGACCACGACTCGCTCGACGTCGACGTGCAGCGGTTGCTGCGGTCCGTGGCGGACAACTTCCAGGTGGTGACGCTCACCCACCAGGGGCAGACCTTCGGCACCTTCTCGACCCCGTGGCACGACGAGGCCGACGCGGTCACGACGAAGGCGGCCGAGGTGCTCGTGTGGGGCAAGACGACCGTCACCGCGAAGGCGAAGCTGCAGCAGGTGACCTTCGGCACGAAGGGCGAGCGGGTCGGGCAGGTCCGGTTCCGGATCTCCGACCACGACCCGGTGACGGTGCCGCTCGTGCTCGAGCGCACGATCGACGACCCCGGCGTCTGGTGGCGCTGGACGAACCCGTTCCAGGGGGCGTGACGCCCGTCGGCCACCGACCGTAGAGTCGGTCGGGTGACGACGATGACGACGTTCCCCCGGACCACCCCCGCCGCCCTCGGCATCGATCCCGGCGGCGTGACCGCCCTGCTCGACGCCCTCGAGTCCACGCCCGACGTCGAGCCGCACAGCATCATGTTGCTCCGGCACGGCCAGGTGGCGGCCGAGGGCTGGTGGCAGCCCTACGCCGCCGATCGCGTGCACCTGCTCTACTCGTTGAGCAAGAGCTTCACCGCGGCCGGGGTCGGCATCGCCGTGAGGGCGGGCCTGATCGACCTCGACGCCACCGTGCTGTCGTACTTCCCGGAGCTCGACGCCGACGTCACCGACGAACGCAGCCGCCGCATCCGCGTCCGGCACCTGCTCGCGATGGCGAGCGGTCACCGCGAGGAGACGATCGACCGCGCCGAGGCCCTCGACCCGACGAACACGGTGCGCGGGTTCCTGCTGCTCCCGCCGGACGAGGAGCCCGGCACGGTCTTCGCCTACAACCAGCCGTGCACGTACACCCTCGCCGAGATCGTCCGGCGGGTGACCGGTGGTTCCCTCGTCGCCTGGCTCCGCCCGCACCTGCTCGACCCGCTCGGCATCGACGACCTCGCCTGGCGCCGCGACGACACCGGGGCGGAGCTCGGGTACAGCGGGTGCTACGCCCCGACGGATGCGGTCGCCAAGCTCGGCCAGCTGTACCTGCAGGGCGGCGTCTGGGACGGCGAGCGGATCCTCGACGCCGACTGGGTCGAGCAGGCGACCAGCACGCAGGTCGCCAACCCGGACGAAGCCAACCCCGACTGGTCGCAGGGCTACGGCTTCCAGTTCTGGATGGCCCGCCACGGCTTCCGCGGCGACGGCGCCTACGGTCAGTTCTGCGTCGTCCTGCCGGAGCAGGACGTCGTGCTCGCGATGACCGGCCAGAGCCTCGACATGCAGGCCGTCCTCGACGCGGTCTGGCAGCACCTGCTGCCCGCCGTCGACCGCGCGTCCGACGCGGCATCGGCATCCGCCCTGGAGGCCCGGCTCGCCGCCCTGGGACTGCCCGCCGTGGACGGTGGTCCGCTGCAGGGCCTCGCCGACGTCGGTCCGCTGGCCCGCGACGGCGACGGGTGGCGACTCACGCTCGACGTCGACGGCGGCTCGCTGTCGGTGCCGGTCGGGCAGGGGGAGTGGGCCGTCGAGGGCCCACTCGCCGCGAGCGGTGCCGTCGCGGACGACGGGACGGTCCGTGTCGACGTGCGGTTCGTCGAGACCCCGCACCTGGCGCACGTCCGGGTCGACCCCACCACGGGATCGACGACGACGAGCTGGCAGACCGAGCCGCTGCACGACGGACCGCTCACGCTGCGGCGCCCCGCCGGCTGAGGGCCCGCGGCTCCGCGCCTACGGGGTGTCGGAGGGGTGCTCGGTGACGATCCGCAGCTCGGGTCGCTTCGCCGACACCCCGTCGCCGGACGAGGTGTGCTTGATGCGCCGGACCACCCACGGCACCAGGTACTCCCTGGCCCAGCCGAGGTCCTCGGCGCGGGCCTCGCGCCACGGCCGAGCCTCGAGCGGGTCCGGGTTGAACGGTTCGAGCCCGTGCGGCACGCCGAGGGTGTCGAGCACCGCCGCGGCGATCGTCGAGTGGCCCATCGGGGAGTGGTGCAGGCGGTCCGGAGCCCACATCCGCGGGTCCCGGAGCACCCGGAGTGCCCACGTGTTCGCCACCAGGGCGCCGTGCTTCAGGGCGATAGCGTGCAGGTTCTCGTTGTAGATCGCCGTCTTGCCGCGGACCATGCCGAGCACCGGGGTCATCCCGACGTCCGGGCCGGTGAACAGCACGACGGTCGCTCCGTCGCGGCGCAGGTCGGCGACGAGCCGGTCCACGCGCTCGGCGAGCTCGTCCGGGTCCGAGCCGGGGCGGATGATGTCGTTGCCGCCGGCGGACACCGTGATGAGGTCCGGGTGCAGGGCGAGGGCGGCCTCGGCCTGCTCGTCGATGATCTGCTGCAGCAGCCGCCCGCGGATCGCGAGGTTCGCGTAGGCGAAGTCGTCGGTCTGGTGTGCGAGCACCTCGGCGACGCGGTCCGCCCAGCCACGGTTGCCGCCCGGGACGGTGGGGTCGGGGTCCCCGATCCCCTCGGTGAACGAGTCACCGATCGCGACGTACCTGGTCCAAGGATGACGATCTGACACGTTCCGGACCCTAGTCTCGTGGCATGACGAAGGCCAACACGGACGCCGTCGGCTGGTCGGTGCCGGACGAGCTGCTCGACCGCATCGCCGAGCGCGCCCCCGGCTACGACGCCGCGAACGCGTTCTGCACCGAGGACCTCGACGAGCTCCGCGCCGCCGGCTACCTGCGGATCGGTGTTCCGGTCGAGCAGGGCGGGGCGGGCCTCGGCCTCCGTGGCACCGCGCGGGTGCAGCGCGCCCTCGCCCAGGCCGCGCCGGCGACGGCACTCGGCCTCGGCATGCACCAGGTGTGGGTGCAGGCGGCCCGCGCCGTGCGTGCGCGAGGCGAGTCGTTCCTCCAGACAGTCACCGACCACGCTGCGGACGACCACCTGCTCGCCTTCGGGGTGAGCGAACCCGGCAACGACGCCGTGCTGTTCGACTCGTCGACGACGGCGGAGCCGGACGGCGACGGCGGGTACCGGTTCACCGGCACGAAGGTGTCCACGTCCCTCGCACCGGCGTGGGACGTCATGAGCGTCTTCGGCAAGGACACCTCGGGGCCGGAGCCACGGCTCGTGCACGGGTTCGTCCTGCGGTCGGACGGCGACGTCGAGCACCTGGACGACTGGGACACGCTCGGGATGCGTGCGACGCAGAGCCGCACCACGAAGCTGCACGGCGTGCACGTCCCCGCCGACCGCATCGTCCGGTCGCTGCCGGTGGGGCCGAACCAGGACCCGCTCGTGTTCGGGATCTTCGCGTCGTTCGAGCTCCTCATCGCCTCGGTGTACGCCGGGGTCGCCGAGCGGGCGATCGCGCTCGCGACGGCCGCCGTGGCGGGTCGCACCAAGGCCGACGGAACCCCGCGGTCGCAGGACCCCGACGTGCGCCGGGCGATCGCCGACCTGCGCGGTGCGGTCGACGCGATCACGCTGCAGGTCGACTCGCTGGCGCGGTCGGTCGACGAGCTCGACGACCTCGGAGCCCGCTGGTTCCCGCTGCTCGTCGGCACGAAGGCGCGCGCGGTGGACACCGCGCAGCACGTCGTGGACGAGGCCATGCGCGTGGTCGGCGGCTCGGCGTTCCGGTCGTCGAGCGAGCTGGCGCGGCTGGCGCGTGACGTCCGGGCGGGGCAGTACCACCCGTCGTCGCGGGACTCCGCGGCGCGGACGATCGCCGCGTCGGTGCTCGGCCCGCTCAGCTGAGCGCGGCGCTCGCACGGCGCGAGGCGCTGCGCTCCGGGGCACTCCGGTGCGAGGTTCCGCACGTGGTGGCACCCGCGCACCCTCGCACCACGTCCAGAACCTCGCACCGTCCGATCGCGATCGGCCCCGGGCACGGCGATGTCGGCGGCGACTGGCATCATCTCGGTGTGAGCAAGCAGGACGGACGCAACCGCCTCGTCTCCGACGCACCGGTGGACGACGTCTCGGCGACCGTGCTGCACGTCGACATGGACGCCTTCTTCGCCTCCGTCGAACTGCTCGACCGCCCCGACCTCGTGGGCCTGCCCGTCATCGTCGGGCACGACTCCGACCGCTCCGTCGTCACCGCCGCCACCTACGAAGCCCGTCGCTACGGCGTGAACTCGGCGATGCCGATGGCCGTCGCCAAGCGCCGCTGCCCGAACGCCGTCATCGTCGAACCGCACTTCGAGAAGTACCGGGCGCAGTCCGCCGCGGTGATGGCGATCTTCGACCGGTTCACCCCGCGGGTCGAGCGCCTCGGCATCGACGAAGCGTTCCTCGACGTCGCCGGCGCCCTCCGGCTGTACGGCACGCCGTGGCAGATCGGCCAGGCGATCCGCCGCACGGTCTTCGCCGAGACCGGCCTGCACTGCTCTGTGGGTGCAGCGTCGACCAAGTTCGTCGCGAAGCTCGCCTCCAGCCGGTCGAAGCCCGACGGTCTGCTCGTGGTGCCCGCCGCCGACACCGTCGCGTTCCTGCACCCGCAGCCGGTGTCCGCGCTCTGGGGCGTCGGCGGCAAGACGCAGGAGACGCTCGAACGCCGGGGAATCCGCACGGTCGGCGACCTGGCGAACACCCCGCTCGGGTCGCTGGTGTCGGCACTCGGCCCGGCCGGTGGGCAGCGGCTGCACGACCTGTCGTGGGGTCGCGACCCCCGCGTGGTCGACACCGGCGTCGGCGAGAAGTCGATCGGGCACGAGGTCACGTTCGGCCGCGACCTGACCGAGCGCGACGACGTCGCACGAGAGCTCCTGCGCCTGGCCGACAAGGTCGCCGTCCGCCTGCGCCAGGCCGACGTGCAGGCCCGGACCGTGGCTCTCAAGGTCCGCTACACCGACTTCAGCACCCTGACCCGGTCGCGCACCCTGGCGGAGCCCACCGACGTCGCGAAGCGCCTGCACCGCGAAGCCGTCGAGCTGTACGACGTCCTGCACCGACCGGGCAACCAGATCCGGTTGATCGGGGTCCGTGGCGAGAACCTCGTGCCCGCGGCCGCGAGCAACGCCCTGTGGGACGACGACGCGCCGTGGCGTGACACCGAGACCACGGTCGACGCGGTCGCCGCACGCTTCGGCGCCGGCGTGCTGCGACCGGCATCCCTGGTCCGCCGGACCCCTGACGGCGGCGTCCCGCACGCTCGGCAGGACTGACGGTGGCGGTAGAATCGGGTTCAGTGAGCGCAGCGGAGTACGAAGACCAGCAGCCCGCCACGCTGTGGGCGGAGTCGGGTGACGACCAGTCCGGCGCAGGCGGATCGTCGTCGACGCACGACGGCACCGAGGCGCACGAAACGGCGCAGGCGCACCAGACGGCGCAGGCGCACGGTGACGCCGCCCGTGACGAAGCCGACGCCGCGGCCCTGGCCGAAGCGGCCGGCAACTCGGCCGTCCAGCACCTGTCGCCGGCGTTCCCGGACCGGGCCGCCTGGGGCACGGCATCGAAGCTCCGCGCCTGGCAGATCGAAGCGCTCACGAAGTACTTCGAGAAGGAACCTCGCGACTTCCTCACGGCGGCGACCCCCGGCGCCGGCAAGACCACCTTCGCGCTGCGGCTGGCGACCGAGCTCCTCGCCCGCGGCACCGTCGACCGCATCGTCGTCGTGGCCCCGACCGAGCACCTGAAGCGCCAGTGGGCCGACTCCGCCGACCGTGTGGGCATCCGGATCGACCCGATGTTCAAGAACGGCGACGGCATGTTCGGCCGGCACTACCAGGGCGTCGCGATCACGTACGCCCAGGTCGGCATGAACCCCGAGGTGCACAAGCGCATCACCGAGGGCGGCCGCACCCTGGTCGTCCTCGACGAGGTCCACCACGGTGGCGACGCCCTGACGTGGGGCGACGGCATCAGGGAGGCGTTCTCCGGCGCCACGCGTCGGCTCTCGCTGTCGGGGACCCCCTTCCGGTCCGACACCGCACCGATCCCGTTCGTGCAGTACGCCCCCGACGAGCAGGGCATCCGTACCTCGATCTCCGACTACAACTACGGCTACGGCCGGGCGCTGAAGGACGGCGTCGTCCGCCCGGTGCTGTTCATGGCCTACGCCGGACAGATGCGCTGGAAGACCCGGATGGGCGACGAGATGTCGGCCTCCCTGGGTGAACAGGTCACGAAGGACATCACGGCCCAGGCCTGGCGCACCGCGCTGTCACCCGAGGGCGAGTGGATGCCGGCCGTGCTCTCGGCTGCCGACAAGCGCCTGACCGAGGTCCGTCGTGGTGTGCCCGACGCCGGCGGTCTGGTCATCGCCACGGACACCACCACGGCGCGCGCCTACGCCCGGATCCTGCAGCAGATCACGGGGGAGCGTCCCACCGTGGTGCTGTCCGACGAAGCCGCCGGGTCAAGCCGCATCAGCGCGTTCGCCGACGACACCTCCCGCTGGATGGTGGCCGTCCGCATGGTCTCCGAGGGCGTCGACGTCCCACGGCTCTGCGTCGGCGTGTACGCCACGAGTGCGAGCACGCCGCTGTTCTTCGCCCAGGTGATCGGCCGCTTCGTGCGTGCCCGTCGCCGTGGTGAGACCGCGAGCGTCTTCCTGCCGAGCGTTCCCGGGCTGATGGCCCTCGCCGCCACCCTCGAGCTCGAGCGCGACCACGCCCTCGACCGCCCGAAGGACGCCGACGACGGCATGTACAACCCCGAAGACGCGATGGTCGCCGAGGCCAACAAGGAAGACCGCGCGTCCGAGAGCCTGCTCGAGGTCCAGCCGTTCGAGGCGCTCGACTCGCAGGCGTCCTTCGACCGCGTCCTCTACGACGGCGGTGAGTTCGGCACCGGCGGCGAGGTCGGTTCCCTCGAGGAGCTCGACTTCATCGGCATCCCCGGGCTGCTCGAACCCGACCAGGTGCGCGACCTCCTCCGCGCCCGGCAGGCGACCCAGGCCAAGCGCTCCAAGGGCCGCACGGCCAAGGACGGCCTGCCGAAGGCGCCCGAGCCCGATCGCCCGATGTACATGACGATCAAGGAGCAGCGCACCGAGCTCGCCCGGCTCGTGTCGATCTGGTCCCGGCACTCGAACGAGCCGCACGGTGCGATCCACGCCGAACTCCGGCGGATCAGCGGTGGCCCGGCCGTGGCGCAGGCGAGCATCGAGCAGATCCAGAAGCGCATCGACGTCCTGCGCTCCCGCATCGGCGGACGACGGTGACCGCGGCGTGATCGAGCCGGTCGACGACCGCACCTGGTACGTCAAGCGCGACCCCGAGGCGTCACCCGAGGCGATCATCGACCGCTTCGGCGGCGGCTACCGACTCCGCCGCTTCTCGCTCACCGAGTCCCGCCGCACCCCGCACGGGGTGTTCACGGGGCCCGAACTGGCCGAGACCGCGTGGTGGCGGCTCCGCGACAGGCCGCGGAACTCATGACGCGCCAAGCCAAAGTCCGGTAGACCGGAGGAATGGCAGACTCGATCCCTCACGTCCTCGTCCTCGGCGGCGGCTCCGCTGGCTACACCACGGTCAAGCAGCTCCAGAAGCACGCGGCCACGGTGCCCATGCGCATCACGCTGGTGGACCAGAACACGTACTACACGTACCTGCCGTTCCTGCCCGAGGTCGCCGGTGGCCACATCGCGCCGAAGGACGTCACCGTCGAGCTGCGCCGTGCACTGCGCAAGACCCGGGTGATCCAGGGCAAGGTCACCGCGATCTCCTCGGCCGACAAGACCGTCTCGATCGCGACCGCCGGCGGCGACGACCGCACCCTCGGCTACGACCACCTCGTCGTCGCCCTCGGTTCCGTCACCCGCACCTTCCCGACCCCCGGGCTCGAGGAGTACGGCGTCGGCTTCAAGAGCGTCGAAGAGGCCGCCTACGTGCGCGCCAAGCTCCTCGACAACATCGCGAAGGCCGCTGCCACCCGCGACGAGGACGAGCGTCGACGTCTGCTGACCAGCGTCTTCGTCGGCGGTGGCTACACCGGCGTCGAGGCGATCGGTGAGCTGTTCGACGTGTCGCAGGCCGCCATCAAGACCTACCCGTCGCTCGCCGGCGAGCAGCCCCGCTGGGTGCTCATCGATGCCCTCGACCGCGTCGCGCCCGAGGTCGGCCCGGAGCTGTCCAAGTGGACGCTCGAGTCGCTCCGTGCCCGTGGCATCGACGTCCGCCTGAAGACCACCATGCCGAGCGCCGAGGGCGGCGTCGTCAAGTTCTCCGACGGCGACGAGTTCGCCACCGGTCTGCTCGTCTGGACCGCGGGCGTCAAGCCGAACCCGCTCCTCGACGCCTCCGACCTGCCGCGCGGGCCGAAGGGCCACCTCGCCGCGAACGCGAAGCTCCAGGTCGAGGCCGAGGACACCCACCAGGTCGTCGAGGGCGTCTGGGGCCTCGGTGACGTCGCGCAGGTGCCCGACCTGACCGCCGACAAGCAGCCGGCGTTCTACCCGCCGAACGCGCAGAACGCCGTGCGCCAGGCCGTGGTCGCCGCCGACAACATCGTCGCGACCATCACCGGCAAGCCCCTCGAGGAGTACCGCCACCCCTCCATCGGCACCGTCGCGTCGTACGGTGTCGGCAAGGGTGCCGCGAACATCAAGGGCATCAAGATGACCAACCTGTTCGCGTGGCTCGCGCACCGCGCGTACCACGTGTACGCGATGCCGACCCTGAACCGGAAGGCCCGCATCATCATCGGCTGGATCACCGGTGCCGTGTCGGGTCGCGACGCGACCTCGCTCATCAAGGAAACCGACCCGCGACGCAACTTCGTCGAGGCGTCGAAGAGCTAGGAGACCGAACGCGGCAACAGGCCGCAACGTCGTCGAGGCGTCGAAGAGCGAGACGCCCCCACGGATCGGACGGGAGGCGCGGTGCCAGCTGGCACCGCGCCTCCCGTCCGTCTGTGCGGACGACCACCGCCTGTCCGCCATCTGCAGACCTGGGTCCGTTCCAACGTGCGCCGCGCCAGCGTGGACGTGCCGAACGAGAGGAGCGCCCATGCGCGCCATGACCTACCGCGGGCCCTACCGGGTCCGTGTCGAGGAGAAGCCGGACCCCCGGATCGAGCATCCGAACGACGCGGTGATCCGCGTCGAGCGGGCGGCGATCTGCGGATCCGACCTGCACCTGTACCACGGCATGATGCCCGACACCCGCGTCGGACACACGTTCGGCCACGAGTTCATCGGCGTCGTCGAGCAGGTCGGGTCGTCGGTGGAGACACTGAGCGTGGGGGACCGCGTGATGGTCCCGTTCCACATCTCGTGCGGGACCTGCTGGTTCTGCGCCCGCGGCCTGTTCACGAACTGCCACAACGTGAACCCGAACGCCACGGCGGTCGGCGGGATCTTCGGGTACTCGCACACCACCGGCGGCTACGACGGCGGGCAGGCGGAGCGTGTCCGGGTGCCGTTCGCCGACGTCGGTCCGCAGGTGATCCCGGAATGGCTCGACGACGACGACGCCCTGATGATGACCGACGCCCTGGGCACCGGGTACTTCGGCGCCCAGCTGGCGTCGATCCGCGAGGGCGACACCGTCGTCGTGCTCGGCGCCGGACCGATCGGGCTCTACGCCGCCAAGTCCGCCTGGCTGATGGGTGCCGGGCGGGTCATCGTCGTCGACCAGTTCGAGTACCGCCTCGAGAAGGCTCGGACGTTCGCGCACGCCGAGACGATCAACTTCGCCGAGGTCGACGACGTCGTGCTCGAGATGAAGAAGCAGACCGACTTCCTCGGCGCGGACAGCGTGATCGATGCCGTCGGTGCCGAAGCCGACGGCAGCTTCGTGCAGCAGGTCACCGCCACCAAGTTCAAGCTGCAGGGCGGATCGCCGGTCGCGCTGAACTGGGCGATCGACGGCGTGCGCAAGGGCGGCACGGTGTCCGCGATGGGCGCCTACGGCCCGATCCCGAACCTGGTGAAGTTCGGCGACGCCATGAACAAGGGCGTCACGATCCACATGAACCAGGCGCCCGTGAAGCGGCAGTGGCCCCGTCTGCTCGAGCACATCCAGGCCGGACACCTGAAGCCGAGCGACATCATCACGCACCGCATCCCGCTCGAGCACATCGCCGAGGGGTACCACCTGTTCTCGTCGAAGCTCGACGACTGCATCAAGACCGTCATCGTCCCGTGAAGGAGCACACCGTGCCCGACAACGCCGCGCCCGATCACACCCCGTACATCGCCGATCCGCCCCGTCGGGTGCCCTCGGCCGAGGAACTCCGCGCCCGCATCCCGGGGTGGGGGAGCGACCTCGACCTCGCGGACCGTCCCTCGGTGCCGAAGCTCTCGCGCGAGGCCGGTTCGGCCACCGGTGCCCACTGGGACCTCCCGCCGCAGCAGGACGGTGCGCACGGCCGGGAGCGCTCGATCGAGCACGCCCACGTGACGCCGGTGTTCGGCACCGCGCAGCCCCTGCACGGGGTCGCCGGGATCGTCCGGCGGTACGCCTACCGGCGGTTCAGCGAGGGGCGTCTGGCGCACTGGATGCTGCTCGTCGTCGGGGACCGCCTGGACGTCGCGACGCACCGGGTGACCGATGCATTCAGGGGTCGGCCGGACCGGGTGATCAGCGAGACCGGCGTCGCGGCGGAACGTGGGAACCGCCCTGTTGCGTCGCGCCTGGGGTCGAGTCGGCGGGACTGGCGGCACCAGGTGCTCGACCCGGTGGTCGCGAACTGGGGTTGGCTGGCGGCGCTCGGTGCCGTCGTGCTGGTGGTGCGGCGGGTGCGCCGCTCGCGGTGACCGCGCAGGCCGCCGGGCTTGCAGCCTGGTGCGGCGTTGCCCACTCGGTGCGACCTTGTTCCGTCACACGGAGTGCACAACCTCGCACCGGCCTGCGACGTGTGCACGCTCCGGACTGGAGGCGCGTGGCGGCCCCGCCCCGCGCCTCCCGTCCGGACGGGCCTGCGTGCAGAGCCACTCCTGCCCCTGCCTCGATCGCCCTGAGCGCAGCGAAGTGGCGCGCGGTTCGCCCTGAGCGCAGCGAAGTGGTGCCCGAGGCGGTGACGCCCTGAGCGCAGCGATGGCGGCACTCGCCGAGAAGACACAACAGAAAATGCCCCCCGACCGAAAGGTCGGGGGGCATGCATTCTGTGTCCGAGAGGGGACTTGAACCCCTACGCCCTAATACGGGCACTAGCACCTCAAGCTAGCGCGTCTACCAATTCCGCCACCCGGACAGGGTGTCTGGTGTCTGATTCCCGGGTTGAACCCGGCGTTCCTGCCGAGAGAAGACACTAGCACGGGTCTGAACGCGCGATGAACACGGTCGCGCATCCCGGGCGAGTCCTGCGTGTCGGGACTCGGCGACGGGGTCGGTGCCGACCGATACCGTGGAGCCATGACGAACCCGGAGCCCTCCGAGCCGCAGTCCGTGCCCGAGCTCGAGGCCACCGCGGCGATCGCCCGCGACCTCATCCGCATCGACACGACGAACTGGGGCGAGGGGAAGTCCCGTGGGGAGACCGAGGCGGCCCACTACGTCGAGGACAAGCTCCGCGCCCTGGGTCTCGAGCCGCAGTTGTTCGAGTCCGAGCCGGACCGGGTGAGCGTCGTGGCACGGGTACCCGGCCGGAACCGTGACAAGCCGGCGCTCGTGGTGCACGGGCACCTCGACGTCGTGCCGGCCGACCCGGCGAACTGGTCGGTCGACCCGTTCGGTGGTGTGGTCAAGGACGGATCGCTGTGGGGTCGCGGCGCCGTCGACATGAAGAACATGGACGCGATGATGCTCACGTCGCTGGCCGACGTCATCGAGCAGCACGGTGCGCCGGAGCGTGACCTGGTGATCGCGTACTTCGCCGACGAAGAGGCCGGGGGAGTCCTGGGGTCCCACCACGTGGTCGACCAGCACCCCGAGGTCTTCGCGGGGGCGTCGGCGGCGATCAGCGAGGTCGGCGGGTACTCGATCACGCTCGGTGACCGTCGCGCCTACCTGCTGCAGACCGGCGAGAAGGCGCTCATGTGGGTGAAGCTGATCGCGCGCGGCACCGCCGCCCACGGCTCGCACGTGATCCGCGACAACGCCGTCACGAAGCTCGCGGCGGCGGTCGCCCGGATCGGCAGCGAGGAGTGGCCCGTCCGGCTCTCGGCCACGACGGACGCGATGGTAGCCGAGGTGGCGCGGTTCCTCGGGGTCGACCCGACGGTCACCGGCCCGGACGAGGTCGCGCTGGCCACCGGCTCGGCGTCGCGGTTCATCCACGCCGCGCTGCACACCACGTCGAACCCGACGGTGCTGACCGCCGGCTACAAGCACAACGTGATCCCGGACACCGCCGAGGCCCTGGTCGACATCCGCTGCCTGCCGGGTGACGAGGAGACCGTGCTCGAGCGGGTGCGGGAGCTCGCCGGACCCGACGTCGAGGTGGTCATGTCGTTCCGCGACATCGGCCTCGAGCAGGACTTCGGCGGCCCGCTGGTCGACGCCGTCCGCGACGTCCTCGGCCGGCACGACCCGGGCGCACCTGTCCTGCCGTACCTGCTGTCCGGCGGCACCGACAACAAGGCGCTCTCGACGCTCGGCATCGCGGGGTACGGGTTCGTGCCGCTCCAGCTGCCGGCCGGTGTCGACTTCCCCGCGATGTTCCACGGCGTGGACGAGCGGGTGCCGCTCGACTCGCTGGCGTTCGGTCGGCGGGTGCTGGGCGACCTGCTCGCCACGTACTGATATTGTTCATGGTCGCCGTCGTGGCGGTGCCCTGACCGACCTCCCCCCTGAAAGGCCCGTGCGATGCACATCCTCGAGGCGATCTTCCTCGGCTTCGTCCAGGGGCTCACCGAGTTCCTGCCGGTGTCCTCCAGCGCGCACCTGCGCATCGTGGGGCTCTTCCTGCCCGACGCGAAGGACCCCGGTGCGGCCTTCACCGCGGTGACGCAGCTCGGCACCGAGACCGCGGTGCTCATCTACTTCTGGAAGGACATCACCCGGATCGTCGGGCGGTGGTTCCGGTCGGTGGTCAAGCGTGACGTGCCGAAGGGCGACCCCGACGTCCGCCTCGGCTGGCTGGTGATCCTCGGCACGATCCCGATCGGGGTGGCCGGGCTCCTGCTCAAGGACTCGATCGAGACCACGTTCCGGTCCCTCTGGATCGTCGCGGTCGTCCTCATCGTGTTCGGTGTCGTGCTCGGGGTGCTCGACCGTGTCGGCCGCAAGGAGCGACGCATCGAGCAGATGACGTTCCGCGGTGGGCTGCTCATCGGCCTGGCGCAGATGCTCGCCCTGGTGCCCGGTGTGTCCCGTTCCGGCGCGACCGTGTCGATGGGTCTCGCCCTCGGGTACACCCGGCCGGCGGCCGCGCGCTTCGCGTTCCTGCTGGCGATCCCGGCGGTGTTCCTGTCCGGCTTCTACGAGGCCGCGACGAGCCTCGGCGACCACGGCTCACCGTTCGGACTCGCCGACACGCTCATCGCCACCGTCGTCGCGTTCGTGGTCGGGTTCGTCGTGATCGCGGCGTTCATGAACTACATCAGCAAGCGCAGCTTCATGCCCTTCGTCGTCTACCGGATCGCACTCGGTATCGTGCTCATCGTGTTGTTGTCGCTCGGAGTGATCCAGCCGTGAGGGCCTGGCAGGCCCCATCCGTCCCCGACGTCCCCGGCGCCGCGCCCCGACCGGTCGTCCACGACACCGCAACGGGCAAGCCGGTGGACCCCGCCCGCGACGAGGACCGCGCTGCGCTGTACGTCTGCGGCATCACGCCGTACGACGCCACGCACCTCGGCCATGCGGCGACCTACCTGGCGTTCGACACGCTCGGCCGGGCCTGGCGTGACGCGGGCCTCGACGTCGAGTACGCGCAGAACGTCACCGACGTGGACGACCCGTTGCTCGAGCGTGCCGCCCGCGACGGCGTCGACTGGCGCGCCCTGGCGGCCGAGCAGGTCGACCTGTTCCGCCGCGACATGGAGTCGCTGCGGATCCTGCCGCCGGACGACTTCGTGGCCGTCACCGACGAGGTCGAGCGCGTCGCCGAGGCGGTCTCGTTCCTGCAGGAGTCCGGCTACGCGTACGAGGTCCCGACCGACGGCGCCGAGGGCGACGACCTGTACTTCGACGTGAACCGCCCCACCGACGCGTGGACCCTCGGTGACGAGAGCGGCCTGGACCGCGAGACGATGCTCGCCCTCGCTGCCGAACGCGGCGGCGACCCGGAACGTCCGGGCAAGCGTGATCCGCTCGACCCGCTGCTGTGGCGCGCCGCGCGTGACGGTGAGCCGGCCTGGGACACCGAGATCGGCCCCGGTCGCCCCGGCTGGCACATCGAGTGCAGCGTCATCGCCGGTGACCGCCTCGGGCTGCCGATCAGCGTGCAGGGCGGCGGGAGCGACCTCGTCTTCCCGCACCACGAGATGAGCGCCGGGCACGCTGCGGCCCTCGCGCACCAGCCCCTCGCCAACGCGTTCGTGCACACCGGGATGATCGCCTACCAGGGGACGAAGATCTCGAAGTCGCTCGGCAACCTCGTCACCGTGCGCGGGCTGCTCGACGACGGCGCCGACCCCCGCGCCATCCGGCTCGCGCTGCTGTCGCACAAGTACTCCGACGACTGGGAGTGGTTCGACACCGAGCTGACCAGCGCCCAGACCCGGCTCGCCGGCTGGGACGCCTGGGCCTCCGGAGCCACAGCCGGGCACGCCGACGACGCAGCGGACGTCGCGGCGCGCATCCGCGCGCGGGTCTCCGACGACCTGGACACCCCGGGCGCCGTCGCGGCGGTCGACACGGCGATCGCGGGTGGCACGGCGTGCACGCCGGAGCTCCTCGACCTGATCGACGCGCTGCTCGGCATCCGCCTGGCCTGACCTCGGCGCACCGGCCGTCGCGTCGGTGCCGGAGGTGATCGGGGTGTCGTGACCTTGCGTGGCGGCGGACGGGAGGGCCGTGGCGGGGCCGTCCCGTGCCTCCCGCCGCCGAGTGGTCGCGACACGTCGCGTGTGCGCTGCCGAGGGGTCAGGAACTGTCGTCCGGGAGGGCCGCAGCCGACAGTTCGTGACCACCCGGCGGAGGTGAGCGGGCTGTTGTGACCTTGCGTGGCGGCGGACGGGAGGGCCGTGGCGGGGCCGTCCCGTGCCTCCCGTGCCTCCCGTCCGCCGAGTGGTCGCGACATGTCGCGTCTGCGCTGCCGAGGGGTCAGGAACTGTCGTCCGGGCGGGCCACAACCGACGATTCGTGACCACCCGGCGGAGGTGAGCGGGCTGTCGTGACCGCACGCGTCCGCCGGGCGGGAGGCCCGTGGCGGGCCAGCCCCGTGCCTCCCGTCCGCCGAGTGGTCGCGACGGGTCGCGTGTGCACTGTCGACCGGTCAGGATCTGTCGCCCGGGCGGGCCGCAACCGACGATTCGTGACCACCCGGCGGAGGTGAGCGGGCTGTCGTGACCGCACGCGTCCGCCGGGCGGGAGGCCCGTGGCGGGCCAGCCCTGTGCCTCCCGTCCGCCAGGTGGTCGCGACACGTCGCGTGTGCGCTGCCGAGGGGTCAGGAACAGTCGCCCGGGAGGGCCGCAACCGACGATTCGTGACCACTCGGCGGAGGTGAGCGGGCTGTTGTGACCGCACGCCCCCGCCGGGCGGGAGGCCCGTGGCGGGCCAGCCCCGTGCCTCCCGTACGCCGAGCGGTCGCGACACGTCGCGTGCGCGCTGCCGAGGGGTCAGGAACTGTCGTCCGGGCGGGCCGCAACCGACAGTTCGTGACCACCCGGCGGAGGTGAGCGGGGTGTCGTGACCGCACCCCTCCCGACCGTCAGGGGGTGACGGCTACTGCTGCGGCGGCTGCTGGGGCCGCCACGGCCCCTCGCCACCGGCGGTGCCGCCGTCCTTGCCGTCCTTGCGCTCACGGCGACGGAGGTACTGCTCGAACTCCTGCGCGATGGCGTCGCCCGACGCCTCGGGGGAGTCGACCGTGTCGCGCGCCTGCTCGAGCTGCCCGATGTAGGACGCCATGTCCTCGTCATCGGCGGCGAGGGCGTCGATCCCCTCTTCCCACTCGGTGGCGTCGTCGAGCAGCGACCCGCGCGGCACCGTGACGTCCGTGAGCTCCTCGATCTTGTCGAGCAGCGAGAGCGTGGCCTTCGGCGAGGGCGAGTTGTGCACGTAGTGCGGCACCGACGCCCACAGGGACAGCGTGGTCAGCCCGGCCTTGTCCATCGCGTCGGCGAGGACCCCGAGGATGCCGGTCGGGCCCTCGTACGACGAGCGGTCGACGTCGAAGGCGGCGCGGACCCCGGCGTTCTCGCTCGACACGAAGACCGAGATCGGTCGGGTGTGCGGGACGTCGGCGAGCATGGCCCCGACGAAGACGACGGCGTCGATCGAGTAGACGTCCGCCAGGTCGATGATCTCCGAGCAGAAGCCCCGCCAGGTGCGCGAGGGTTCCGGGCCGACGAGCACGAAGACGTCACGGTCGGTGGGGGAGCCGGTGGCGCCGATGACGGGACGACCCTCGGCACCGGGGCCGTACAGCACGATCCGGGGCCACTGCACGCCGCGGTCGCCGTTGTCGTCGGTGCCGACGGTGGGCCGGTTGAACTGGTAGTCGACGTACCGCTCGCCGTCGAGCTCGCGCAGCTCGTCGAGCCCGAGCGACTCGACGATGCGACGCGCCAGACCGCTCGCGGCCTCGCCGGCGTCGTTCCAGCCCTCGAAGGCGACGACGAGCAAGCGACCGTCGCTGAAGGGGGAGTGCTGTGGCACGGAGCGGACCTCCTGGTGGTGGAGCGGAGCGGGGCGGGAGCGATGCCCCCGGCCGGACACGATTCAGGCATCCACTGTAGGCCCAGGGGGTGTCGGCGCACGCGCGCGTCCGCGCCCAGCGGAACGGCCCCGGTAGACTCGTCGCCCGTGACCGCGCATCCTCCTGCCCTCGTCCCGCCCGCAGCCGTGCTGTGGGACATGGACGGCACGATCATCGACACCGAGCCGATCTGGCAGCGGTCCCAGGTCGACCTGACGACCCGGTACGGCGCCGAGTGGACGGAAGCGGACGGCCTGTCCCTGGTGGGCAGCGGTCTCGAGCGCTCCGGTGAGCTCCTGCGTGCCAGGGGCGTCGACATGGACGTCGAGGAGATCATCCAGTGGATGACCGACTACGTGATGGAGCACCTGCGCGCCGGTGAACTGCCCTGGCGGCCGGGTGCCCGTGAGCTCGTCGAGGAGCTCCACGCCCGCGGCATCCCGACCGCCCTGGTCACGATGTCCCGTCGAAAGATGGCGCTCGTCGCCGCCGAGGCCCTGGGCGAGCGTGGCTTCCGCGTCGTCGTGGCCGGCGACGACGTCGACCGCCCGAAGCCGTTCCCGGACGCGTACCTGTCCGCCGCAGCGCAGCTCGGCGTCGAGCCCACCGCGTGCGTCGCGATCGAGGACTCCGCGACCGGCGTCGCGTCGGCCGTCGCCTCCGGCGCCGTCACGGTCGCCGTCGAGCACATCGTCCCGCTGTCCGAGATCGCCGGCGGCGACGTGCACCTGACCACCCTGGCGGGGGTCGACGTCGACCGGCTGGTCGAGTTGACGACGCCGGCACTGGCCGCACGGACTGGAGGCGCGGTGCCGGACCCGGCGCACGCTGCGGACACCGAAGGGGTCACCCGATGAGCCACACCGACGACGCACGCGACGAGGCGGACGCGAGCCGCGCCTCCAGTCCGACCACGGACCCGACCGCAGCGCTCCCGCACACCGCGGGCGGCGCACCGCACACGCCGCCGCGCGGCCCGTTCCGGGCCGGCGACCGCGTGCAGCTGACCGGTCCGAAGGGCAAGCTCACGACGCTGTCGCTCGAGACCGCGGGTGAGTACCACACGCACCGCGGGGTGCTCCGGCACGACGACGTCATCGGGCAGCCCGACGGCTCGGTCATCCGGGCGAGCACCGGTGACGAGTACCTCGCACTCCGCCCGCTGCTCAACGACTACGTGATGTCGATGCCGCGCGGCGCCGCGATCGTCTACCCGAAGGACGCGGCGCAGATCGTGGCCTTCGCGGACGTCTTCCCCGGGGCCCGCGTGGTCGAGGCCGGCGTCGGCTCGGGGGCGCTGTCGCTGTTCCTGCTCCGCGCGATCGGCCCGACCGGGCAGCTGCAGTCGTTCGAGCGCCGCGAGGAGTTCGCGGCCATCGCGAAGGGCAACGTCGGCACGTTCCTCGGAGCCGTCCCGGACAACTGGTCCGTCACCGTCGGTGACCTGGTCGAGTCGCTGCCCGACGCGACCGAGCCGCAGAGCGTCGACCGCGTCGTGCTCGACATGCTCGCGCCGTGGGAGTGCGTGGACGCCGCAGCCGACGCCCTCGTGCCCGGCGGACTCATCGTCTGCTACGTCGCGACCGTCACGCAGCTGTCCCGCACGGCCGAGGCCCTGCGCGACACCGGACGCTTCACCGACCCGATGCCGAGCGAGACCCTGGTGCGCACCTGGCACGTCGAGGGCCTCGCCGTCCGCCCGGACCACCGCATGGTCGGGCACACCGGGTTCCTCATCACGGCACGACGCCTGGCCGACGGGACGGTGCTGCCGAACCTGAAGCGCCGCGCGGGCAAGGCGGAGTTCTCGGACGAGGACATCGAGGCCTGGACCCCCGGCGCCGTGGGCGAGCGGGCGACGAGCGACAAGAAGCTCCGCAAGGTGGCTCGGCAGTCGGCGGCGCAGGCGCGGAAGGTCGCGGCGGCCGAGGCGTCGTCGGCGGCGGTGGATGGTGCTGCGGCACCGTCCGGGGCCGCTGCGGCTCCGTCGGATGCCGCTGCGGCTCCGTCCGGGGCCGTCGAGGACGAACGGTAGGCTAACGGCGTGCCCGTCCTGCATCGAACGGAAAGAGGGTCCGTGCGCACCATCCCCGCACTCCTGGTCACCATCGGTCTCGCGGTGTCCCTCACCGCCTGTGCCTCGAACGGTGCCGGCACCACGCCCTCGAGCTGTGCCGCTCCCGGCGCCGCGTCCGAAGCGGTGACCGCCACCGGCAAGTTCGGCTCGGAGCCGAAGGTCAGCGTGCCGAAGGGCCTGACCACCAAGGGCACCCAGGTGTCCGTGCTGAAGCAGGGCAGCGGTCGCACGATCGACGACGGCACCCCCGTCCTGGTCGAGTACACCCTGGTCGACGGCTCCACGGGCGAGGTCGCCCAGACGAGCGGCTACTCGGGCCAGACGGCACCGATCACCGCCGGTGCGAGCAACTACGGGGCCCTCGGTGCTTCGCTGCAGTGCGCCCACGTCGGCGATCGACTGGCGGTGGCCCTGCCGAAGAGCGCCCTGAGCGGCACCGACGGCACCGGTGGCAGCTCCTCGTCGAAGAAGACCGAGGACGCCGTGATCGCCGTCATCGACGTCAAGCGCGCGTTCGACGCCCGCGCCACCGGTACCCCGCAGCTCGCCGGCGACAAGATGCCGGCCGTCGTGCTCGCGCCGTCCGGAGCCCCCGGCATCACGATCCCGTCGTGGAGCGCCCCGAAGTCGAACGAGACCCACCTGCTCCGCAAGGGCGACGGTCGCGAGCTCACCGCCAAGGACACCGCGGTCATCAAGTACACCGCCGTCACCTGGGGTGCCGACCCGTCCGTCGCCGGCTCCAGCTGGACCGACGGTTCCGGCGCGCAGGCCATCCCGCTCACCAAGGGCCAGGTCGACGAGGGCGTCCGGACCGCGATCGTCGGGCACCACGTCGGCGACCAGGTCCTGGCCATCGTCAACCAGCAGGGGACCGCGTACGCGTACGTGATCGACGTCCTCGGGGCGATCTCGAACTGACCCGGTCCGACCGTCCACGGACCACGGCGCGGGTGCACTGCGGTGCACCCGCGCTGCCGTAGGATCGGCTCGTGCCAGCGACCCGTGTGCCCCGTGTGCCCGCCGAGGAGCGGCTGTTCAGCCTCGTGCTCGCGCTGCTCTCGACGGAGTCCGGGCTGACCAAGGCCGAGATCCTGGCCAACGTGCAGGGGTACCGGCAGCGGTTCTCGCCCGGCGGCGACAACGCCTCGCTCGAGCGCCAGTTCGAACGCGACAAGGACGACGTCCGCGAGCTCGGCATCCCCCTCGAGACCATCGAGACCCCGGGTGCCGCGGGCAACAACCAGACGCTCCGATACCGGATCCCGAAGGGCGAGTACGACCTGCCGGTCGACGTCCGCTTCACCCCGGACGAATCCGCGTTGCTCTCCCTGGCCGCGATGGCCTGGCGCGAAGGCGCCCTGTCCGCCGACTCGCGCCGTGGCCTGCTGAAGGTCCGCTCGGCCGGTGCCGAGGACGACGACGGTGCCCTGCAGCTCGGGGTCGACGCGTACGCTCCGCGGCTCCGCGCCCGGGATGCCTCCTTCGAGCCGCTCCGTTCCGCGCTCGACCGCGGTGCAGCCGTGCGCTTCGACTACATCACGCCGGGGCAGCACGACGCGCGTCGGCGCGAAGTGGCTCCACTCGCCCTGGTGCAGCACGGCGGCCGGTGGATGCTCGCCGCCCACGAGTTCGCGACGGACTCGGACAAGAACTACCTGCTGTCCCGCATCGTCGGGCCGGTCACCCAGTACGAGGTCGGGCAGCACACCGCTCCCGTCGGCGCGGGGGAGCGCACCCTCGCCGAACTCGAGCGGATCTGGGCCGAGCGCACCGCGCGCATCGCCGTGACGCCGGGTTCCGACGCCGAACGCCGACTGACCCGTCGCCGCGACACCGAGACCGACGCCGACGGCGCGCTCGTGCTGCACCACGTCGACCCGCAGATCCTCGCCGAGGAACTCGCCGCCTTCGGGCCCGAGGTCCGGGTGCTCGAGCCCGACGACCTGCGGGCACGGGTCGACGAGCGCCTCCGTGCACTCGTGCGCGACCACACCGACGACGACGGTGCCGCAGCCCCCGGAGAGGACCCCGTTCGTGGCTGACGCCCAACCCCTGCAGGCGCAGGACAAGCTCGCGTTCCTGCTCGCCCTGGTGCCGTACCTGATCGACCGCGAGCGGGTCTCGGTGGCCGAGGCCGCTCGGCACTTCGGTGTGCCCGAGGCCCGCATCCGGCGTGCCGTCGAACTCATCGCGGTGTCCGGGGTGCCCGGCGAGACGATGCAGTACCAGCACGGCGACCTGTTCGACATCGCGTGGGACGACTTCGACCAGAACGACATGATCGTGCTGACCAACCTGGTGGCGATCGACGACTCACCGCGTCTGTCGGCTCGTGAAGCCTCGGCGCTCATCGCCGGCCTGCAGTACCTGTCCGCGCTGCCCGAAGCCGCCGACCGTGACGCCATCCGTGCGCTCATGGCCAAGCTGTCCCGCGGTGCCGGGGGAGCGGCGTCGACCGTCGCCGTCGGGCAGGACCTGCACGACGTCGCCCTCGCCACCATCCGCCGGGCGATGTCCGACGGCCGGGGCCTGGTCTTCGAGTACGCCGGACCGCGCACCCAGGGCGGCACCCGACGGGTCGACCCGCTCCGGGTCGAATCCATCGACACCGACTGGTACCTCCGCGCGTGGGACCTCGACCGGCAGGCGCTCCGGACGTTCCGGCTCGATCGGATGTCGGAGGCGCGCGTCGACGACCGCCCGGCCGAGAAGACGATCGACCAGGTCGTGATCCCGGACACGCTGTTCCAGCAGGCCGCCGACGACGTCATCGTCACGGTGGAACTCGACTCGACGTCGCTGCCCCTGGTCGCCGACTTCCTGTCCGACACCGCCGACGCGCCCGACGATGACGGTCGTGTGCGCATCCGGCTCGCGGCGTCGCACGGGTTCGACGGCGTGGTCCGGCTCGTCGCCGGGTTGCCGGGTCGTGCCGTGGTGCTCGACCCGCCCGCGGCCCGTGACGCCGTGCGCGACTTCGCGGCCGCTGCCCTCGCCGCGGGCTGAGGTCTGCCGCTGCGGCCCGTTCGAGCGCTGCACGTTCCGCCCATGTACGCCCGTTCGCGCACGGTGGACCTCGGGTACCTGGTCGTTCCGGCGTACCCGATGTGTTGATCCGACGAGGTATGCACGATCTCGCCAGGTATGCCCGATCTCGCGAGGTACGCCCGATCTTGCCAGGTACGCCCGATCCCGCACGGTGGACTTCGGGTACCTGGTCGTTCCGGGCGTACCTGGTTTGTTGATCCGACCAGGTACACCCGCTCGCGCACGGTATGCCCGATCTCGCGAGGTACGCCCGATCGTGCCAGGTACGCCCGATCCCGCACGGTGGACTTCGGATACCTGGTCGTTCCGGGCGTACCTGGTGTGTTGATCCGACCAGGTGTGCCCGACCTCGCCAGGTGTGCCCGATCGTGCCAGGTACGCCCGATCCCGCACGGTGGACCTCGGGTACCTGGTCGTTCCGGGCGTACCTGGTGTGTTGATCGGACCAGGTATGCCCGATCTCGCCAGGTGTGCCCGATCGTGCCAGGTACGCCCGATCCCGCACGGTGGACTTCGGGTACCTGGTCGTTCCGGGCGTACCTGGTGTGTTGATCCAACCAGGTACGCCCGATCTCGCCAGGTACGCCCGATCGCGCACGGTAGGCCCGCCC